>QZIV01000016.1 GCA_003599135.1 Candidatus Parcubacteria bacterium | reverse complement strand
GAAAATCCGCAGAACCATCGGTTCTCAAGAGCCGAAACGGATTGTGTATGTTCCCGGGAAATTGATTAATATAGTGTTATAACCTATGGCGCACTTTTTCGGACTCGTCGTTCTTATCGCGATCATCGGTGTTGTTGCGTACTCCTATGGAGGGCATCTTTTTACGCGGATTGGCCCTCGCTTTGGAGACGCGCTCTCGGGGATCCAGCCGTATTCGGTGAGCGTCGGACTTCGGGAGAGAACTCGAGTTGAATCGCGTCCCGACACGGTACTCGGAGTTTCCTCGACACCTCCGGTAGCCGTCGACCCTCGGGATATTCCCGAAGGTTTCAGCGCTCAGGATATCTCGCCGCATTTCGGGAAAGTTCAGCTTGGTTCAGTGTCCGCTGGACCGAGCGGGAGGATTTCGCTTTACGCAAATTTCAAAGACGACGAGAGCGTGAATATCACGAGATGGCGAATTCAGGGAAACGACGGGAGCCATTATATTCCGCAAGCGGTGAACGTCTACGACCCATCGGGCCTTTCCTCGGAATCCGACATCTTCTTGAAAAACGGCGAATTTGTGAATTTGTATTTCACCTCGAGCGCTATCGGAAAGAACATCCGGCTTAATAAATGTATCGGCTATCTTCAGGGAGCGAACCAATTCAGCCCGTCGCTTCCCTTGAGTTGCCCGTACATCGATCGCGGCGACATCCGCCACCTCACGGGCACGTGCCAGAACTATCTGCTCTCGCTTGGCGGGTGCAGGCTGCCTGCCGCGAATCCTCCCGTTCCCTTCAACGACTACGCATGCCGGGCGTACCTCGATACCATAAATTATCGAGGGTGTTTCGATCGTTACAGCAAAGACTCCGATTTTTTGAGCCGAGAGTGGTGGGTGTGGATCGGAAGTACGCAGTTTCTAGACCCCTCTCATGACAGGGTTCTGCTCCTCGATCGCCTGGGGCTCTTGGTCGACGAGTATAGTTACTAGGCTACTTTTTTTCCGCGAGAGCGGCTTTGAGCGTGAGCTCTTTCCCGTCGCGAAAGACGAGGAGATCGACTTCCTTTCCCACATCGAGGTTTTCGAGGATGTCTTGGATTGAGTGATCCCGATCTATTTTTTGCTTGTTAAGTTCAAGAATAATATCTCTTTCCTTCAGTCCCGCTTTTTCCGCGGGGCTCCCGGGAACGACTCCGCTATCGCCGGGTCCTTCGTTCGTGACGAATGCTCCGTATCCTACGGGAAGCCCCGTCTTGGCTTTTAGAGCGTCATCGATGAGTATGTAGCGAACGCCGAGGAGAGGGCGGCGAATGCGGCCGTACTTCTTTAGATCTTGAAGATCTCGTTCAACGGCATTGATGGGTATGGCGAAGCTTATGTTCTGCGCCCCCGAGACAACCGCAACATTGATGCCGACCACTTTTCCTTCAAGATCCACAAGCGGCCCGCCGGAGTTTCCGGGGTTGATTGCGGCATCGGTCTGGATAAGCCCGCGCATTTCTTGGTAAGGGGCATCGGTGTCGATTTGGGCAGTTATCGATCGGGAGAGTCCGGAGACAATTCCCAGGGAGACGGTGTTTTTGAAAATCCCCAGGGCGTTCCCGACGGCAATCACGCTTTGGCCGAGCTCAAGTCGTGTTGCGTCGCCAAGAGGGAGAGTCGGGAGGTTGCCGGCATCGATTTTTATGATCGCAACGTCGTTTACGGGGTCGCGGCTCAAAAGTGTTACGGGAAATCTCCTCTCGTCGTTCAAAATCGCTACGTATTCCGCTTTCCGGTCGCCGATGATGTGGCGGTTCGTAAGGATAAGACCTTCTCCGCGCACGATGAATCCTGATCCGCCCCCGATTTCAACCATTCCTTTTTCGTCCGCGAAGTCTTCCGGAATTTCCACTTTCTTTTTGTCCGGAGTCGTGGGAAGAAACGGATACTGATCTGGCGAGAGGTCTTTTTCAACGTCTTCGAGGTGTTTCCTAACGGCAATAGAAACGACCGCCGGAGTTGCTTTCTTGATAACCGAAATTACTTTTCTGTCGTCCATCGGTTCATTGTATCACTAATGCGCCGCCATTTCCGCATTCACAGATGAGAGTTTCCAGACCGCAAAGAGAAGAACGAGTCCTCCGAGAATTTGGATCGGAAAGAGCGTCGCGCCCAGAAATTTCCAGTTGACGACTACGGCGGCGAACGGGAATGCGAGCTCTCCAAGCGTCGCCACGCTTGCACTCGTTACGCGGAGTCCTTTGTAGTAGATGAGGAGCGAAACGAACCCGGCGAGGATGGCGATAATGAACACATACGCCCAGTCTCTAGGAGATGCGGTGCCGATTGTGTAGATGGCGTTGTCGTATACGTTCAGAAAGAGAAGGAATACAAGCGCAGTAAGGAAGCGAATAGCCGTCATTGCCTGGAATGAAATTTTTTTCAAGACCACGCGGCCGAACACGGTCGAGCTGCCCCAGAGGAGCGCGGCGAGGAGCGCGAACGCGACTCCTTTGGTTCCGCCCGCGAGAGAGAGTCCAGACATTCTGATGTCGGGAAGCGTGACGAGATAAGTTCCCAAGATGGCAACGGCCGCCCAAAGCCAAAATCGGTCCATAAGTTTTTCCTTCAAGATCAGCATCGCGAGAAAGATGGCGATGATCGGTTGTATTTTTTGGAGGAGTATGGCGACCGAAGGATTTACGTAATGGAAGCTCTGGGTAAAAAATACGGTTGCGAGGGCCGATCCGCCGAAACCGATAAAAAAGACGGAGAACCATTCGAACGCGGAGAGACGGTTCAATTCTTTGAGGCGAGGAGCGAGGAAAATAATCACAAGTACGGCGATTACGATATGTTCCATAAGAACAATCGTGGCGGACGGAAGGCCGGCTGTAAGAAATTTTCGAAATGGCGCGTCAACTGCCCAAAGAAGCGCTGCGAGGAAAATGAGCCACGGTCCGGTTTTGTATTGGTTCATTGTTGTGCGGTGGGGGTGAGATTCCCTGTCCACCGTAACGCAGTGAAGGAGGGGAGCTCACGGGTAAAGCGGAAGCGGGAGGATTCGAACCTCCGATGCCGTTTCCGGCATACCTGTTTTCAAGACAGGCCCATTCAACCACTCTGGCACGCTTCCTTGTGGACCTAGCGAGAATCGAACTCGCGCTTCCTCATTGCAAATGAGGTGTTCTACCACTGAACTATAGGCCCTCCAGTGGACCTACGGGGAATCGAACCCCGATCCCGTCCATGCCATGGACGTGTCATGCCACTAGACCATAGGCCCGATTGCGACTGACGGAATTCTCGCGTATAGTGTAGCCGATAGTATATATTTCCTCAAATATTTCCCCTCGTAGCTCAACGGATAGAGCAGATCCGTCCTAAGGATAAGATAGGGGTTCAATTCCTCTCGGGGGGACAGTCGTCAGTCCGCGTTCTTGAAGAAATCAGCCTGTTGTGGTATGCTATAAAAAGCTGATTCCGATGGGTGTCCTGTCGGAATCAATAAACCTCATGAGGAAAAAAGGAGAAGCGGCCCATGCAGAGCTCGATAGAAGAGTTTGTTCGAAAAGTTCCGATCACGTTCAGCGAGTATTTGGGGAAATCTGAACAAGGAAGACCAAACCGGCTACCGCCAATCGTTTCTGATCTCAGTCAGGACGGGTGGCGCCCTGTGGGGATCATCGTCTTCGCCAGGCGCGGCGCATGTGAGAAGGTGCAGCGCTGCGAGCGGCGGATCATGTACATCACCGGCGCTGAGCGATACCACATCATCCCCGGTCTCTCGCCCAGAGTGCTCCTTGCTGCAGGTGCGCAGCAGTTCGCCGTGGAGCGGCTGCGACGGGTTCTCACGGAAGTTGTCGAGGACAACAACCACACGATCATAGAGCTTTTCTCGGATCTCAGGTTGGTCCGAGGAGTTCCAGTATGCTCCGGGTCTGCCGCCGCCGATCTCGTCGGCGAATTCCTTGATGCGCGCCTCGCCTGCGACAGGGCGAAAGCGGGCACCACGATCACACAGGAGCACATCAAATCCTGTGCGATCCACCGGTGGCTGGAAGTGTCCGCTCACTGTCAAAACATCAGCCACCTCATGCAACCGATGCAACTGGTCTTCGGTCCCGACCAACTGGGCGAGATCAAGAAACTCTCCGAGTCGTCCATCTTCGCTTCTCCTCCCGCCTTCCTTGGTTTCGCGCACGCGTAACCCCAAGGAAAGGCAATGTGCCTGGGAGTGGAGCCAACAAGCTTGCTCCCAGGCATTTTTTTACTAAATCTTGTTCGCGCTCTTTTCTTGGGTTACGATGATTTGTGGTCTCGGTTTTTGGAGGCGTGCCAGACCACCGCTTTGATCGGGGTTCCGCCAAAGGCGACGGGCGGTTCCTGTTTCGTTGGCGAGGTGGGTAGCTGGCCGCACTCGTCCCGCAGCACGGCGGAGGGTTGGCAGAGTGGTCTAACGCGCCGCACTCGAAATGCGGTTGGGGAGAAATCCCCTCACAGGTTCGAATCCTGTACCCTCCGCCGTGAGATGGGATCCCGCAGCGATGAAGATCATACCTTTTAAAACACGGATATTCCGCGAAGGAGAAGATCTTTTTACGTTCATAACGGAGCGGACAACGCGGATCCGCGAGAGCTCCGTTTTGGTTGTTACTTCAAAAATAGTCGCTCTCTCCGAGCGGAGGACGGCGGAGATACGAAATGAGAAGACGCGAGAGCGATTGATCAAAGCCGAAAGTGATTGGGCGATGCGGGCTGGAGACATCTGGCTCACCTCGAAGAACGGAGCAATGATGTCTTCTGCGGGAATCGATGAATCAAATGCGCGCGGCAAGGTCATTCTCCTCCCGAAAGACGGTTTCGGCTCGGCGCGGGCTTTGTGGCGAAAGCTTAAGCGTCACTACGGCGTCCGGCGCCTCGGCGTCTTGATCACGGACAGTAGAAGGATCCCTTTCCGGAGGGGCATTTTTGCCGTTGCGGTGGGATATGCCGGTTTTCGGGGGCTTCGCGACTCGCGAGGTAAGCCGGATATTTTCGGGAGAAAACTGAAAGCCGCCGTAACGAACGTGGCCGACAGTCTTGCGACTGCGGCGGTGCTTCTTATGGGAGAAGGCCGAGAACAGCGCCCTCTCGCGCTTATTCAGAATGCCCCCGTTGAATTCACGGACGGGCCTCTTTCGAGCCAGGAACTCGTGGTCGAGCCGCGGGATGATCTCTACGGACATCTCTTCAAAAAGAGGAGAGGCGCTTCTCGAAGGTGAATTCTTTCAGGAAACTCTCGCGGTTGCTACAATAGATGTTGTGCAAGTCATCATAACGCGGAGGAAGTGTTCGGGGTAATTACCCGTGAGTACTTTCGAGCTCAAGAAGAAAATTCTTGGTGCGAGCGCGGTAGCCATCGCGCTGTTTGTTTTCTCGCCCAAGTTTGCCGAGGCGGCCGATGTAACCGCGGTAGTTCTCCCGAACGGAGGGGAGTGCCTCGCCGTCGGGCAAGCGTATACGATCCAATTCTCCTGGAGCGGTTCGAATGTCGAGCACGTGGCGCTCTATTACCGGACTGATGGCCAACAACCGACACACCTTGACTCATCTCTCATCAAGCATCCGATCAACGTTCCCCAGCAAGGAACGACGTGGGACTGGACTCCGTCTTCAGGAGATATTTCGGAAACAGGAAGAGTCTGGGTGGATGGTCATGCACACAGCCATGCATCTTTGAGCACCTGGGATGCTTCTGACGCCAATTTTGCCGTGAGGTCGTCATGTGCGGCTAGTATTACCGGTGGAGCACCGCCGTCAGTGATCATTCTTCCGCCGAATATTTTGCAGATCGACACTTCGAGAATCGGAACGAGTACCGCGTTGATCCGCTGGGCAACGAGCTGGTTCAGTTTCACGAAGCTCTCGTACGGGACGTCAAGCGAGGTGTACACGCACGAGTTTTCCATCGACCCGTACGAAGGCAGGCTCAATCACGAAGCCGTTCTTGCGGAACTCCTCCCCGAGACTACGTATTACTTCGTTTTAACCACCGGGCCTACCACTGGCGCTGAGCGAGTCGTTGAAAAGCACGCGACTTCGAGCGAATACGTTTTCCAGACGCTACCGATTCCGGACACCGTGCCACCGGGACCAGTCCGGAATGTTTTTGGGGTGCCGGCAAATAAAGGGGCAATACTCTCGTGGCTCAATCCTCCGGATCCCGATTTCGACGAAGTTCTCATCCTCCGGAGAACCGATCGGTTTGCGGAGAAGCCGGATGACGGCGGGGATTTCGTGTTCCGCGAAGCGGTGCCGTACTATGTGGACGGGGCGCTCGAGAACGGCAAAACTTACTATTACTCGTTATTCAGCTACGACAGAAATAAAAACGCCTCGCTTCCCGAAAAGCTCAAGATCATTCCGGCGGACAATTTCCCGCTCCCGCCGGTCGTGCCACGAAATGCGAGCGGGACATACGAGAGCATAAAGCTTCCCCGAGTCGCAAATCTTTCTTCCGAGCAGGTCGAGAATGGAGTGGCGCTCAAGTGGACCAACCCGGAAGACCCGCATTTTCTGGGAGTACAGGTGGTGCGTCTCGAGGGATCTCTTCCGGCGAACCCTTTCGATGGGAAAGTTGTTTTCCGGGGCCAGGCCACGTCATACACCGACGCCAGGCTTGAGTCGGGGAAAAAATACGGGTACGGCGTGTTCGCATTCGACTGGGCTAACAACTTTTCTTCGGGGTCGTTTATCGTAGAGACGCCTCTCGACCCTCTCCGTTCAATGCTTGCGAAGCTCGTTGAGGCCGGCAGAAGAGTTGGGGAAATGATACAAAAACTAGGCGGAGAGTCCGGAGTCGCTGGCACGGACCTCGAAGGGTTTCGCTGGAAACGGATGCTCCGGTTCGGGTCAATCGGAAGCGACGTTCGGGCGCTTCAGAAATTCCTTGCAAGCGATCCTGTGCTTTATCCCGAGGGAAAAGTCACCGGGTATTTCGGTAGGGAGACCCATATTGCCGTACAGCGGTTTCAGGAGCGGTACAACATCGCCGACGCCCGGGACAAAGAGCTGGGACTTTTTGGGGTTGTGGGTCCGAAGACGAGAGCGAAGCTGAACGAACTTGTAGACACGGGGATTATTCCCGTTGTTGCTCCGCGACAGCTCGTTTCGATAGAAGCGGAACGATTTAATCCGGAAACAGTCATCATTTCCCGCGGAGACACGATCGAGTGGATCAACAACCACATCTTTCCTTCGTGGCCCGCTTCGGACGAACATCCGACGCACACGAATTACCCCGAATTTGATGCGCTTCGCGGATTTCAGAAAGGGGAAAAGTTCTCGTTCACATTTTGGAAGGAGGGGGAGTGGGAGTATCATGACCATTTGAATCCGATCCGTACGGGAAACATCATTGTTCGATAAAGCAATATCGTGAATACCATAGTAGTCGTAGGACTTATCGCCGCTTTATTGGCTGGAGGAGCTGCGGCTTTTTTTTGGATCTCGAAGCCGCAGACCGAGGAGATTAGTGAAACGACATTACCGCCGCCGCGAACTCCGGAACAAGCCGCCGAAACAACGAGCGTTTTGCCGGAAACGCCACCGGATGCGACTTCCTCTGTTCCGGTCGATCCTCCTGTATCGACCGCGCCCCCCTCTTCTCCGCTCAAATCAACGCCTCCGCCCGGGGCAAAACCACAGACAAAGCCGCCCGTAGCGCCCGCCGCTCCGCGTGCGCCGCAGGAATTCATCGTGAGAATGCACAGCGACAGCCGTGCGGAACCGTCGGAGCTTGTCGTCAGAGTCGGAGACACGGTGACATTCGTGAACGAAGACGATAAATTGCATTGGCCGGGGGCGGATCCGCATCCGACCCATAGCTCTCTTCCTACCTTCGACGCCCTGGGCGGCATATCGAAAGGCCAGAGTTTTTCGCACACGTTCCGTGTCCCCGGAACATTCGGGTATCACGAACACCTTCTCGATGACCCTCCGACGATGGGAATAATCACCGTTCTGCCATAATAGTGAGGAGCGTGCTTTAACCATGAAATTCAAAGGGCTAACTATTTTCCAGCAGTTCGTCGCACTCGGAACAGTCGTTTTCGTTGTACTCGGCGTTTTCCTTTCAAGTCTTATCACGCCGACGCTTACGTCTTTCATCTTAGAACAGCAAAAGCTGAACTCCGTTGTATTCGCGAACCGCCTCGCGGCGGAATTCTTGAGGTCAGAAGATTTTGCCGCGCCCGCCGCATCGGAAAGTTCATCTCGTTTTGAAAATTTTGTTCTCAACCTCCAGATCCCCGGTCTCTTTCGTACCAAGATCTGGAACCGCGAAGGGATTATCGTGTATTCGGACAAACAGGAGCTTATCGGGAAACAGTTTCCTCTCACGCGGGCGTTCGAGCGGGCGCTGGATCTTGAAACCGTTGTGGAGCTGAAAACGTTTGATCCAGAAGACGGGAGGTACATTTATGAGTCCTCATTCGGCGAGGGAATGGTTATCCTGGCACCCCTTACGTTCGGAGCATCTCCGGAGGTGGTCGGAGTTCTTGAAACATACGCCCGAACCGGCTTTCTGCGGGAGCAAATCCAAGAAATCAGGGATCTTTTCGCGCAACGCATCGTGGTTTCCTTAGTGATTATGTTCGCCGCGCTTTCCTTGATCGTTTGGCAGGCGTCGCGGACTCTCACAGAACAGCAAGTTGCCTTGAAGAGCTATGCGACGAGCCTCGAAGCGATGGTGAAGGAACGCACCGAGAAACTTGAGGAGGCCATGAAACGCGAGTTGCAGCATGCCGAGGAAATATCCCGGATGAAAGACGAGTTCGTTTCTCTTGCTTCGCACCAACTTCGGACGCCGCCTGCGACGGTTAACTGGTATGCAGAGATTCTTCTCTCGGGCGATTTGGGTAAACTGAACGACGAACAACAAAAATATCTCGAAGAGATTTTCAAAGCGAACAAACGAATGATCGGACTTGTGAACGATTTCCTCAACATCTCCCGGATTGAACTCGGGACGCTAACTGTTGAGCCGCAACCCACGAACTTGGTCGAAGCGGCGGAGAGTGTACTTGCGGAGCTCGAACCCCAAATCAAGCGCAAAGAGACGCAGATTCAAAAACACTTTGTAAGCAACCTGCCGATCATTTCGACCGATCCGAAACTGATGCGCATCGTGTTCCAAAACCTGCTCTCGAACGCCGTAAAGTACACTCCGCCGAGAGGAACCGTCGCGGTTGCAATTGAAAAACACCTCGAGCCTCAAGCGATCGGGATTCCTGGGAGCGCTGGAGGAGAGTCGCATGTCTTCGTCACGGTTTCCGACACCGGCTACGGCATACCGGCGTTCCAGCGGGATAAGATTTTCACGAAACTGTTCCGTGCCGACAACGTGAAAACAAAGGAAACCGAAGGGACCGGCTTGGGTCTTTATCTGGTGAAAGCGATCATTGAGCGGTGCGGAGGAACTATCTGGTTCGAGTCCGAAGAAGGAAAGGGAACGACATTCTGTGTTTCTTTGCCGCTTGCGTTCACCGAGACGCCCGAGAAAAAGCGGATCCAAGAGCGGGCACGGAGCGGACCGGAGTGTTCACATTGTAAACAACACAAAGCGTTGTATAATAAAACCGCGTAATATGGCAGAAGGCGGAAAGAAAAAAGTTCTTATTGCCGAAGACGAAGCGCCGATGGCGCGCGTCCTTTCCGACAAATTCACTCGAGAGGGTTTCGAGGTTTTTACGGCGGGAGACGGAGAGGCGGCACTCCAGCTCGCCCTAAAGGAACGCCCCGATGTGATCCTCCTTGACGTTGTCATGCCCAAGATGGACGGGATGACGGTTATGAAAAAACTCCGCGAGGAGGGTGATTGGGGGAAACACGTGCCGCTCGTCGTTCTTACCAATCTGGTTGCGAACGACAACATCATGGGCCGCGTCATTGTCGACGAACCCTCTTACTACCTTGTAAAGAGCGAAACAAGCATTGAAGACATCGTCCGCAAGGCAAAGGAAAGCATAAAATAACTTCGTGAGGCGGTCGTCTTGTACGAGGGCTTCGCAAACTTGAAGCGCCTGGCTAAAGTGTGATAGAAGTGAGAACGCGCCGATGTAGCTCAACGGCAGAGCAATCCCTTCGTAAGGGAAAGGTTGTCGGTTCAAGTCCGACCATCGGCTCCAGAATCCTCGGGATTTATCTATGCCCGACTCTCAAGAGGCACGCTTGAGTCGCCGCCGTTTTTTCTCTTCCTTCTCTCGTAATTCTTTGCCCTTCTTGATTTGATGGGCGCGGAATCTGGCCATTTGTTGTATCTGACTTTCCGGCCAGTTTTTGCCTTCAGCCTCCCGTCGTGCGGCTTCCAGTCCTTGTTTATATTCCTCGCTTAGGGCCTCTCGTATGAGGTTGTATGCCTCGTCGTATACGTTACCTAGTTCGTCGACGATCTCGCCAGCTTCGTTGCGACGAAAACCGGGTTCCAAATAGCCTTCTTCGCCCGGCCGAGGATTTTCTGGGGAGAACAGGGATTTGCGAAATGATTTCTCCATTTTTGACGCGCTCTGTGTATCTGTTATTATACCATCGGAAGAATCAGAATTTCTTACCATGGATTATCAATCTGAACTTAGAGAGCTTGAAACTGAAGCCCGCCGCTTAGGCGGGCGGCTTTGACCTTGCGGCAAAGGAAGCAGAGGTTCGGGAAATCGAGAGCGCGATGTCGGACGGCGATTTTTGGCGCGATCGAAAGGAGGCAGAGGAAAGAGTGAAAACACTCGGGAAGCTCCAAAGCTTTCTTGCTCGGTATCGAGAGGTAGAGAGAGGGATACAGGAACTCAAAAAGGTTTTCGAGAAAGCCAAATTTTTCGAGTTGAAGCGCAAGTTTCGCCAGCTGGAGTTGGAACAGCTTTTTTCGAGTGCTCGAGACCGGCAAGCCGCAGTTCTTACCGTATACCCCGGAGCGGGCGGAGAAGATGCCGAGGATTGGGCTCGAATGCTGTTTCTCATGTACGAGGGATTCGCACGGAGGCGTGGATGGAGCCCGAAGGTTCTCGACGAGAACCCACGAGGGAGAGCTATGGAAATAAGAGGAGAGTATGCATACGGCTATTTAAAGCGGGAAGCGGGAGTGCATCGGCTTGTGCGCATTTCTCCTTTCTCCCCGAAACACCTGAGACACACCTCGTTCGCGCTTGTTGAGGTTGTGCCGGATTTGCCTCCGGTCGAGGAGTCGAAAATCGAGATACCGGAGAAAGACTTAAAATTCGATTTTTTTCGATCGGGGGGACCGGGAGGTCAGAACGTCAACAAAGTGGAAACGGCAGTTCGCATTACCCACCTTCCCACTGGAGCAATCGCGAGTTCGCAAGTCGAGCGGTCGCAGGCCCAGAATCGCGAGCGGGCTTTGAAACTACTCAAGGCGAAGCTGTTCCATCTCATGGAGAGGAATCAGGTTGCGGAATTACAGAATCTCCGCGTGAAAGTGAAGCCCGAGTGGGGAAATCAGATCCGATCGTACGTTTTGAACCCGTACCAGCTCGTCAAAGATCACAGAACCGAAGTTGAAACCGCGAAAACGGACGAGGTTCTAAAAGGCGACCTTGATCAGTTCGTCGAGGCAGAGGTAGAATTAATGGACGCCTAGCATGATCGTTTTCCAGAACGTATTTAAGATTTACAACAGCCATGCGGTTGCATTGGAAGACGTCAATTTCAACGTCGAACCAGGCGAACTCATATCGCTGGCCGGACGGTCCGGCGCCGGCAAGTCCACGGTCATCAAGCTTCTCATTGGCGAGGACAAACCGACCCGCGGGAGGGTGTTTTTCGGACAGTACGAAGTGAATAAGCTTGGCGACAGCGAACTACCCGCGTTTCGCCGGCACGTCGGGGTGGTGTTCCAGGACTTCCGGCTTCTCGCGACGAAAAACGCCCACGAGAACGTTGCCTATGCGCTTGAGGTGATGGGGCGACCCCAGCGCGAAATAGCGGAGCTCGTCCCGCAAGTTCTTGATATGGTAGGGTTAAGCGATAAGGCGAAGAATTTTCCGCATGAACTTTCAGGAGGAGAGAAACAGCGTGTTGCGATCGCAAGAGCCATGATACACCGCCCGGAAGTTATCATCGCGGACGAGCCGACGGGAAACCTCGATCCGTTTCATACGTGGGAAATTATCAATCTGCTTCAGAAGATCAACCAACTTGGGACCACGGTGGTACTCGCGACTCACGATAAAGAAGTGATCAACAGCCTCGAGAAGCGGGTCATCACGCTCGATCGGGGGCGACTCATTCGAGACGAACAAAAAGGTAAATATATTTTAGCGTAGACAATGGTAACCGTCATTTCGAGAATTTTTCATTTCGGATTCAAAAGTTTTTGGAGGAACGGCTGGCTTTCTGCTGCAACGGTCGCGATCACCGTTCTCGCCCTCCTCGTATCCGTAGGTCTCATCCTTTTCCGCGTTGTGACGGATCGGGCAACCGAATCGATCCAGGAGAAGATTGACATTAGTGTTTATTTCAAGACCACCACGCCGGAAGATCAAATTCTCAACATCAAGCAATCTCTCGAAAGTCTGGTGGAAGTAAGGCAGGTTGACTATATTTCGAGCGACCGGGCGCTTGAAATTTTTAAGGCGCGGCACGAAGACGATCCCGTGATAAGTCAGTCGATCAACGAACTCAATGCGAATCCGCTTCAGCCTTCTTTGAACATTAAGGCAAAAAAACCCGATCAGTACGCCGCGATAGCCGAGTATCTGGAAGCTCCGAACCTGAAGACGCACATCGAAAGCGTAAGCTATGCGAAGAACCAAGTCGTCATTGATCGCCTCGCCGCCGTTATCGATAACGTGAATCGGGGAGGCCTTACGCTTACCATAGTTCTCGCGCTTATCGCGGGCCTCGTCGTGTTCAACACGATCCGGCTCGCTATTTACTCCAACCGCGAAGAGATCGGCATTATGAGAGTGGTCGGCGCCTCGAACGCTCTCGTGAGGGGTCCGTTTATGGTGGAAGGAGTCATTTCGGGGAGTCTTGCGGCGGTGTTGAGTATCTTGATCGCCGCACCCGTCGTCTACTTCGTTTCTCCCTATCTCAACGCGTTTATCCCGGGACTCAAGCTTTTCGAGTATTTCTACACGAACATTTTCCGCCTCTTGGGATATCAGATGCTTTTCGGCATTGTCTTGGGAGGGTTATCGAGTTTTATAGCGGTTCGAAGGTATCTCAGAAACTAGGAGTATTATTTGAAAAGGAAAACCGCCGGAAGCTTCGTGCCAGCCGGCGGCTTTCTGTTGGAAGCGAGTTAGATAGGTTCTTGTGGAGCAGCGGGTTTTTGGGTCGCTCCGTTTTGTTTGAGGAGGTGCTCAATCCGCTTTTTGTTCAGCGCCTTGAGCGTAAGGTAATCTAACATTGGGAGCCTCCCTGCTTCTTGTAGGCGGAGTAGGAACTTGTTTTCTTCTTGGAGAGCGAGTGTTTCCGACTCAAGACGTTCAAGTTCGTTTTGGGGAGATCTACCCCTCTGTTTTTCCCACTCGAGTCGAACGAGCCCGTTCACGAATCCGGCGAGAAACTAGGCTTGGTAAGGAATTGTCTTCTTCGAAGAAGGAGTTCTGCCGCTCCGATACTCCTCATACGCGTTCTGCGTCCGGCTGGAGATCGCGTTGATCCAGATCGGCGTGTTCCAGACTTCGTAGATTACCGCAATGGCCGCGCTTTGAGCGCTTGTTCTCTTCTCGGGTTCCAGGAATTTGGGAAGATCTTTCTCGGCGTCTGTGTAGAACGTGAACGGAGGAACGTCTGTCCCGGATAGGAACATTCGTATGCCCTCCTGTGTCATCGCGGCAAGCGCCGCCAGACGTTCCCATCGTTCGATCTCGGCCTTGAGCTCGGGCGTTCCGCCGTTCCGTCTCGCCTCGGTCTTGAGGTGCTCGAGGTAGTAGGGGATGTTCTCCGCGGGCACGTAGTAATCGGGTTTCGCTTTCACGACGACCACGTTTTTCTTGTCTTGCCCGCCTGCGGAGCCGGCGATCGAAAGAAGTAAACACAAAACTGCAGGGAACAACCGCATGATTCACCTCCTTTGGTGAGGGATTTACCATCTGAAGATATAGCGCGGATCGGAGTCTTTGTAAAGAACCTGCAAGCCAGTGTAATATAAGTGAGATTATGGGAATGGAAAGTGTTTTTGATCGGGAAAAGTTCAACCGTTTTGTACTCGATCACAATGTTGTCGGATTTTTTCCGGAGCCGCTGACGCTCGCATCCGGCAGGAAATCTCATCACTACGTAAGTTGGAGGTCCGTTGCGGCTGACGTGTACGCCACAGACCGGCTCACGGACTTCATCATCTCATTCGTTCTCGGGACGGGCCTTCGCCCGGATTCTTTTTTCGCGGTTCCCGAGGGCGCGACAAAGATCGGGGTTCTCCTTCAGTACAAATGGGCCAAGCAATCTCCTTCGTACGGCCCGGGCTCGCACGATCTCTCGATGGGTCGCGGTAAACCGAAGGACCATGGGAATCCCAAAGATAAATACTTCCTCGGGCTTCCTCGGGGCAGGACGGTCATACTCGAAGATACGACTACCACCGGAGAATCGCTTCTCAATACGGCTCGAAAGCTTTCTGAAGCCGGCGTGAATGTTGTCGGGGCGGTCGTGCTTACGAACAGGAATGAACGGCGCGACGACGGTAAAACCGTCCAAGAGGCTTTCGAAGAAAAAGAGATCGGCTTTCACGCAATGAGCAATATTTTAGATCTTATTCCCGACGTTTTCGCGAAAGTGCGCCCTGGGGCGGAAATCGGCCGCTCTTTGGAAGAGTATTTTTCAAAATACGGCGAGCGGAAATTGAAGCTTCAGTAACGCTATGAATATGCTTGAAAAATACGATCGGCGAGTTGACGCAGTAAACTCGCTTGTGTGCGTCGGGCTGGATTCCGATATAGAACTCATTCCAAAATCGTTCCTGGGGAAAGAATTCCCGCAATTCGAATTCAATAAGCACATCATTGAGGCCACCCACGACCTTGTGAGCGCGTATAAGCCGAATATTGCGTTCTACGAATCGCGGGGAGATCGGGGATTTCGAGAACTCAAAATGACAATGGATTATCTCCGGGAACGCCATCCCGATATCGTTACGATTTGTGACGCGAAGCGCGGGGACACAGCAACAACCAACGTTCAATACGCGAAAACGCTCTTCGATTGGTTTGGTTTTGACGCCGCGACGGTGAATCCTTACATGGGGCACGAACCGCTTGCTCCGTTTCTTGGGCGGAAAGATAAGGGATGTATCGTGGTCTGTCGCACCTCGAACCCCGGTGCTCCGGAGATCCAGGATCTTAAGGTGGGAGAGAAGCCGTTATGGCAGATCGTCGCAGAAAAGGTTCGGGACGATTGGAATGCGAACGGGAACTGCCTCCTTGTCGTTGGCGCAACGTACCCAGAAGAGATGCGGATCCTCCGCAACCTTGTGGGAGACATAACGTTTTTAATCCCCGGGATTGGCGCGCAGGGCGGCGACATTGAAGCGATGGTCCGCGCCGGACTGAATAGCAAAAAGAAAGGAATGATCATCGCTTCCGCCCGAGGATTCATTTTTGCCGAGGATCCGCGGAAAGAAGTTCTGCGCGCGAAAGAACAAATCAATGCTCTGCGGTGAGTATACATGTATAAGCTGATCCGGCCGCTTCTCTTTAAAATCGATGCCGAGCGCGCCCATGGGGCAGCTATTGCTCTCGGCGGCGTTTTAGGGAAGGCGCCGTTCCGTCCCTTCGTCAAGTCTCTCTACTCATTTCGGGACGAGCGGCTTCGCGTGCGTGTCCTCGGCGCGGATTTTGAAAATCCCCTCGGCCTTGCCGCGGGTTTCGATAAGAACGCTGAAGCGTTGTCTTTTTTCGCGAGTCTCGGGTTCGGGTTTATTGAGGTAGGAACAGTAACGCCATTGCCCCAGCCGGGCAACCCAAGACCCCGGATTTTCCGCCTCAAAGAGGACGAGGCGCTCGTAAATCGCCTCGGATTCAACAGCAAAGGGATGAAGCGCGCACTCGAATGTCTCAAGGATATCCGAGACGAAGGAATCATCGTCGGCGTAAATATCGGCAAGAACAAACTTACTCCGAACGCCGCCGCCCTCTCTGATTACGAAAAGTGTTTTGAGAGTCTGGCGGACTACGCTCGATATATCATGGTAAACGTCAGTTCTCCGAATACCCCGCATCTCCGAGAGCTCCAGGAAAGAAAACCGCTCACCCGACTCCTGCAGGGCATCCAAGCGCTTAATTTCCGCCGCGCCCGCCCTCGGCCGATTTTAGTGAAAATCGCTCCGGATTTGAACGAAAGTCAACTCGATGATGTTTTGGACATCGCAAAGGATACGAACATTCAGGGAGTCGTGGCCACGAACACGACCGTTCTTCGAGACGGACTTGTTACGCCAAAGTCGGAAATTGAGGCAGCGGGAGAAGGAGGATTAAGTGGAAAGCCGCTCCGGAAGCGATCAACGGAAATCATCCGTTATCTCTTCCGGAGGTCAAAAGGAGCCATCCCGATTGTCGGGGTTGGAGGGATATTTTCCCCTGAAGATGCATACGAAAAAATATGCGCCGGCGCATCGCTCGTCCAGCTCTATACCGGCTTGATTTACGAAGGCCCCGGCATCGCGAGGCGAATCAATAAAGGCTTGCTTCGACTCTTGGAGCGAGACGGCCTCCGTTCGATTCAGGAAGCGATTGGCAGAAATGCTTAGAGTACAAGGGACAATCGTAAATTATGACGAGACCTCCTTTCGGGAGGTTCTTATCAACACGGAAACGGGGCTGATCGAAGCCGTCCAAAGTCCCTCTGCCTCCACTCCCGACCTTCGCTGCGATCCGCCAGTTCTTATTTTCCCGGGCTTCGGAGACGTCCACGTTCATGCCCGGGAAGACGCAGGCGGCACACAAAACTATAAAGAAGATTTCCGGACCATGTCTGAGGCGGCACTTCACGGAGGGGTCACGCACGTTGCCGAAATGCCGAATAATCCCATCGCGCCGGTGGATGATGCGAGGTACGAGGAAAAACAGAAACGTACGGAGAAGTCGCTCGTCCATGTAACGCTCTACGGGGGAATCGGACCCGGAACAAAGCCGCTTTCGTTCCCCGCGCCCTATAAAGTCTTCATGGGTCCCTCGATAGGAGATCTCTTCTTCCGGTCAAAAAGCGAGCTCGAGGAGACAATCCAATTTTATAAGGGATGCAACGTAAGTTTTCACTGCGAAGATCCAGAGATCCTCGAAAATCGTAAAAACGAAAAGACCCACGAAGCCCGTCGGCCGAAAGAGGCCGAGGTTGTCGCAACAGATTTTGCTCTCTCGCTTATTCGGAAATACGATCTCGAGGGGAAAATTTGCCATATCTCGACACTCGACGCCGTAGACAAAGTTATGGCCGCCAAGAAACAAGGAATTAGAGTGACTTCGGAAATAACACCCCATCATCTCTACTTTGACGCGACGATACTCGATGACGAAAGAAGGTTGTGGCTGCAGATGAACCCGCCGCTTCGCACAGACCCCGAAGAACGGCTGGAACTCATTCGGCGCCTGAAACGCGGAGACATCGAGTATCTCGCAACGGACCACGCTCCGCACACGAAGGAGGAGAAACTGAAAGGCATCTCGGGAATTCCACATCTCGATACCTACGGACCTTTTGTGACGTGGCTTCTCGGGGAGCACGGATTTACTCCGGAAGAAATAGCCCGCGCGTGCTCGTACAACCCAGGCAGGTTCGTAAAACCCTTTCTTCCGAAGACATATGGCGAGGGATTCGGAAAAATTGCGTCCGGATACGTCGGCTCTCTTACCGTGATCCACCCGGAACGTCCGATTCGGATAAACCGGAAAGACTTGAAAACGAAGTGCGGCTGGTCTCCGTTTGAGGGAGTTATGTTTCCCGGAAGCGTCCTCTATACAATCGTGCGCGGGAAGGTGTATAAATATCCTTGAAGCAATGAGACCACGCCATCTTATAACCGCAAAGGAGTTCGCCTCGAAGGAGGCGCTCAACGGAATTTTTGAAAGCGCGAAAGGAATGGAAACAGCGGTTGCCGAACGTAAACCGCTCAATAACTGCGCTGGAAAAATACTTGCCACTGTATTCTACGAGCCGAGTACTCGCACTCGGTTTTCATTTGAGACGGCGATGTATAAGCTCGGAGGAGATGTAATTACGTCAGAGAACGCGGCTGAGTTTTCTTCGGCGAAAAAAGGAGAAAGCATTGAAGACGCAATACGGGTGATAAGCGATTATGCCGACGCGATTGTTTTGCGTCATCCCTCGGCGGGAGCCGCGGAGACTGCTTCTCGGGCGTCTCTCGTTCCTGTTATAAACGCCGGGAGCGGAAGCGATGAGCATCCGACGCAAGCGCTTCTCGATCTCTATACGATCGAAAAAGAGCTTGGAAAGATTGACGACCTTTCCATCGCTTTCGTGGGAGATCTCCGATTCGGAAGAACGGTTCACTCGACCATCTATCTGCTTCCCGCGTATCGAGGAGTCAAAGTATATCTGATTTCGCCGGAAGAGCTCCAGCTTCCCGAGGAGTACAAAACATATCTCAAGGAACACGGCATTCCGTTTGAGGAACTTAAGGACATAAAAGAAGCCGTGCGCCGCGTCGATGTGCTCTCGATAACCCGAGTTCAGCAGGAGCGCTTCGCATCGCGCGAGGAGTACGAGAAGCTCAAAGGTTCGTACGTCATCGACAACGCAGTGCTTCAAGAGCTCAAAGATCGGGCAATCATTATGCACCCCCTGCCGCGGATTGATGAAATTGCGAAGGAAGTTGACGGGGACGTTCGGGCCGCATATTTCAGGCAGACGAAGAACGGAATTTATGTGAGGATGGCGCTCTTGAAGATGATTTTAGCTTGACAGGGCGAACGGCGTCGCGCTACCTTCTTTAGAAACTGCTCGCTCTGCGCCCCAAACGCAGGGCTTGCTTTTTATGCGCGGCAATCCGGTATACTGAACGTATCAAGGGAGGATGAAAAACAAGACATTGATTACAACCTTGGGAATCATCGGCGTCGCGCTCGTCGTCGGGTTTCTTGTCTACTCCGTCGTGGAGTACAAGAAGAGCGGTATCGCCGAAGGAGGAGTTGTAACGTGCGGAAATAACCAATGCTTCTGGAGTGCCCACATTCATGCGTATGTTCCCGTGACAATCTGCGGAGAATCGTATTCTTTTCCGAAATTTAAGGGAGCGCTTGCCGAGTTCCATACGCACGGGGAGGAAAACGTTGTCCACTGGCACGACAAGATCCCCTATGATCAGAAAACGAAGAAATTCCTCGAGTCTGCCCCGTTTGCGCTGACGGTGATTTTCAAAAATCTCGATCTCCCCGTTGACGAGAAGGGCCTGTTCAGGAGAGAGAATGGTGCGGCATGCGAGGATGGCCGGAACGGAGTCTGGAAAGTCTTCGTGAACGGCGCATATTATCCCGACTGGAGGAATTACGAGTGGAAAGACCGAGACGTTATCTTCTTTTCGTTTGGCCCGGAAGGCGCCGAAGAAGTAGGACGACTTCTCAAGGAAAACCCCCTTAGGTTCCCGTTTCTCGGAGAGGGTTGATCGGGAGAGCGGCGGCGTGATACGATATATGCATATGGATACAAAAACGTGCGATCGTTGCAGTAAAGACGACTGCAAGAAGTGCGTCGAAGAGAATGGAAAGACCTTTTGTTGCGAGAGCTGCTGCGAAGAATATAAGAAAGAAGCGAACGGCGAGAAACAAAAAGAAGAGCCGGTAAACGTCTGTAGGTTTTGCTAGAGGGATATGGAGCCGACGAACCTCACGATCCCGCTCCTTGTGGGAGCCGCGGTTATTGACAGCATCAACCCCTGCGCGTTCGGGGTTCTTATTTTTCTTCTCGCGTATCTCTACAAAGCCTTCGGATCAAAGAAACACGTTCTTCTGCACGGTCTTACCTACATCGCCGCGGTGTTTGTCACCTACCTCGTCGCCGGACTGATCCTTCTCCCTGTCATCCAGCAGCTGGGGTCGTTTACCGCCGGCGCCTATATCGCAATCGCGATTCTTCTTATTTTTTTCGGAATACTCGAAATCAAAGATTTTTTCTTTTACGGCAAAGGGCCGAGTCTCTCCATTCTCCCCTCGGCGTCGAAACGGATTGAGATGTACACAAAGCGGATCACCGGAAAGCTTTCCACATCGTTTTTACTCGGCGTTTTCGTCGCGATCGTCGAATTGCCTTGCACCGGCGCCGTGTACCTCGGAGTGCTGACGCTCATTTCTTTGGCGGGCGTTACGGTAAACAACCTTTTGCTCCTCGTGATCTATAATCTTCTCTTTGTTTTGCCGCTTATCGTCATTCTCTTTGTTTTCGAAGGGGCAAGTCACGGCGAAAAACTTGAAGAATGGCGAAAAAAATACCGCAGGCATATGCGGCTCTTGATCGGCATCGTGCTTCTCCTTATCGGCTGGTGGATGATTGCCTTTGTTCTCTAGGGCTTTCCGATTCTCCTTTAAACGCAGCGACGTAATTCAAAAAGCCAACCAGGTTGTCCTTTACGGTTTTTTTGTCACTCGCCGTTTCCGCTTCTTTTTCGAGCGCCTCCCACCGTTTCTGGAGCGGGGGATGCGCCGAAAAAAAGTCTCGATACCCGCGTATGGTCTCAAGAAGCGAATCGATCACAATTTGGAGTTCGGCGTTTTTGGCTTCTTTTTCCGAGAACTGCTCCATGACTCCATTATACAAATATTGACAAACCAGTTTTTTATGGTATAGGTTAACTTAGGAGGGTTACGAAATGATGAGTACTGGCAGGGCTGTCCGTGGAATCAGGGCTACCGTAGATTCGTGGCTGAACGGGATAGTCATAGGACTCATCGTGGTCTTTCTGGGCCTCGGTGTCGCTCTTAACTTCGGGGAGGGGGCGGCGGTAATCTTTTTGAGTGCCTCCGTCATTCTCGCCCTTGGGAGCCTCTACGTCCTTTGGTCAAAAGAGCGCGCCTTCAGGACCCACTGCCACGAAGTCGGAATAAGGAGTCCCGTGTGGCCGAAGGGGTTTTGGATGGCGATAGCCGCTCTTATGACTGTCGCTGCCATGTCCGGCGTGTCACTCGCTCTCGGGTTCTACATGGTTTCAAAAATGCGCCTCCCGTGGTAAGCAGAGGCGCGCAAAACATCGAAGGGGCTCTCGCAAATTGAGAGCCCCTTTAGATTTTTAATTCGAAAACAGCTCGAATGGGAAGATGATCGGAGATGGGAATGACAGGAGCGTCGATCGAAATCGGCCTAAAATGTTTTGAAGTAAAAAGAAAATCAACCAAGAGTCCGTCGGGTTTGATTTGTGCCGTCTTGTGTATCGTAGGATGGAGCGAGCGGGTAATCTTCCACTGGGGATCCGCAGCAGGATTTTCCGCAATCGCCTCGATTTTTTTGATGGTTTGAGAGTCGGTCGTCATATTTGAGTCACAGCCGAGGACGAACGGCGCATCAAGATTTTTGAGATACTCGGCAAGCGTTGTGGCGTCTTGGATTTTTTGAGGAGTATCCTTCGGTTCTCTTGTCCACGCTCCGTGCCACGAGAGCGCGTGGATCGTTGCGCCGCCGAGCTTGATCGCGCAGTCCAGAACGCTTCGGGGGAAGGTTGGCCAGTCCTCTTCGTTATGGTTGGGGCGCACCTCGGCATAATCCTTGAGCCACAAGACGTTTTCTTTTACGATGGACCCCTTTGCAAAGACCGCGACGCCCATATACGCCCCAGGATCACCCCGGTGGCGCATCATCACCGACAATCTTCCTTCCAGCGGCAAGTGTTTTTGAAGGTAGGTGAAGACATCGACTTCTTTATCGCTCCAGCGGTTTTGCGCTCCGCCGCTTACCTCTTGCAATGTGATAATGTCAGGATCCTCGATTCGGAGAAATTCGACAACTTTGTCGAGGAACATTCCCTGCCAGAGGTTGAGCTGGATAACTTTAATGCGCATTATCAGTTTTCTTGCGTAACATGAGAACGAGTAGGGCTATTGCTCCTCCGATAAAGTCGTTCACGAAGTCGGTATGCGTGTCGTAAAGAATGTATCCCGGCTCTCGATTATACGGGTACGCCTTAAGGATGAAAATGTCTGTAAGAAATTCGTAAAATTCCCAAAATATCCCGACGAGAGCGACGAACCCGATTCCCAAAACAAAAAGAGCGAGTTTTTGATTTCGATCGATGACGTTGAATCGCTCCACGAAAAGATAATAAAAAAAGAGCCCGACCCAGGCACCCCCTATCATATGCATGAGAACATCCAACCACCAAAAAGCGTGATACCACTCCGCTTTGAGCGCCGCGAAATTGAAACCAAGGATCGCAATAAGGGAAAATACAAGCGTTCTCCTCATGTGATTATATATATTCGTGTCCAAGCGAGGATCGAAGGTTGAGATACGCAAGGTGATCGTTTCGCAGTTTGGCGAACTGCCCCTTGTCGGATCCCAATTTTTCGATGAGCGATGCCGCGTACTGTCCTCCCAAGAAATGCGGAAGGACCACGTAGTCGACTCCAGCAGTGTAGAGTTTTAGGGCGTCCGCAACCTGGTGGGCAACTGCGAATACGACCGCATTGTGATTCCGCTGCCGGACAACCGTTGCGATGAGAAGGTTTGTTTCAACATCCGGCAGGGTAGAGACTACGAGCTCCGCGGTTTCCACGTTTAGGGACTCGAGAAACCCAAGATCACCCGCGTCGCCGTACTCGACATTAATTCCTTCCCGAGAGAGCTCTCGAACAATGTCAGGGTTATAGTCCACGACGAGAAAGTTTTTTCCGGATCTTCGAAATGTTTGAATAAAGTCATAGCCGATCCTATTACATCCAAAAAGGATGAAAGGATACTCTTTCTCTTCGAGTTCTTCCTCGATGATATTCCTTCGCTCGAAGATTCCGAGGTGAGGAGCGAGAAATCGGTACACTTTATTAGAATAGAGGATAAGATAGGTGCAACCGAAGATGGTCACAAGTCCTACGAGGGTGGCAAGCGAAAGAATTTCTACCGGAACGTGTCCGAGTTTTACGCCAAGGGCGACGAGGATGAGAGAGAATTCGCTGATTTGCGCGACAGTAAGCCCCGTCTGCAAGCTCGTCCTCTTGCGATATCCGAGATATCCCATGATTGCCATAAGAATAATCGGGTTTCCGACTAGAACGAGAAGCGAAAAGACAATTGCGGGAGTAAGAAGCCGGCCGATGTCGCTTATGACCATCTGTGAGCCCAAGAGGATGAAGAAAAGGACGATAAAAAAATCCCGGAGGGGCGCGAGTCGAGCGCTAATCTCATGACGAGATGGAAGCGTTGAGAGAGCAACGCCTGCAAGAAGGGCCCCGCTCTCCAGAGAAAAGCCGAACTTTTTGAAGAGTGCGGCAATTACCATCCCCCACGCGATCGAAAAGAGAAACAGGAACTCAGGGGAGCGGCTAAGAAATGCGTTAATTTTCGGTAAAAAGTGGAACGAAGCAAAAAGAAGCGCGCCGCCAAAAAAGATTCCCTTCCCGAGCGTTAACGCGGCATCCGCCCACGATTCGTTTCCTAGGGAGAGTATGGGGATTGAGAAAAGGAGGAGAACGGCGATCAAATCCTGGACCAAAAGAAAACCGATCGAGATTTTCGCGTAGAGCGTTTCTATGTCGCCTCGGTCGGTGATAAGCTTGAGGATGATAATGGTGCTCGAAAAGGCGAGCGCCACTGAAATATAGAGCGAGGTTACAAGCGAAAATCCGAGGGCGATCGCAATAACCAGTCCCGCAGCGGTCGTGACGACCACTTGTCCAACTCCGGTTACAACGGCGATTTTCCCGTATTTGCGAATGACGTTCGGGGAAAGGTTGATGCCCACAATAAAGAGCAAAAATGCGATCCCAATTTCACTGAAGAGGTGTACGATTTCGCGCGACTGGAGGATGTTCAAGACGAGCGGACCAACAAGAAGCCCGGTTGCGATGTGTCCAATTATGAGCGGCTGCTTGAGCAATCGCATCACAAAGGAAACCGTAACCGCAGCCGCAATAAGCACGCTTAGTTCTCCGAAAAGAGTAAGAGGAGGAAGCATGGGTTCCTAGGAGATTCGTTACTTAAGGGCGCTGTCGAGGAACGAGAGCGTTTTCTCCCAGGCGTCTTTTGTCTCGGCCGGCGCGTAGTTCATCCCCGAAGGGTTTGCGAATGCGTGGCCGACGCCTGGATAGATATGGATTTCGTTCTC
This sequence comes from Candidatus Parcubacteria bacterium, assembly GCA_003599135.1. GTDB lineage: Bacteria > Patescibacteriota > Minisyncoccia > UBA6257 > 2-01-FULL-56-20 > SURF-56. Next base: position 17,719 of record QZIV01000016.1, on the reverse strand, counting down.
GACGCCGAGAGTATTCAGAGATGCTTCGAATGTACGCACCATTTCGACTGGTATTGCCTGATCCTTGTCGCCGAAGATGCCGAGAACCGGCCACGTGATGGGCGCAAGCCGCTCTGTCGTTGTCGCCATACCCCCTCCGTAGTACACAACTGTCGCATCAAGCTTTTCGCCCGAAATCGCAAGTTCAATCGACTGCCTTCCACCGAAGCACCAGCCAAGCGAGGCAACTTTTTTGGCTCCTCGCGCGCGGAGATGTTCCGCAGCAGCACGCATATTCGCGATGCCGGTTTTCTGATCGAACTTGGCAGTCAGGGCGCGCGCGCCGGTTTGGTCTTCGGCAACGCCTCCTAGAAGATCTACCGCAAGTACGATGTATCCCTCCTTCGCAAGCGTCTCCGCCGTTTCGCGGATTTCCGGACGCAAGCCGCGATTTTCGTGGATCATCACGACGCCGGGATAATCGCCGGGAGTTTTCGGCCGGACGAAATAGCCATTCGCGCCCTCGAAATACCCGACTTCGCTTGCGAGAATTTCATATCCGCCTCGCTCGCTGAGCATTTCGGAGTTTTTCATCTCTCCCTCCGGGGTAGCGCGGTTCTGGGTAATATAACTTGCTCCTGCGAGAACTAGGAGGAGCAAAACCGCCATACCGATAAGTGGTTTTTGCATTCCGTAATTATATCGCGAATCACTTTATCCAGATAGAGAGACATGGATATCCTCACGATTGGGCGTAGGGAGTATGGGATATGGGAAATTGACCGTCATATAAATGGCTTGTAAACTATGAAGATTATGAAAACCAAACTTTTGGTCGTTTCCGTAGTTCTTGTGGGAATAGTCGGCGGGGGGTTGTATTTTTACCTGGCGAGACCGATCGCGCCGCCGAGCGCAGATATCGGGAGCGTTGCCGAGCGGCTCGGGGAGGCAGGGGTAGGAGGAGCACTTTACCGGATTTCATCGAGCGAATCCAGGGCCGAGTTTAATGTTGATGAGGTTCTCCGGGGAGTTCCTACGACCGTGGTTGGCACGACGAGCGAGGTTGCCGGGGACGTCGTACTCGATGTCGAAGATCCAGGACGAACGCAGGTTGGGCAGATAAGCGTGAATGCCCGAACTTTAAAAACCGACAACAATAGCCGCAACGGTGCGATCAGCCGCTTTATTCTGCGCTCCGAGAATCCCGAAAATGAGTTTATTACATTTAAAACAACCGCGCTCTCCGATCTTCCAGACAAGATTGTCGTCGGTGAGCCGTTTCCTGTCGTTGCAACCGGTGATCTTACCGTAAGTGGCGTAACCCGCGAAGTAACATTTACGGGGATCGCAGAACTTATATCCGAAGACAAGCTTCGAGGTAGCGCCCAAACGGTGATACGCTACCCCGACTTTGGGCTTACGATCCCAGAGGTTCCCTTCGTCGCGAATGTTGGGAAAGACGTAACGCTCAAGATCAATTTCGTGGCGAATCGCGTAGAGCAGTAAGAAGGCCCTCCAGATGCCCTATAAAATACTTCTGGGCTCGATTGCGACTGTCGTCGCTTTCATCGCCTACGTTCCGTACTTTATAAATATCTTCCGAGGCAAGACGAAGCCGCACGCTTTTTCCTGGTTGGTGTGGGGAGTGATCACGAGCATCGGATTTTTTGCTCAAGTGGCCGAACAAGGCGGCGCGGGATCGTGGGTAACAGGTTTCAGCGCGCTGGTATGTTTCCTCATATTTTTTCTCGCGCTCGCAAAAGGCGACCGGCATTTTGTGCTTTTCGATTGGGCGAATCTCTTCGGAGCGGGAATTGCGATTCTCCTTTGGTTGGTTACGGGTGAACCGTTGTTTTCCGTCATCCTCGTTATCATAATCGACATACTCGGATTTCTTCCGACGTACCGAAAAGGGTTCTATAAACCGCACGAAGAGACTGCAACCACGTTCGCTCTGAATTCCCTCAAATTCGCGATTTCGATTCCCGCGCTCGAAGCGTTCACGCTCGTAACATTGCTTTACCCTAGCTACCTAGTTCTTTCAAACGGTGCGTTCATGCTTTTTCTTTTGGTACGCAGAAAGCGACTTGCGTTAAGTGCTCAGCGATGAGCTCGCCAGGGTGATTTTATCTTGTAAGTATTCCGCTGTTTCTTCGTCATATATAGCATAGGCGTGCGTTGCAGCATGCTTCAAAAGGTCGAGGGATTACTACATACAAAAAATCAATGCGCAAAATACTTTCCGTTGTATCTCTGGTCGCTTTTCTTGTCACTGCGATTCCAGCTATCACCGCGGCACAGACCGCTTCGGTGAACGTCAAGGCGCAGGTCGAGCTTCTCTTAAAACTCCAGAAACAACTCCAGGATCTTCAAGCGCAGGCAAAAGCGATTCAGGCGCAGAGACAAGGGGTCATTTCAGAGCTCGCGACCACGCTTCGCTCTGGTTCCCAGGGAAGCCAAGTCCAAACGCTCCAGGCGCTTCTCGCCGCAGATTCCGAAATTTATCCCGAGGGTCTTATCACCGGCTATTACGGCGCGGCAACCACTCGGGCGGTGATTCGGTTTCAGACGAAGCATAAATTGAGTCCCGTGGGAATCGTCGGTCCGCTTACGCGCGCGAAGTTGAATGAGAAACTAAAAGAAACCCCGATTGTTTTCGAGGTTTCACAAACGACTGCTGTCGGCGGATCAGCGGCCGTCGCCGTGACGAGCACTCCAGGCCGTCCATGCGCAATCGTGCCGCCGGGACACTTGATTGCTCCGGGATGGCTCCGAAAGCACGGCGGAGTGAGTCCTATTGTCCCTCTCTGCCAAACATTGCCTCCGGGCATTGCCAAAAAACTTGGCATCGTACCTCCCGTGTCTACATCGACTCCCCCAGATGTGACTCCTCCGGCGATCTTTTCGATCGCGGTCGGCACTTCCACAAGTACGGCGACTGTGACGTGGACTACGAACGAGCCGGCGGATTCACAAGTCTTCTACGACTTAACTTCCGCCTACGGCTCAAGCACAATACTTGATGCGGCGCTTCTTGTCTCGCATACCCAGACGCTTACCGGGTTAACGCCGGGGACGGCGTACCATTACCAGGTAAAATCTCGCGATGGAGCGGGGAATGTCGCGTCTTCGTCCGATCAGACATTCACGACAATAGCAGTTGATGCCACACCGCCGGCGATCTCTTCGATCGGAACGTCCGCGGCATCGACCACAGCTACGATTTCGTGGACAACGAACGAGTCGGCAACCAGTAAGGTGTACTACGGGACCACAAATCCGATTGATATCGCAAGCACAAGTACGCTTCAAGTAAGCATTACGACTCTTGCGACGAGTCATGCGCTCGGTCTTACGGGATTAAACGCAAGCACAACCTACTTCTTCGTGATTGAATCTGCTGATGCGTCGGCAAACGTTTCGACTTCAACCCAGCAATCGTTCACGACGAATCCGTAAAACGTCTCTTCCTGGCTTTCTGACTTAACCACTATCCCCGCCTAGAGCGGGGATAGTGCGTTTGAAAGTTTTCATAAGCGCCGAGGTTCGAGCAGAGAGTTATTTCAATCCGGCCTTCGCTCGGTCTGCCTTCGTTAAAAATTGTTTTCGCAGACGCACGCTTTTCGGAGTAATTTCCAGGTATTCGTCCTCGGCCATGATTTCGAGCCCACGCTCGATCGTGAGTCCGAAGGGCGGCGTAAGTTCGATCGCCTCATCGGAACCCGATGCTCGCATGTTGGTAAGCTGCTTGCCTTTCGTTGGATTCACGTCCATGTCGTGGCCTTTGGCGGCGTTGCCGATGACCTGGCCTGCGTACACTTCCGTTCCCGGGCCGATGTAGAGAACTCCTCGTTCCTGGAGACCCCACAGGGAATAGCCGAGGGCTTTGCCGGTCGCCATAGAAACCATCGAGCCCACGGTCCGCTTGCGGATTTCCCCCGCGTGCGGCTTGAATCCCAAAACGCGCGCGGAGAGGATGCCCTCGCCCTTCGTGTCTATGACAAACTGGTTCTTGTATCCCAGGAGTCCGCGCGTGGGGCCGTGAAGTGTGAGCCGCATGATGTCGCCGTGCTGGATGATGTTTTTTAGAACGAACGCGCGCGAGCCGAGGCGCTCGATGATCGTGCCCTGGTATTCCTGCGGCGCGTCAATCACGACTTCTTCAAAAGGTTCAAGTTTGACTCCATCAACTTCGCGGATAATGACTTTCGGCTGGGAGATTTGCACTTCGTATCCGGCGCGGCGCATGTTCTCAAGAAGTATGGCGATGTGTAGTTCCCCGCGGCCGAAGACTTGAAACGCGTCCGTTGACGCAAAGTCCACTCGCAAACCGACGTTTACTTCGAGTTCCCGTTCCAGATACCCCCGCAGTTCACGAGATGTTACATGTTTGCCTTCGCGTCCCATAAAAGGGGAGTTATTAGCCAAAAAGTTGAGAGTGATAGTCGGCTCGTCTATGGCGATCGCCGGAAGCGGAGCCGCTTCCTCGTCCGTTGTCACCGTCTCCCCGATATCGATATCGGGGATTCCGGCGATAAGCGCGATGTCGCCCGCGTTGATTTCCGTGGAATCCACTCGCTCCAACCCGCTGAATGTGAAAACTTTTGCGAGCTTGCCGGAGCGGGTGGCGCCATCAGGTTTTTTGATGAACACGTTCTCGCCGGCTCGGAGAACTCCTTCATACACCCGCCCCACCGCCATGCGCCCCATGAAATTGTCATAGGCAAGATTGAACGGCTGGAATCGCAGGGGCATATCCCTGAGCGCCTCGGACGACGCGCAGGGGACATGCTTCAAGATCGTCTCTAAGAGAGGAGTGAGATCTTTGGAATCATCCTTAAGTTTGAGTTTCGCTATTCCCTCTCGGCCAATAGTGTAAACGACCGGAAAGTACGCCTGGCTTTCGTTCGCGCCGAGTTCCAAAAAAAGTTCGAGCACTTGTTCTTCCGTTCGTGCCGGATCCGCAGCCGATTTGTCTATTTTATTGATTACGACGATCGGTTTTAACCCCAGCTCCAGGGATTTTTTTAAAACGAAACGAGTCTGCGGCATCGGGCCTTCCTGCGCATCCACGACGAGAAGCACGGAGTCGATCGAACGGAGCACCCGTTCCACTTCCGACCCGAAATCGGCGTGGCCGGGAGTGTCGACGATATTTATTTTTGTCGGGGCTCGCCCCGACCCTGAGTTTATCGAAGGGTATATGATCGAGCCGTTTTTCGAATAGATCGTGATTCCCCGCTCGAGTTCAAGCTCGTTCGAGTCCATCGAAGCCCCTTCTTTGAATACGCCGGTCTGGCGCATCAAAGCATCGGTCAAAGTCGTTTTGCCGTGATCAACATGAGCGATTATAGCTATATTTCTTATTTCCATATGAGCGACTTGCCCGCCGAAGCTTTTAGCGAAGGAGGGTGTTTCTGATTTCCATTGTAGATAAAAAATAGGCCCGTCGGGCCGCAGACATGAAACCTCATTATACGGGGACTTATTCCAAAAGTCCAATTCCCATTAGGACTTTATGTCGTTCAGGATTTTCTCCAACTTCTTTACGCTTCCGGAGTCGCGCAGGGAGACGGCGACAACGCGCGGATTTACCCCCACACCAGAACGTGAAGTGTCATGCCCGAATTGTGCTGCTTCTCGTTTGGTGTGGGGGTGAATTTTTCTGAGCACTTCTAATTTTTCTTTGAGCGTCGCCTTATCCGCGAGATCGCTCTTTGAGAGGAACAGATATTCGGGCTTGTCGAGTAACTTCTTATTGTATGCGCCGAGTTCTCTGCGGATCGTCTTATAATCTTTTCCTGGATCGAGGGATTCCGAAGAAATAAAATGGAAAAGTATGCGCGTGCGCTCGATGTGGCGGAGGAATTGTATGCCGAGGCCCCGGCCGGTCGAAGACCCCTCAATAATCCCGGGAATGTCAGCGAGAATAAGTTCATAATAAGCGCCGAGGTTTGGCTCGAGCGTCGTAAAAGGATAGTTCGCCACCTTGCTCCTCGCGTTCGTGAGGCGGTTCAGCATACTCGATTTCCCGACATTCGGAAGGCCCACGAATCCGACGTCCGCTATGAGTTTAAGTTCGAGCCGCACATCGAACGCTTCGCCGGGTCGCCCTCCTTGGAATTGCGTGGGCGTTGTGTTGCGGGAGGAACGGAAATGAAAGTTGCCGCGTCCGCCGATGCCGCCCTTGGCTAACAGTATGCGCTCGCCGATCTTTCGGATCTCGGTTACGCTGCCGGTCGTCACGTTATGGATCGTGGTTCCCACGGGGAGCTTCAGAACGAGGTCCGCGCCGTCCTTGCCGTCGCGGAACTGTCCTTGGCCGTTCCCGCCGTTTTCCGCCTCGAATTCTTTTTTGAAACGAAACTGCCCGAGAGCGCTTATATCCGAAATGCCCTCGCCGTACACGCTCCCGCCTTTGCCGCCCGAGGCTCCCGTGGGTCCAAGGCTTTTCATGTTCCTGTTAAACGCCACGGCGCCCCTGCCGCCGGATCCCGCGGAGATTTTGATTTTGATATCGTCGATCAACATTATTCAAGAATTTCGAATACTTTTTGTCTGGATTTCGATCCGGCGATAATTTCGATTTTTGACTTGGGAACGCCGAGCCGTCGCGCGAGCGCCTCTATCACGGACGCATTCGCTCTCCCTTCTCGAGAAGGGGACGTGGTCCGAACTTCGAAGTGGGCGGTGTCTATCTTGAGAACGCCGTCTTTCTTCGAACGCGGTTTTACTTTGACGAAGATTTTCACGGCTCGGGGCCTCCGTCAGGGTTTATCGATGCCCGCCTCCACCTTTTCTATCGCCCGATTTACCTTTCCCGTCCTTGTCCTTATTTTTATACCCTCCGCTCTTTCCCGGGTCGTGGAAGAGAAGAAAGCCGATGACGAATAGAACAAGAAGCCCTCCTATAACATCCATGCGGTCATTGTAGCATGGACGAGAAAAGACCCCCGCTCGTCATTTCAACTCACTTCTCAGGAAGATTTCTGCGATAGAAAAACTTACGTACTTCCTCGACAAGGATGATAGACGTGGCGACGACAAATATGACTGTCCATTCGGATGTTTCGAGCGGAACCGTGCGGAGCAACTTTTGCATTACTGGACTATACACGGCAAAAAGTTGAAGCGCGATGACCGTACTCGTTGCTCCGATCAGAAACTTGTTCGAGAACGGATTCATCTGGAAAATGGATTTTGATTCGTGCCGACAATTCCAAGCGTTGAACCATTGGAATACCGCAAGCGTGGTGAGTGAAATTGTCCAAGCCTTGGCAAGATCATTTTCAAAATATCCTCTGAAAAGAAACAGCGTTCCGATCATCATGGGGATAGCCATGACCAACATTCTCTGCACCATAAGTTTGTCGACAAGATATTTTTTAGGCCGCTCGAAGTTGCCACGCAACAATCCTTCTTCTTTCGGCTCCATGGCCAGCGCCGCGTCAAGAAAAGGATCAGTAACAAAATTGAGCCAAATAATATGCGCCGGCAAAAGTGGCAAAGGATACCCCAAAAGAAGCGCGCCGATTATGGTCATGACCTCTCCCCAACTTGTGGAAAAGAGATAGAGAATTACTTTTTTAATCGTTTTATAAATACTTCTTCCTTCTTCCACGGCTGATACGATACTCCCGAAATTATCATCAAGAAGCACAATATCCGAGGCCTCTTTTGCCACCTCTGTGCCAATATGCCCCATGGCCACGCCAAGGTCGGCGGCGACAAGCGAGGGGGCGTCGTTGACGCCATCTCCGGTCATAGCGACAACTTCCCCGCGCACCTTATACGCCTTGATAATTCTCAATTTGTGTTCCGGTGTTACTCGCGCAAATACCGAAGTTTTAGCCAATTTCTCGGAAAGCTCGGCATTGGAAAAAGTGTCAATATCTTGCCCCGTAAGAATGGTATCCCCGTCTCGATAAATACCGGCTTCTTTGGCGATTGCTTGCGCCGTAACTTTATGATCCCCCGTGATCATCACCACTCGAATACCGGCGGAAGCCGCTTTTTGCATAGCATCTGGCACCTCTCCCCGAAGCGCGTCTTTCATGCCAAAAAATCCCACAAAGGTAAGCGATTTTATCTCTTCGGGCGCAAGCATTTCCGGCGCGTCGCTGGTTTCAGCTAACGCGACAACCCTCAACCCTTCCCGCGACATAGAAAGAAAAACAGATTCTAATTCTTGCTTCCCTTCTTTTGATAAATGATGACTTTTACCGCCATGCCATACCTTCTGCGAAAGACCGAGAGTTATCTCCGGTGCGCCGACAACAGCTAAAAACTTTTTGCCGTCAAATCGGTGAATTGTTGCATGATATTTAAGTTTATAGTCAAACGGAATTTCGCTAACAAGCGGCGATTCTCGCTCCAAATCATCTTTGTGAAAGCCGAGTTTACTGGAAAGCACCAACATCGCCGCTTCGGTCGGGTCGCCGGCAACGCGCCAAATTTTTTCTTCTTCCGAAAAAAGCACGCGGGCATTGGCGCAAAAAGCCGCAATTTTTCCCGCGAAAAGAAGCTCCGAGTGGTTAACCGAATCAATCGCATCTCCATTTAATTGGATTTCTCCTTTCGGTTCATAGCCGACGCCCCCAACTTCAAAAAACTTTCCGTCTACATATACTTTCTGGATTACCATCTCATTTTTGGTAATGGTGCCTGTTTTATCAACCGCGATAATGCGGGCTTGTCCCAATGCTTCCACGGCCTGAAGCTTTTTTACCAAGACGTTGCGCTTTGACATCCTCCATACTCCCGTCGCTAAAACAAGTGTCATCACGATAGGAAGCCCTTCAGGAATAATCGAAACCGAAAGCGAAACCACGGTAGTGAACATTTCTTTTATCGATTTTCCTGAAACAATGCCAAGTAAAAACAACAAAGTGCTGATACTTGCAACGGTGATAATAATCAGCCGTGAAAGATAACGGATGTTCGTCTTGAGAGGAATTTCAGTATCAATTGCCGCGATCTCCCTTGAAATTTTTCCAATTACCGTCTCAATGCCCGTTGCTACCACGATTGCTTTGCCGTTTCCCGCAAGAATATGCGTGCCCTTGAAAACCATGTTTTTCTGTTCCGCAGTTGGCAGGTCACCCTTCTCCAGAGTGTCGGCAATTTTACGTACCGGCTCGGATTCGCCGGTGAGCGCCGCCTCGTCAATTTTGAGATTAGTGGCGGCAATAATCCGCGCATCTGCAGACACTTTTTCGCCCTCTTGCAAGATAATGACGTCGCCGGGCACCACTTCGCTGTCGGAGACAATAAGTTCTTTGCCTTCGCGGAGCACGGTCGCTTTCGTCTCCACGAATTTCTTGAGTGCCCGAAGTGTGTTTTGTGCCCTGCCTTCTTGGATTGTCCCAATAATGGCGTTGAAGAAAAGCACGGCAAGAATGATTGATCCGTCTATGGTTTCTCCCATCGCAAAAACAACCGTGCTCGCCGCAAGAAGAATGTAAATCAGCGGACTTTGGAATTGGCGTAGGAAAATTACCGTAAGGCCGTCGGCTTTTGCTTCCGGTAGCTTGTTTGGGCCGTATTCTTGAAGCCGCCGTCCCGCTTCTTCTTCGCTCAAACCTCGCTCGCCGGTCTTTAATGCATTAAAGACCTCTGACGGCGGTATTGTGTGAAAGTTTTTATTCATTTTTGTGCGGCTTTGGGTCAACGGAGGTGCTTGGCTGCCCTCCCAAGGACGTTGCCCGAGCTTTTTTGCCGGGGAAACAACGGATTGACAGACGTCCCTCGGCGAGAGAATTATCAAGTTTCCTGTTATAATACCAATTATATGAGAGCTCTAAAAGTTCTATTCGTCGGCGTCGAAGTGGGGCCGTTTGTGAAGGTCGGAGGACTGGGAGAGGTATTGCGCTCACTGCCGAAGGCAATGCGAGGTAGGCAGTGTGACGTGAGGACGATCGTGCCGAAGTACGCAAGCGTAGATACCGCTACGTTCCCAATGCGGTCCGAAATCCAGAAATTACATGTCGCCTCCAAAGAAGAAGACCCTCACGGGCTTTTAGTGACGAATATTCTGCGTCACACCGGAAAGGATAAGGCGATAACGTACTTCGTCGAGAATATGGAGTGTTTCGAGAAACGAGCGAACGTGTACGGATACGCGGACGACACGATGCGTTGGGTATTATTTTCCCGCACGACGATAGAGTTCATCCGCCGTTCGAAATGGAAACCCGACTGCATTATCGCGAACGACTGGGAAGCAGGCTTTATTCCAAACTTACTGAAGACCGAGTTTCAAGACGACCCCGCGCTTTCCAACGTCCGGACCATATTTTGCATCCACAACTTGCGAAATCAAGGCATGTTCGATGCCGCTTTCGTTTCCGAACTGGACACCGACTCGGGACAAGGTCCGATCCCCGGACTTTTTTCACCGGAGATCAAGAAACTAAACGGGATGAGACGCGGTATTTTGTATGCGGACGCCATAGTAACGGTGTCTCCCACCTATGCGCAGGAAATCGTGAAGCCAGAGTACGGCGAAAAACTCGATGCGTTGCTCCAGGATCGCCGCATGGACGTATATGGCATCCTGAACGGTATCGATTACGACACGTTTAACCCCGAAACCGACTCCGATATCGCGGAGAGATATACCTACCGGACACTCGCGAGTCGGGCAGTGAACAAGGCCGCTCTCCAGGAGCATTTTGGCTTGCCGAAGAGCCCGAACACGATGCTCATGAGCTATGTCGGCCGCTTAGACGAACAAAAGGGGTTGTCTCTCCTCGAGAGCAATAACACCATTCGGTCGTTGCTCGATAACCTCGATTTTCAATTCGTCGTAGCGGGTGCCGGCGAAAAGCGGTTCAAGATATTTTTCAAAGATCTCGAAGCCGCGTACCCGGGCCGTGTGGCGGCGCAACTAGAATACAGCGAGAAACTGCCGCGAATGATATTCGCCGGTTCTGACGCAGTGCTTGTGCCTTCGCGGTTTGAGCCGTCCGGCCTCGTGCAAATGGAAGCGATGCGGTATGGGGCCATACCCATCGTGCGGAAAACCGGCGGGCTGGCGGACACGGTAACCGACTTTCACCCGGAGAAAAAAGAAGGTACGGGATTCGTGTTCGAGAAATTTGACCCGAACGCGTTGCTTATTGCTATCGTCCGGGCGTACGAAAGTTATCGGAACAAAAAAGAGTGGCGAAAACTAATGCATCGGGCAATGAACGCCGATTTTTCGTGGAAGAAATCTGCGCGCGACTATATCGCGCTCTGCCGAAAGATCGCGGAGAAACGCGGAGAGAAAGGGGAAAACAGTTCGGGTTGAATCTCGGCGGCTTTACTCCGCTCGGTCTTGGGATGGTTCAACCATGCTCACCACAGATAAAAAGTATTGATGGCTGCCGGGCTTGGATTCGAACCAAGGTGACGTGATTCAGAGTCACGTATCCTACCACTAGATGACCCGGCAAGATGGAAAAAGGCAGATAAAACCTTCTTCCGAAGGCGCTACTATGTTACAATAGTTTTATGCGCGACATCAACTCGGTAAAGGAAGAAGTCGTAAAGCAGCTCGCACAGAAGGCGGACAAGGTTTCAATCGTAAAACTCGTAGATCTCCTCGTTGAATTTTCGTATACCGCAAAGGCTTCGGATATTCACATCGAACCGCAGGAGGGGAAGGTGAGGATTCGCTTCAGAATCGACGGCGTTCTCCATGACAGTCTTGACCCCGCGGTTCTTCCCACCGAGCTTCATCAGGAAATCATCACTCGCATCAAGGTCCTCTCAGGACTTCGGACGGATGAGCACAGTTTGCCGCAAGACGGCCGTTTTAAAATAAACGTTGCAGAACTCGGAAACGTCGATGTCCGCGTTTCGATTCTTCCCACCCGCTACGGAGAGAACTCGATTTTGAGAATTCTCGCCGAAACGCAGTCATTCGAGCTCGAAAATCTGGATTTGCTGCCCGTCGATCTCGAAAAGGTAAAGAAGGCGATCTCAAAGCCCTACGGAATGATCCTCGCGAACGGCCCTACGGGATCGGGAAAAACGACGACACTCTATACGATCCTCAAGCGGCTAAATAAGCCGGAGGCTTCCGTCATCACGCTTGAAGATCCGGTTGAGTACGGAATGCCCGGCGCGACGCAGGTGCAGGTGAACACCCAGATCGGACTCACGTTCGCGGGCGGGCTGCGCTCCATTTTGCGGCAAGACCCGAACATCATCATGGTGGGGGAGATTCGTGACGAGGAAACTGCCTCGATCGCGGTGAACGCCGCTTTGACCGGCCACTTGGTACTTTCGACGCTCCACACGAACGATTCCGCGACAACGTTCCCGCGGCTCATCGATATGGGTGTGCCGCCGTTCCTTGTAGCATCGACCGTAAACATCGCGATGGGCCAGCGCTTGGTGCGGACGATCTGCAAAGAATGCAAGAACGAACGGCAGCTGACCGACACGGAACTCAAAAGCGTTCAGGAAATTATCCCGGATGTTACAAAATCAAACCGTGTGTTTTACATCGGCAAGGGGTGCAGTGTGTGTGACGGGACGGGATACAAGGGAAGAGTGGGCATTCGGGAGGTGCTCGAGATCAACGAAGAAATCCGGGCGCTCATCATGAGCCGTGCGAGCGCCCAGCAGATCAAGGAAACTGCGGTAAAACACGGGATGACCACGATGCTTCAAGACGGCCTGAAACGCGCATTCGCGGGCCAGACCACGCTTGAGGAAATTCTCCGGATTATTCATGAATAAGCTGAAGGAACTCTTTTCGGGGAACCTGTTTTTAAGGCTCCCGATACAAGAGAGGATTAATTTCAGCCAGCACCTCGCGATTGTCATCAAAGCCGGCCTGCCGCTCCTTGAAGGACTCCGCGTCATCAGGAGGCAGACTCATTCGAAAACGCTTGCCCGAATCATCGATCAGCTCATGGTCGATTTGAATAACGGGAAGTTCCTGGCCGACAGCCTCGAGCGCTACAAAGCCGTGTTCGGGGAGTTTTATATCAGTATCGTTCGGATCGGGGAGGCGAGCGGAACGCTCGGAACAAACCTCGTGTATCTCGCCGAAGAAATAGAAAAAGCGAAAGACCTCCGGAGCAAAGTGCGGGGCGCGCTTGTGTATCCGGTCATTATTCTCATCGCGACGCTCGGCATCACGGGACTCATTACATTCTTCATTTTCCCGAAAGTCCTCCCCATCTTTTCGAGCCTGCGCGTTGAGCTCCCGACTACGACAAAAGCCGTCATCTGGATATTCAACTTCCTTTTAGCGTACGGATGGTATTTTCTCGCAGCTATCGTGGGACTTATCATTCTCTTTCGGTTGGCTCTTTTTTGGAAACCGTTCCAGTTCATGATGCACAGGGCGCTTTTCTACGTACCGGTAATCTCGGGACTCGTAGTGAACGTCAACATGGCGAACTTTACCCGCATCTTCCGGATTCTTTTGAAAAGCGGCATCAAGATCGTCGAGGCGACCACTACCACGTCCAAGACGTTTTCCAATTTGGTGTATCAGCGGGCGCTTCTCCAGGCCGCAGAGGAGATTCGGAAAGGGGAGCAGTTTTCAAAAGGGTTGAATCAGCTGCCGCAGCTTTTTCCGCCCCTTCTTGCGGGAATGATCGAGATCGGAGAAAACACCGGGAACCTTGAAGAAAATCTCTCGTACCTTTCCGAGTATTATAGTAAGGCAGTCGATTCCTCGGTTCGGAGCTTGACGGGCATCCTTGAGCCGCTGCTTATCCTTGTGATGGGGCTCGTCGTCGGCTTCGTGTCGCTTTCGATCATTACCCCGATCTATTCACTCACGCAAACATTGGGGCAGTAATGTTTCGAGAGAGAAAGCCAGCAATGAACGGAAAAAAATTTCGAACGAGCGGACTGACGCTCATCGAACTTCTTCTTGCGACGGGACTCGTGGTTATCATTTTCGGGGGCATCGCGCTCTCGTATTCTTCGATTCTTGATTCAGTAACGAGCACAGAGCTTCGCACCGCGGCGGCAACCGTCATTGGGAGAGAAGTCGAGATCATTAGGAATCTTGCATACGAAGATGTGGGAATCGTGGGCGGCGCGCCTTCGGGAGTCATTCCCGTACACCAGACTTCAACCTGGAATCAAGTCGAGTTCTTGCTCACGACGGTTATCCGGAACATCGACGATCCGTATGATGGGACGCTGACCGGCAGTCCTGCCGATACTGCTCCCGCCGACTACAAGGTTGTCGAGATCGAGGCAAGCTGTCCTACGTGCAACAGGTTTATTCCCCTCAGATTTACGACAACCGTTGCCCCGAAAGATCTTGAAAGTGCGACGGCGCAGGGGTCTCTTTTTGTAAACGTCTACGACGCAAACGGCTCGCCCATGCCCGGTGCAACGGTGAGCGTGGTAAACGCGAGCGTGACCCCGTCAATCAGTCTTACCGATACGACGAATAATCAAGGCCAGCTTCAGCTCATCGGCATTCCTACAAGCACCCAGCGCTACGCGGTTACCGTAAGCCGCTCGGGCTACTCCTCGGATACAACCTATCTCCCAGGCGCGCCCCAAAACCCCAACCCGACAAAGCCGCATGCGACCGTGGCGCAAGGCACGCTTACGCAGGCAAGTTTCGTCATCGACCAAGTGAGCACGGTGAACGTCCGCACATCCGACGCCGTCTGCGCTGCCCTGCCGGACAAAAACTTCTCGCTCCAGGGATCGAAGCTTATCGGCACGAATCCCGACGTATACAAGTTTTCAACGAGCTCCGCAACGGATTCGTCCGGGATGAAAACATTCGCGAATATGGAGTGGGATGCCTATGCGGCAACGTTGAACGAAGCAAGTTATGACATCGTCGGCACCATCCCCCTCTCTCCTTTTGTGGTCAATCCCGATACAGTTCTGGATTTCCGCTTCGTGCTCAAACTCGCGGAGCCGAAGTCGTTCCTTGTGACCATAAAGGACTCGGGAACCGGAGGCACAATTACCGGCGCCACGCTCGTTCTTTCGAAATCCGGTTTTTCGGAAACTCGCCTTACAGGGAGAAGTTCCGTGGAACATACGGACTGGTCGGGAGCGAGCCACTCGAGCCAAGACGGAAACGTTGCAGTCGGCTCGCCGGCCGGGAGCATGAGGCTTGTCGGTCCGCCGTATCCCACCTCGACCGAAGCCTGGCTTATCTCAAACACAATCGATGTCGGTTCTTCGAGTTCGACGTTTTATGCCATACACTGGAGTCCGGCGTCGCAGCCGGCGCTTACAAGCGCCAGGTTCCAGGTTGCTTCGAATAACGACCAGGCAACGTGGAACTTCATCGGGCCTGACGGCACTTCGAACACGTACTACTCAATAAGCGGAGCGACGACCGCGGTTCAGCACAACGGCAACCGCTATCTTCGATACAAAACGTATCTTTCGACGCAGGACGAAAATCTTACGCCGGAAATCCAAGACGTGAGCATAGAGTTTAATTCTGTGTGCGTTCCGCCGTCGCAGATTTTATTCGACAATCTCGTTGTCGATACGTATACGCTCGACGTGTCCGCTCCTGGCTACACGTCATATTCTACAAGCACGTCGATCGTCGGCGACTGGCAGCAAGCGGAAATTCTCCTTGATCCTTCATAACCGTATGTCGCGAAAAGGTCTTTCACTTATGGAGTTTGTTGTCGCGATGGGCATCGGCGCCGGCATCATCTTTATGGTAGGCGCGTTGAGCGGTCAGTTTTCCGGAATCGCCAACTTCGTCAATCTCAAGCTTCAGAGCAGACAGGGCAGCGACCATGTTTTTGAAACGATGGCGAGGGAGATCAGATCGATGGGTCCTTCGAGCTTGGGCGCTTATCCTATCGAAGCGGCGAGCTCGACCTCTTTCATTTTCTTCAGCGACATCGACGGCGACGGACTCATGGAGCGAGTCCGGTATTTCCGCGCAACGACCACGCTCGAAAAGGGGGTTATTAAGCCGAGCGGAAATCCGTTGGTCTACGCTACTTCGACGGAAACGACGAGGGTAGTCGTTTCAGATCTCATCGGCTCGGGCGGAGTGTTCGAATATTTCGACTCCGCCTACACCGGAACCCAGTCTCCGATGGCTCCGCCGGTCGACGCGCAGGCAATCCGGATCGTGCGGGCCTCACTTTCTTCGGACATTAATCCCGGGAGCGGGCCGCTTCCTGCTTTCTTTTCCGTTACCGTGAATCTAAGAAACCTGCGATCAAACTGAATTATGAAAAAAGGACAACTTACACTTGAAATAATGATCTTGGGAGCGATTTCGGTGATCCTCGTGAGTGCGTTCGGCCTGTGGGCATACTCGGCGCTCAAGATTTCTCTTCGTGCCCATCTTCGTGCCCAGGCGTTTTCGATCGCGGAGGCGGGGATCGAATACTATCGGTGGCACCTTGCGCACAACCGGACCGACTATACCGACGGAACGGGACAACCCGGTCCGTACGTGCACGACTATTACGATAAAGACGGCGATCTTATCGGCCAATTTAGCTTGGAAATCACGCCTCCGCTTCCGGGTTCGACGGTGGTCAAGATACGGAGCACGGGGAGCGTCACGGCAGATGCGTCGATTCAGAAAGTGATCGAAGTGCAATTTGGCATCCCGTCGCTCGGGAAGTACGCTATCGTTGCGAATGACTCGATCAGGTTCGGTACCGGAACGTATGCGTTCGGCCAAGTCCATTCGAACTACGGAGTGCGTTTCGACGGAGTTGCCTATAACACGGTGTTCAGCGCTGTTCCGAACTACGACGATCCCGATCACGGCGGAGGGAATGAATTCGGCGTGCACACTCACGCGAACCCCATCGATCCGCTTCCGCCTGCGGCCGTTCCGCCCCGCCCCGATGTGTTTGTGGCCGGAAGGCAGTTTCCCGTTCCCGCAGTGGATTTCACTGGTTTGACGTCGAGTTTCGCGGATATTAAAGCCGGCGCTCAGTCGAGCGGCCTCTATTTCGGGAGCTCAACGGTTTCCGGATATCATATCGTTCTTCAAACCAATGACACGCTTGATCTCTATAGGGTGACAACGCTGGTTCCGAAACCGCCCGGCTGCACTGACACGCAGGGTCAGGACGGATGGGGGACATGGAGCATCCAGTCGGAAACGCTCGTAGGAAATTATCCGTTCCCGTCGAACGGCCTCATTTTCGTGGAGGACGATCTATGGGTAAGCGGGCAGATTCAAACTGCTCGATTGACCATTGCCGCTGGACGTTTCCCCGAGAACTCGCAAACCGACAAAAGTATTACCGTGAACAACGATGTGTTATACACGTATTACGACGGCCAGGATGTGCTCGGCCTTATGGCCCAAAAGAACTTCAACATCGGCCTTATAAGCGAGGATGATTTGCGGATCGACGGCGCTCTCGTTGCAAAAAACGGCAGGATCGGCAGATACTACTACCGGCCGCCGACCTCCCAGGGCCAGGGAGGACAGAATTGTCAGCTTTGGAACGTTCGATCGCTCATAACAACCTATGGGATGCTCGCAAGCAACAAACGATACGGCTTCGCCTACACCGACGGCACAGGCTACCTTATAAGGAATCTCTACTATGATCCGAACATCCTCTACGGTCCGCCTCCGAGCTTCCCGCTCACGAGCGACCAGTATGTCCAGATTTCTTGGGAAGAGTTGAAATAGGCCTGTGGATAAACCCGCACCTATCCCCTGAAAACATAATAACTTGACATCCACAAGTGCGTTATAATAAACATAAGGATATGAGTTGGTTCCAAGAACCCATAAACGCCCTGA
>QZIV01000021.1 GCA_003599135.1 Candidatus Parcubacteria bacterium | reverse complement strand
GAAAGCAATGCTCCAGCGGACAAGGGAGTTGGGTGCGAAGCTTATGGAAGTTAAAGAATTTGCCCGGATTCCCGGCAGGGGAGTTCGAGGTAAGATCGAAACATCGGACGTTTTGGTTGGAGGGGAGGGCATCCTTTCCTTTGCGAATTCTACTCCGCCGCAAGACCTCTTGGGGTTCGCAAAAGAAGAAGGGAACAAGGGTCGGACGGTGAACTACGTCATTCGAGACGGAGAAATTCTTGGCGTTCTTGCTTTCGCCGATCTCATACGCGACGAATCCTATACGGCAATTCGAGAACTTAAGGCTCGCGGCGTTCGGGTGGCCATGATTACTGGAGATTCGGAAGAAGTTGCCGCGTGGGTAGCGAAGGAACTCGGCATCGAGGAGCACTTTGCCAGAGTCTTGCCGGAGGAGAAAGTCGAAAAGGTCAAACTTCTTCAAACCCGCGGATTGCGGGTCGCAATGGTTGGCGACGGCATAAATGACGCTCCCGCCCTTACGCAGGCCGACGTGGGAGTTGCAATCGGGGCGGGAACAAACGTTGCCATTGAATCCGCGGGGATCGTTCTTGTAAAAAACGACCCAAGAGACATCCCGAAAATCATAGAACTTTCGCGCCTCACGTATTCGAAAATGCTCCAAAACCTTTTCTGGGCGACCGGGTATAACGTGATTGCGATTCCCCTTGCAGGCGGGATCTTGGCTTCGCGCGGCATACTCCTCGAACCGGCTCTTGCGGCGCTCTTTATGTCGTTGAGCACCGTAATCGTCGCGCTGAATGCCCTTTTGCTCCGGCGAAGGCGCCTGTAGCGTTCCGCCTGCTTGAGTCGAGAAGAAATCACAGTATAATAATCTGAATGTTTCACGCCAAGCTTCACGGTATCGCATTAACTCTTCTTCGTTTTTCTCTCGCTTTCGTATTCCTTTGGTTTGGACTCCTTAAGCTTTTTGGCGTAAGTCCGGTTCTCGATGTGATTGCGCGGGCGTATCCGTTTATGGTTGAAAACAAAACCCTTTTCTTGCTCCTCGCAATCTTGGAAGTTGCATTGGGAATCGGCATTCTTGTCCGCCGTTTCGCGGTTCTCTCTGCATGGATTATGGTCGGACACCTCCTCCTTGCGACGGGAGGAGTTCTTTTCTCTCCGCAGGCGTTTGTGAATCACTTCCCGTTTTTGAGCGTGGTAGGAGAATTTGTCATTAAAAACATCGTTCTTATAGCAAGCGCACTTCTGGTCATTGCCTACGAAGCGAAGGAATAAAACTATCATGCAACACGAGAACAAATCACATCGCGATCCGTTCGGGCCAGAGGATGTTCTCAGGGTGTACGATGCGGCGCTCGGTATGACGGGATTTTTGGTAATCGACAACACCGCGCTCGGTCCAGGGAAGGGAGGGATTCGAATGACCTCGGGCATCACCGAAGAAGAGGTGTTTCGGCTTGCCCGGACAATGACGTGGAAAAACGCATTGGCTGGAATTCCCTTTGGCGGAGCAAAAGCTGGGATTGTCTGGCCTGGCGGTTCGGATGAGGAGAAGAAGACTTACATTCAAAGTTTCGCGAGGGCATTGAAACCTTTCTTGCCCAAGAAATATATCGCAGGGCCGGATGTAAATACTGGAGAGCGTGAGATGCAGTGGTTTGTCGAGGCGGCAGGAAACTGGCGCGCAGCGACGGGAAAGCCGGCAAATTACTGTATGGCCGTTTTTGGAAAAGAAGGAGAGAAGTGCGGAATCCCCCATGAATTCGGGAGCACCGGTTTCGGCATAGCCCACTCGACGGCTGTCGCAGCGGAGCTGTGCGGGATCAATGTAAAAGGAGCCAAAGTTGCGATTCACGGTTTTGGCAATGTTGGGACGTTTGCGTATCAGTTTTTAACCGAAATGGGAGCAGTCATCGTTGCGCTCGCGGATCGCGGCGGGGCAGTTTTTTCGGAGGAAGGTTTCGATAAAGCTGCAATTGAAAACCTTATTGCTAAACCTCGTTGTTGCCTAGCAGATATTTTTCCCGATAAGAAAATCAAAGCAGAAGATTTTTGGGGAGTGTCGGCCGATATTCTCATACCCGCTTCGGTCACTGACGTTATTAACGACAGTAATAAAGCGAGCATACGGGCCAAGCTCATTGTTGAAGCCGGCAACATCCCGATGCGCGAGCACATCGAGGAAGAGCTTTTCAAGAAGGGGATTATGTTCGTGCCTGATTTCGTTGCGAACGCAGGAGGAGTTATTTCCTCCTACGCGGAATATCGCGGATATAACCCGAAGCGGATGTTTGAAATGGTGAAAACCAAGATAACAAGGTCAACGAAGTCCGTTATAACGAAAAGCATTCGAGAGAAACGAAGCCCGAGAGCGGTCGGGATGGAGCTTGCCGTAGTAAAAGTGCAAAAAGCCATGAGCGAGCGGGCAACGACGTTCCGATAAGGTTATGATTTTTGCCGAAGAGGCGGTACAATAATACGTGTACGAGCACGTTCGCTATGCCAAGAAACGAGAAAAAGAACGGAAAATCTTCCCGAGTTGAAAAAATCTTGGGGATTCACACCCGCGATGAGCACGGAGTTTCGCCGTGGCGGATTTTTAAGATTATGGCAGAGTTCGTATCCGGGTTCGAGTTTTTGAGCCGGTACGAGGGAAAGCGGGCCATAACGTTCTTCGGATCTTCGCGATCTACCCTCCGGGATAAAGACTATCGGGAAGCAACAAAGCTTGCTCATAGACTTTCGAAAGCAGGGTATACGATTGTTAGCGGCGGCGGATCCGGCATTATGGAAGCGGCGAATAAGGGCGCCTACGAAGCCGGTGGGAGATCGCTCGGCATCGGAATCAAATTGCCGCGCGAGCAGCCAACGAATCCATACGTCAAGGAGTCCGAAAATTTCCACTATTTCTTTACGAGAAAGGTCATGCTCTCGTTTGCTTCGGAAGTCTACGTATTCTTCCCCGGAGGATTTGGGACGCTTGATGAGCTTTTTGAGATCATCACGCTTGTGCAGACAAAGAAGGTTGGTCCCGTGCCGATTATCTTGGTAGATCGGTCATTTTGGGCACCGCTCCTTCGGTGGGTCAAAGAATGGCTCTATGGGAAGCGCAAAGCCATCGATAGGGTTGATATGAACATTTACCGCGTCGTGGACAACGCGAATGAAGCCTTTACCTTAATCCGAAAGATGTCTTCCAATCGGAAAGCCCGCTCTCTTATCCATGAGGCCCGCCGGGCTTAAGACGAGAATATTTCTCGACGGAGGCGATCCGAAGGAGACGAAGGAAACTGTCGGACTACTCGGATTTCTTGACGGACAGACGACGAACCCGTCGCTTCTTTCGAAGACCCCCGAAGCGCAAGTGCGTCTTGCCGCGGGGAGAAAGTTTAGTGAGATAGAGGTATTTGATCTCTATCGCCGAATTGTAATTGACATCTCGGGACTTATTCCGCAAGGATCAGTCTCCGTCGAGGTAAACGCAGGGCTTACGGCAACGACCGACGAAATGCTTCGCCAGGCCCGGGAGATGTATCGCTGGATTCCGAACGCGCACATCAAATTTCCGACGACCGATCGGGGTCTTGCGGCCGCGGAAGTTGCAGTAAGCGAGGGGATGCGGGTGAACATGACCCTCTGTTTTTCCCAGGAACAGGCTGCTGCGGTGTACGCCGCCACACGAGGCGCGAAGAAAGGAGACGTCTTCATATCTCCCTTTGTAGGAAGACTGGACGACAGAGGAGAGAACGGAATGGATCTCATCAAAAACATCTTTGAAATGTACAAATCCGGTGACGGACATGTCGAAGTCTTGACGGCTAGCGTAAGGAACCTTGATCACTTTCTTTATGCCATCCAGCTTGGCTCGGACATTCTTACGGCTCCGTTCAGGGTGCTTAAGGAATGGGGAGAAAAGGGGTTTCCTTTGCCCGCCAGCGACTTCTCATATAAGCCGGCGGATCTCAAGCCAATTCCCTACAAGAGTGTAAGCTTGGGGGGAAGTTGGGGGGAATACGCTATCGAACACGAAATGACAAAAGTCGGCATTGAGCGGTTCTCCGCAGATTGGAGTACGCTAGTTGGATAAGGATACGATGGAAAGTTTGTGGTCGATCGTTTCAAACCGAAGAAATCGAAGAAGTTTCACTTTATCTTTCTCTTTGATCGCGACGACGATGCGAGAATAGAGAAGCGGATGCGGGTTTTGGAAAAACTCTATCGGAATAGGAATTTGCCCGTCGAAACGATTCCGCTCAAAGGCAAGAATCGGTTTAATAAGATGTTTTCTTCGCTTCTTCTTGCCGATTGGACGGCATATCATCTCGGTTCGAGCTACGGCGTAGAGACAGAAGAGGTACCGATGGTGGAGGAATTCAAGAGACTTATCAAGAACTAGAGTGGGGCGGTATTGACTTTTTTAGTAAAATCAATCATACTCCTTTTAGCGCACAGAAGAGCTGACAACAATCAAACTCTCAGGAGTTTTGAGCTCGTAGTGCGTGTACCTTGTTAATAAAAATCTGATCGGACCGAAAGGGAGGTACGATGCAAGTAATGCGCAGTGGGCAGGTGTCCTGCGCGCGGCCTCACCTTTCTGTCCTGATGCTATTCAAGGACGGTGAAGAGTGGGGGCGCTTCGCAAAAAATCGTCTCTTGGAGATTGCGGCGTTCGTCGCTATTTCTAAGGTGACTCTTGAGGCGGTTTTTGTCATCAACGAAACAACTGATCCGGATCTCTTCGCGCGCGATATCCGGGCGTGGCCCTTCGGGATCACCCTAGTCATACACGAAGAGAACCACATCCCGAAAGCAAGAAATATCTCTGTCGATCTTGCGAGAGGAGAGCTTGTCCTTGCTTGGGACGATGATGATGCGCTCCTTACGCCAGAGCGACTCGGGGATTTCATTCGAGCTTACTCGGAAACGCCGGTGGGAGTTCTCTGTGCGTCGTTGGTGCGCAACACCGGGGAGTTGTTTCATCCGCAAGCGGCGCATCTCATGCCGCAAGCGCCACACCCCGACATTCCAGGCCTGCTTCTTACGGGGATGCAGCACACTCCGTTTGTGACGCAACGCTGGATCGCTTCGGCTTTCCCGCTCTCCGAAACTCGAAGGTTTCGCGGTGAGTGGGTAGAGTGGTCCTCTCGCCTCTGGCGGGCTGGTTTACCTATTGGCTATCTGCCAACTTTGGAATGCAGTTTCCGGGATACGAACTGCGGTAGAACCAGTGCGACGCGGCGAGTGGATGCCTTCACTCATGCCGCAACCAGCATTCTCGCTCTTGCGTACGAATACGATCTCTCCGAGAGTATGTATTCCTCGGAGATTCTCTATTCTCGGTATGCGGAGCGCGAGCTTCGGGTTCACAGCTCCGATCCTCGGAAAGCTTGGAAAGAACTGCTCGACGCTGGGCGGTCTCTCCAAGGTCCGCCTTGGCTTGGCCTCTACTCCGTGGAAGGTGCTCGGCAAGTCCTTTCTGCGTGGTTGGCGTTAGGTCAAAACCTCAAACAACTCAAAAAGGACAAAGAGAGGGCAGCGCGTGAAGCAATTTACGATGTTCCTCCTTTCGGCCTTTTCGACTCCTTGAACGCAGACCTCCTTCAAGACTGCATTCAGACTTCGCGTAGGCGCCTTGAAGAACTGAAAACTAACAGTGTGAAAGTCGCACCATAACGGCCGAGCTCTCCGAAAGGGGACTCGGCCTGCTTTATTGTTAGGAGGTTTTCTATGTTTTTCTTATAATATTCCTTGTCCTTATGAAACTCTTATTCTTTGTTCCTACATATTGGGCGCGTCCTAGCGCTGAGGGTCACCAAGAAGGAGATGAGATTTACGATCATCCTACACCCGCAGATACAGAGGGAACATTAGAAAGGACTTTGCGTAGTTTTCAGCTGCTTCGCGATCAGGAATGGTCTATAGTTGTTGGAATAGCTACGACTATTCCTGCGGTAACGGAAAAGGCTTATCAACAGGTTAAGAAAGTAATTGAACGTCTTGACGAAGGATTGCGAGAAAAAATTAACGTTGTCGGATCGAGAGAAGTCGACAACATAAGATTGCTGTTTTCCGGAGAAAATATTGGGCAGAAAAGTGATCTGTTCTTATTCAGAGGGTATCCTGGAATTCGCAATTTGGGACTTGTTACTGGTACTGCTAGTGGCGCAGATATTGTAGTGATGGTGGACGACGACCAAGTGTTCGAGGACCCCGACTTTGTGGGAAAAATACGAGAAGGATTTCAAGCGAAAATCCAAGGCGAAGAACTCCATGCTTGGAGCGGATTTTGTCCAGAACAGAACGGTAGCTATATTCGAGTCCGTTCTTTTGAGCCCTGGATGAAATATTGGGATAAGATCAGAGCTCAAAACGAAACGTACGAGAAGATTATCGGCGTTCCGCATCCACGTTGGAAGATTACGCCGCTTGCTTTTGGGGGTTGTTTTATTCTTAAAAGAGAAACGTTTATGAAAATTCCTTTTGATCCAAGCGTGGGCAGAGGAGAAGATATGGATTATCTCATGAACGCCCGAATGTTCGGCGTAACTTTTTATCTGGATAATCAACTGGCAATGACTCATTTGCCGCCGGCTCGCATCCATCCGCAGTGGCAGCGCATTCGGCAGGATATGGTCCGATTTCTATATCAACGAGAAAAAATCGCTAGACAGACGGATCGACCAGGAATGACTCGGGTGGAAGCAGAGGATTTTCTGCCGTATCCTGGAACTTTCCTCCGGAAAGATTTGGACGATAAAATTCGTATGACAAACAGGGCGTTGGTAGAAATGTATACGTCCCAGGGGAATCTTGACGCAGTGGAAGAGGCGCGCAAGAATCTTGAAATTGCAGATCAAATGATTTTCAAGGCGGATCCCTTTGCGGTTCTACTGCAAGTTCAGGAAGAATGGAAGTTGGCCGCGCAATTAGTTGACAAAAACAAGGTAACCCTACAAAACCTTCTATCTCTCCGGGGATAGGATTTCTTTTGCTACAGAGAGGTGTTCTGGGGTGTTTACACCAATGCTTTCGGCTGGGTCGATGTTCATAGAAGCGATACATGCTCCCTCGTCAATCGCAATTTGAACAAGGTCGGTGAGGTAGTATTCTTTCTTGGCGTTGTTGTTGCGAAGTTTGGTTAGATTTTGCCATAGCCATTCGGCATCGAAACAAAGAAAGGCGGGATTTACCTCTCGGATTTCTAATTCTTCTGGCGAAGCGTCTTTTCGTTCCATCACTTTCCGAATCATTCCTTTTTCATCGCGGATAACTCTGCCGAAGTCGTAGAACGGAGCGCGCCATTCTTTAAAGTCTTCTACTTCGGTCGTCATCATGGTGAGCGGACAACCCTGTTTTTTGTGCAGGTCGTATAGTTTTTTTACCGTTTCCGCTTTTACGAACGGGTGATCGCCGTAAAGAACGATAATCGCGTCAGCTTTCCCTTTTAACGCTTTTTCTGCGCACCGTACCGCGTGGCCGGTGCCGAGCTGTTCTTCCTGGACGACATACTCGCATTGATTCCCAAGAGTTTTTTGCACTTCTTCTCTTTGTTGGCCTACGATAATGAGAGGGCGCGGATCGATTCCGGATGCAACGATCGCGTCGACAAGACGCTGAATCATCGGTTTTCCTTTAAACGGCAAGAGAACTTTCTGAAGGTGAGAATTCATTCGCGTGCCCTTGCCTGCCGCGAGAACCACAACGCGTGTGTGCATAAGCTGGTTTGATACGGAAAGAAGAAATACTTCCAGATAAAAATAGAGGTTATGAGGCGTGCTGTCAATTGTGTTTATGAATCTCCTCGCGTATCATAAGAGCCAATGACTAAAATCTCCCGTTCGAAACTCGAACTGTTTCTTGAGTGCCCGCGATGTTTTTGGCTCGAAATAAAGCAGGGAATAAAGAGGCCCCAGCCATTTCCCTATACAATCAACAACGCGATAGACTACCTCTTGAAGCAGGAATTTGACGTACATCGAGAGCGAGGCACTCGGCATCCGGTTATGGAGAAACACGGAGTTGAAGCCGTTCCGTATAACACTCCAGAGATCGATACTTGGAGGCATAATTTCACGGGCGTTCAGCACCATCACAAACCGACGAATTTCTTGGTTTTCGGCGCGGTAGACGACGTGTGGGTGGATTCGGAAGGAAAGCTCAACGTAGTCGATTACAAGGCGACCGGAGCGAAAGAGCATCACGTTTATGATTCCTACCGTCGCCAGATGGAAATTTACCAGTGGCTTTTAAAGCAAAACAATCATGACGTTTCACCGAAAGGATATTTTGTGTTTGCTCGCGTGAACAAGGGAAGCGGTTTTGGAGAGGGAAAGGCGGTGTTGCCCTTCGACCTCTTTATAGAATCAATCGAGGGTGATAATTCGTGGGTAGAATCGGCACTTGAGAGCGCTCGCGAGGCGTTCGACAAAGACGAAAGCCCACGGGCGTCTCCGAACTGCGAATACTGCGCATATCGGGGCGCCGCTTCGCAATTGGAGCTGTGATCATACAAAAACCAAAAACGCTTTACTGGACCCACCATAGCCGCGCGAAGATGCGGCAATACGGACTTTCCGAAGCCCGGGTAAAACGCGTGATCCATTCTCCAAAACGCACCGAAGAAGGGATTGCTCCGAAGACGGTCGGAATGATGCAGCCCGCCTCGACTCGCACGCTCGTCGGGCGAGGTGGGCCGTCCTTTAAAAATGGGAAGCGAGAAGAAACCTGGAAGCAAGAGATTTGGGTGATGATTCAGGAAGAAAAACAGCGAAGGAAAGTAATAAGCGCCTGGCGATACCCAGGCAAGACGAAACCGAGAGAGCCGCTTCCCGAAGGAATTTTAAGAGAAATCCGGGAAGCTTTATAATCTTTCCCATGATTATCACAAGCCCCGCGTTTGAGGATAACGCCACAATTCCGGAGAAGTACACTTGCGACGGTGGCGATATCAATCCTGAACTCCATATTCACAACGTCCCTGAAGATGCGGTAAGTCTTGCGCTCGTCGTGGACGACCCCGACGCTCCAGGCGGAACATTCACGCACTGGACTGTTTGGAATATTGATCCGAAAACCACGAGAATAAAAGAAGAAAGCGTACCGTCAAATGGTGTTGAGGGCATGACAAGCTTCGGCCGCGTTGGCTACGGTGGGCCATGCCCACCTCCCGGTAAGCCGCATCGATACTATTTCAAACTCTATGCGCTGAAGGATATGCTTAATCTTCCGAATGGGACGACCATAAAAGAGTTTGAAGCGGAGAAAGAACGACATCTTATAGAAAAAGCGGAGCTTATCGGGCTATACGGGAGATAGGCCTATAAAATCAGGGGTTTTCGGCATTATCCACAACCTCGGTTTGACAGCTTTGCCCTTATCCGTATCATTACTTTCCAATGACCAATATTGAGCGGTTGAGCCATGTTATGGGTCTCCTCACCAGCCTTTTTATGGTTTGGTTTATTTACTTTATCCGCGAAAAGCGGCCGGGAGGGTTTGCTCGAGAACGAGCACGAGGACACTAATAATTTACCTACGCAAAGGAAAGAAACTCATAAAACCCCCTGGCCAAACCAAGGGGTTTTATGTTGTGGTCTGAAAATTGCTCGTATCCCATGATCAACTTTCAGGCCGCGACTGTAGAGAGAAATCCTCGACGAGCTCGGCCTGAATGCAACTTAACAACTTCATAGGAGGAAGAAAACCAATGGAACCAAGAGGACCTCGACTGCAGTACCCTGTTTTCGGTGTTATCTACGCAGAACCGAGCGATCGCGGGGCCTGTAGCATTCTTGCTTCGATCGTGTGTCCGGACCAAACAGTAAAACGTCCACGTCTAATCTGCAACTTCCCTTCTGGCACAGAAAGACTTACAGATCCATTCGATTCCGGAACCGGATCGGCTTGGCGTATTCAGGGAACCGTTCGCTTTCGGGGAAACGATGTTTCTCTAGTCGTTAGGTGCGGCGGGAGGCCGGAGGGACTTCGAATACAAACGTTTCCGTTGGAGCGAAAAAAGTTGCTCGTACTCGCGTGTCCAGGGTGTATCTGGGTAAACGTAAACGCTCTTACGCCTTCGCGGTTGTCGGACATCGCTCGAATGGTTCTTCGCCATGCGATGGATGAAAGTTCTGTTCATGCTCCTGGAACTCCTGGCAAAGAGAAACAGAGAGAACTGTTTCGTCGTGCGCTGGTTCGAGAGCAAATCGGGAAACAAGACAACAACGAAGAGGGGCGAGTGATCGACGTTGTAAGTTGTTCTTGCGGCAGAACTCACCAGGTCCTCAGGATTGGTGGTAAGCGAGTAGTCGATACAGGATGGTACTAACATCTTCATCGCCGTTTTTAATTGGAAACCGTGAGCAGAGCTTCGGCGGCTCTGTGATGACCGGTTTCCTTTTTCTTTTCGTCTCGATTACTATTTGTTTTATATGAGCCCGTTTCGTACTCGTTTTAAAAAAGAAATCGTTGCGGAATTTTTGCATCCAGGACAGCGAAAAGATTGGCGAAAAGGGAGAGTTATTATTTTCTGCGACGGAATGCCCACGACGCCCTATAAGCGGCCGTTTTTGGAGTTTTTCTCGAAGAAAGGATACTGGGTATTCCATCCTCGGTATCGTGGGAGCTGGGAGAGCGGCGGGAGGTTCTTAGCGAAGTCGCCAGAGCGGGACATTTTGGACGTTATAGACCAGCTTCCCAGGGGTTTTCGAAGTCTTTGGGACGGGAAGAGTTATACAATCAAGCCGAAAGCTATCTATCTCATTGCTTCGAGTTTCGGAGGGCCAGCGGGCATCCTTGCTTCGCGGGATTCTCGGGTGACGAAAGTAGTCGCAGTTTCTCCAGTTGTCGACTGGCGGGCGCCGAGCAAGGCAGAACCGATGGGCTTCGTTGCTCGATTCGTCAAAGATGCCTTCGGCGAGGCGTATCGTTTTTCGATGAAGGACTGGGGAAAACTCGGAGGGGGAATGTTCTACAACCCGAGGGCGTACGCCAAGGAAATCGATGGCAGAAAGATCATTATTCTGCACGCTAGAAACGATGACTCTGTTTCATTTGGGCCGGTGGAGAAATTTGCGAGAGCCATCGGCGCAGAATTTTTACCCTTCAGAACCGGAGGACACAGAATTCTCTATAAAATCATGCAGCCAAAGATTTACAAGAGGATCAGGAAATTCCTCTCGAGACGTCTCTCGGCTTAGTACCCGGTGCTCACTGCGTAGACTACAACCAAAGTGAACGCTTGCGATACGGTTTCGTTTCGGGAAGTGAGGGTAAGCGTAAAGGAATAATTCCCGGGGATCGTCGGGGTGCCTTTTATGGTAAGCGGCGCCCTGCACGGCTCGTTTGCGCACGTCCCGGGAATTATCTGGAGTCCCGGCGGGAGTGATCCTTGGGTAATCTGCCATTTATACGTGCCGGCGCCTCCGCGAGCCTCTATCGTGGTAGAGTACCGGGAGTTTTCGATCGCTTGAGGCAGAGACGGAGTCGTAAATCCCAGAGGAGGCAATGGAGCAACAGAGAAAGAAATGGCGTTGCTTAACCCATTCTTGTTGCTTACCGAAACGTCGTAGTTGCCCTGCGAGAGCACGACATCGGGACACACTGTTCCCGAAATACAGAGCGTTGCCGGAATAATGAATAAGAGTGTCTTTCCGTCGGCAGAGGAAAGGTTCGATATAAGCCGCTGGGCCGTGCCGAAATTGATGGAGTTTCCTTGTGGCGTAAATCCGGAACCCATAAGCACGATTTCGGTCCCGATGGGTCCAGTACCCGGCGTTATTCGGGTGATTGCAGGGATCGGATCCACATCGCTTTTCTTTTGGAGAACGATTTCGGTAACTTCGGAGAGCTTGTCTCCAAGTTCGTCGAGAATTCCTCGAATTTTTATAAAGCTGTCGACTTGGAACGATGTGGGAACAGTGATCTGCTTGCCATCTCGGGTGCGAACCAGAAAGCTCCCATCGCCCTGGTTGATCCGTGTAATGATTCCCTCGAATTGCTGAATCTCGCTGGCGTTCCTCGGTTTGGAAAGGTCTCGGAGGATTTCCGCTTCGACTTGGGGCGCATCTTTTTGGGTGATGGCACCATAGACGTTTATGGAGTCGCCCACGCCGATATCATCGCTTTTCATAGGAGTTCTTGATCGGTCGAGAACACTGGTTGTCGGAGTAACGACGATTTCATACTTCCGAACGAAATGAAGTTGTGTTTTCACTGCATCCGGGAGTCTTCCGTCCAGAAACTTGCTCTGCGAATCGGTGCTGATTCCGATGGGGCAGGGAATGTCTTCTTTCCAGCCCCTGGCGAATCCCTGGCAGGCCGCATCGGGGCGTTGGATGGCAAATATAGTTTTCTGTCCGTCGTTCGAAATGCCGGCTACCTCCAGATTGAGGAGTTGGATAAAGTCTTGCGGAATCGGTTTTGTGATGTTTCGCAGGACTGTGGCTCGGAGCGTCCCTTCTTCGGTGTACACTCCAAAAACGTTGATTCGGTCTCCTTTGCCGAAGTTCGAAAGGGATCCCGCTTGTCGATCGCGAAGGATGAGCTTGGTGTCGTTTTGTACCGCAATGCGGAAATTCGGGAAAGCCGATGAGGTGACCGGGGGATTAGGGCAAAGTCCTGGAATCGCGACTTTCGACTCTAGCGATTCGAAGCGGACACAAGTCGTCTTCGCTTTGGCGTCAGGTCGTTCTCGGGAAGCGATAATCTCGCCGGGGATGGTTCCGCCCGAAACGGACTCAACGACAAGGTTGTTTATCTGGATAATATCTCCGGTCTGCACGGAAGCCTCGGTATAGGCGAGGAAAGATATGGCGAGCGAAATAAAAAAAGCAAACCAGCGTTTTTTCATGCCATATTAATTTACAACTATCTCGCGGTACTGTAAACTACGAACCCATATGAGCCAGAAACTCTCCATCGGCATCGTTGGTCTTCCCAACGTCGGTAAATCGACTCTCTTCAAGGCGCTTACGAAGCAGGCGGTGCATATCGCGAATTATCCGTTCGCAACGATTGAT
Source organism: Candidatus Parcubacteria bacterium (assembly GCA_003599135.1). GTDB lineage: Bacteria > Patescibacteriota > Minisyncoccia > UBA6257 > 2-01-FULL-56-20 > SURF-56. The sequence continues at coordinate 29,782 of QZIV01000021.1, read as the reverse complement.
CCGAATGTGGGAGTGGTGGCGGTTCCCGACGACCGACTCGAGCGGCTTGCGAAGATAAGCAAATCAAAAAAGATCATTCCGGCCGTTGTTGAGTTTTACGATATCGCGGGCCTTGTAAAAGGCGCAAGTAAGGGAGAAGGACTCGGAAATCAGTTTCTTTCGCATATCAGAGAAACCCAAGCGATTGTCGTCGTACTCCGTGTTTTTAAAGATGATAGGATTATCCATATTGAGCAGGCCGTGGATCCTCTTCGCGACTTGGAGATCGTGGAAACAGAGCTTGCGCTCAAAGATATAGAAACACTCGATAAACGACTCAAAAAACTAGAGGGCGAAGCAAAAAGTGGAGATAAGCAGGCAATTAAGAATTTCGAGATCGCGAAGCGCGTTCGCGCGGAACTCGAAAAAGGAGGTCTCGCTCTGCCGTTTCGAGGCGAGGATATAGTGCGGGAACTTCAGCTTTTGACGGCGAAGCGGCAGCTTGTTCTCCTCAATGGCCGGGAAGAAGAAGTGGCTCTCGATCTCGTAGAGAGAATAAAAGCTCTCGGCGGAGATTTCATCGTGGCAAATCTCGGAGACGCGGAAGCTGTTCCGGGGCTCATCTCGAAGGCCTATGAAGTGCTCGATCTTATAAGTTTTCTCACTACCGGCGATATGGAAACACGGGCGTGGACAATTGAAAGGGGAACGAAAGCTCCCCAGGCGGCTGGGGTGATCCATACCGACTTCGAGAAGAATTTCATCCGCGCGGAGGTTATTCGATGGGAGGAGCTCCTTGAAGCTGGGAGTTGGAGCGAAGCGAGGCAAAAGGGGCTCATCCGCCTTGAGGGGAAGGAATACGTGGTAGAAGACGGAGATGTGATGGTGATTCGGCACGCCCCGTAGTAGAACTGCGAGTTGTTTAAGTGCAGTGCCTACGGGGCATCTCCCTCGCAGTTTACTACGGGGCACGGCTAAAAGTTCTTATATTGACTTGACAACATCGATTTTATGGTTTATAATTTCTCCCAGCAATTTGGCGGAAGATCGCCAATTTGACTTTACCTGAGGGGGAAAGCGCAATGTCACCGATACGAGGCAATCCGGTCTCGAAAGAATTTCTGGGCCGGCTGATTGTGCAGGCCATGACGGCGTCCGAGGAGAAATCAGAAGAAGCATTCCCGAGCGCACTTACTGCTATGGGAATGGATCCTTCGGATCCCTTGGACTGTGAACACGGTTTCATGGCCATTCTCGCTTTCACGAAGGAAAGCTGCAGGTCAACCGTTGCAGTGCCTGCGACGGCCTAGCCGCGCAGATCTTGAAATCGGGAGAGAATCAATGAATATCGATCCTATGGAACTCCAGAAGTTCATGCGAGGTATGCGCTTTGCCGAACGTCTCACGCAACTGCAGGGTTTCGAGGTCATCGCGGTCAGGAAGTACTTCGAAATCCTCGTGGAACTCCACGACGACTTGGAGCCCTCGGCTCAACCCGGCGAGATCACGATTGAGCTTGTTCCGGGCAGGAGCGTCGAAGACGGCCGCAGGGTTCTTACTGATGCTCTGCAGAAACTCGGCTTCACGGTACTTCAGGAAGTCGAGGGAAGCGAGGGGGGTGTTCTGGTACACCGGAACGGGTAAGGTTCCCCGCACAGCCGCACAAAAGGGGGGTTTCTCTAAGCAATACGGAGGGCCCCCCTGATTTTTTATGATCTCCGCTCGAGCGCACTTCCGAGCGTCTCGTCGTCCCGCCGATGGCGGGACCACAGTTTTTAACTGCGCCTCTCAAGCGAGGCACCAAGCGTCTCGTCGTCTGCAAACTCGATTTCGCCGCCGGTCGGAAGCCCTCTCCCAAGGCGGCTGATTTTTTTTGCGAGAGACCGCAGCTCCTTCGTGATTAGCGAGGCGTTGAAATCTCCTGCGGTCGAAGGATTGAAGGCAAAAATAATTTCTTCCGCTTGGCCGCCAAGCTCCTTTTGAATAAAGCTTTTCAAGTTCTGAATACGGAGTTTTTGCCAATCTTCCAATAATCCGGTTTTTGGAATAATGCCGACGATAAAGTAACGCCCACCGAATTTCCCTGTGTTTTCGAGCGATATAAGATCAGTTTCTTTTTCCACGATCATAATGAGGTCTTTTCTTCGCGAAGGACTTTCGCAGGTATCGCAGAGCGATCCCGTGTTTTGATGAATAAAAAAACAGCGCTCGCACGTTTTTATTTTTTCAAGGTCTCCTATTTCTCTCGCGAGCGTTCGAATCCGGTCTTTGCCTTTTAAGACAAGATAAAACGCCAAGCGGATTGCCTGGCGGGGGCCGATGGATGGCAATTCAGAAAGCTCCGCAACAACCTTCTTGATCGGATCGGGCAATTTCATAGCGATTCAAGATCTCCGTATCTCGTTTCAACGGCTTTAAAGCTCACTCGTTCGGGATCGAACCGGAGGTTGACGCTCCCCAGGGGTCCATTCCGATGCTTCGCGACGTTCAACTGCGCGATGTTTTGTTCCTCCATCGGGACGTCCATCTTGTCCCGGTCTTTCCGGTAAATGAAAAGTACGACGTCGCTGTCTTGTTCGATGGAACCGCTTTCTCTTAAATCCGCAAGACGGGGGACTTTGACTTCTCTTTGATCCACGGCCCGCGAAAGCTGTGAAACCGCAAGGACCGGGACTTCGAGCTCTCGAGCGAGGGCTTTCAATCCTCTCGAGATCTCGGTGACCTGCTGTACCATGCTTTCAAAGTTGGTGCGGGGGGTAATAAGTTGGAGATAATCCACGACAAGGAGGCCGAGTCCGTGCTCAACCTGGAGTCGCCGCGCCATCGAGCGCATCTGCATGATGTTCAAAGACGGCGAATCTTCGATGAAGATATTCGATTTCGAAAGGCGGTCGAGCGCGTTCTGGATAAGCTGGAATTCCGCGTCGTCCGTAATTCTTCCCGTGAGTATCTTCCAGAGCGATACCTGGGATTCTGCTGCGATCAGGCGGTCGATAACCTGCTCGCGGGACATTTCAAGAGAAAATATCCCTACGGGGATTCCGGCCTTGAGCGCCGCGTTCCGGGCAATATCGAGGACGAGAGCGGTTTTCCCTAAGGACGGCCGAGCTCCTACGACTATGAGGTCTGATTTTTGGAGTCCGGAGAGAAGTTTGTCGAGATCATCGAAGCCCGTTGGAACTCCGCGGAGCTGGCCCTTGCCCTCGTGAAGTTTTTCTATCCGTTCGTAGGCGGTTTTCAGTTCTTCTTTGACGTGAATGAAGTTTTGCGGGAGCGATTTTTGGGAAATAGCGAGTATTTTCTGTTCGATGCTGTCGAGGAGATCCTCGACAGCGTTCGTCGGCTCAAAAGCGTCCTCGGTAATCTCTGCCGACGCCTCAATGAGATCTCGCAGTACTTTTTTTTCTTTTACGATGCGGGCGAAGTGCGCCACATGGGAGGCCGTTGCAACTTGATTCGTGAGCTCCGCAAGGTAGCTAGAGCCACCTACTCCCTGGAGCAATTCCTTTTCTTTCAGTCGGTTGGTGAGGCTTATAATATCGATCGGCTGGTGCTTGCTATAGAGCTCCAAGATTGTATCGTAAATTTTTTCATTCGCGGGGAAGTAGAAATCTTTTGCGACGAGAAGGTCCGCGACTTTGAAAATTGCATTCTTATCGATCAAGATGCTCCCCAAAACCGCCTGTTCGGCTTCCTGGCTTTGGGGGGGGAGTTTTAAAGTATTTTTTTTGGCCATACGATTGGTCCCTCTGCGGTATCCTCAATCGTATATCCTAAGCTATCAATCTGCTTTCTCAAACGGTCGGACTGGATAAACTGTTTACTCTTTCGGTACGCTTCTCTCTTCTCCAGCAATGTGAAGATGCGAGGGCTTGCCTTCGGAGCTGTTTTCGGCTTCTCGAAGCCCAAACCGAGGATTTTATCCATTGTTTTCAGGGTTTCGAGCTTATCCTCCGGTGCATGTTCAGTGTTTTCGACAACTCTCCGGAGAAAGGAGAGTGCGCGCGGAGCGTCTAAGTTCTTGTTTATTGCCTCGGTGAAAGGACGCAATAGATTACGAACCTCTTTGCCTTCCCCCCGCTTTTCGAGAGTTAGTTTAAAAACCTCTTTATAGAGACCCTCAAGTCCTTTCTGCGCCGCCTCTAGGCTTTTCCACGTAAAGTTGAGTTTCGATTGATAATGGGATTGGAGCACGAGATATCGGAAGGCGAGGGGATGAAAACCTCTTTTTTTGATGTCGGTGAGCGTGAAGAAGTTTCCTTCCGATTTACCCATCCGCTTTTCGTCGATGAGAAGAAATTCGCCGTGGAGCCAGAATCGGGCGAGAGGTTTCCCGAACGCGCCCTCTGATTGGGCAATCTCGTTCGTATGGTGCGTGCCGACGTGATCCACTCCGCCGGTATGGATATCGAACGGCTGTCCCAGAAATTTTCTCGATATCGCGGAGCACTCGATATGCCAGCCAGGGAAACCTACTCCCCACGGTGAAGGCCATCGGAGAATATGGTGTTTGAATTTCCCCACCAGTTTGAACCAGAGCACAAAGTCGGCTGGGCTTCTCTTGTGCGGGTCGGCTACGACTGCCTCACGGGCTCCGATGAGTTTTTGGCCAAGCGGTTGACGCGAAAGCTTTAGGTACCGTTTTGCTCCGTATTTTCTTACGTTGAAATACACTGCCGTCGGCGTATCATAAGCGACGTCCTTTTTCACGAGGCGCTTGATGACCTCGATCTGGTCGGGAACATACCGAGTTGCCGGGGCTAGGGTTCTGGGAATTCTCACGCGTAGCTCTTTTAGATCTCTTAAAAACGCTTTCGTATAAAATCCAGCAATCTCCTTTACGGACTTTTTTTCTCGCTTTGCCTCTTCCTCAACCTTGTCGCCGCCGATATCCGAATCGCCGGTAAGATGCCCAACGTCCGTGATGTTCATTACTCGCTTTACCGAGTAGCCGTTCCATTTGAGAACCCTTTCGAGGACGTCTTCGAAGATATACGTGCGGAGATTTCCGATATGCGCAAAGTTGTAGACCGTCGGTCCGCATGTGTAGAGGCCGACTGCCCGTCCTCTCGAGAGAGGTCGGAATATCTCAACGCGGCGCGTGAGGGAGTTATAAAGCTTGAGTGCCATGTTCCCTTAAAGCCAGCCGCACTTTTTGAAGTATGAAAACAAAATCACTATTTCAGAGACGATTTTCATAGTGGAATGATTATAACGTTTCCCGTTTCAAGAAACAAAAAACTCTCGATCATTGGCACTCTTGACACTCGATTGCTAATCGCGATATAATTACTGTCAATGCAAGAGCGGACGGCCCAAATCTTGGAAGCAGCGGTGCGGGAATTCATTGCCGGAGGTGAACCGATAAGCTCGGGACTGCTTTATCGACACCATGATTTCGGCATCAGGCCCGCCATGATTCGGCACGAACTCGAGGAGCTGGTTCGGAAGGGTTTCCTTGAGCAACCGCACCATTCAGCCGGTCGCATTCCGACTGATCGCGGGTATGAGTTTTTCGCTGAGAAAATGCTTCAGAGCGAAGAGTTTCACTCTTCGGCGGAAGGAAGAGATAAACATTTGGCCTCTCTTTTTGAGCAGCGAGCATGGGACGATCTCTTAGAGGAGATTTCCTCGCAGTTGGGGATTTTGGGAGTCGTCTCTAGTCCAAAAGAAGAAGTTGTTCGCAAGGACGGACTCGAGAACTTGATTGAAAACCTCGACTGGGAAACGCCGGGCGAGGTCAAGAGCGTCATCCGTGATTTCGTGGAGTTGGAAGATCGGCTCAAGATGTTCGGCGGGAAGCTTCACGGCGGGGCGATTCAAGTGTTTATAGGTCGAAAAAGCCCCATTACGAAGAGTAAAAATCTTGTTCTCGTTGCGGGGGAGTACGATATCGGAGACGAGGAAGTGCTCGTTCTCGCAATCGGGCCAAAGCGAATGGATTATCAAAAGACGTTTAATGTTTTTAGATGCTTTAATGAGTAACGAGGATCAAAACGAAATAATGAAGACCGCAGCAGACCACGGAGCGTGCAAAGAAAAGCTTGGAAAGTGCGAGGAAGAAAAAGCCGAGTACTTGAAAGGTTGGCAGCGAACGAAAGCTGACTTCATAAATTATAAAAAAGATGAGGTAGCGCGCCTCGGAGAAATTGCGCGATATGGAAGTGAAGATCTTATAAAAGATCTCATCACCGTTCTCGACAATTTCGACCTGGGACTCCGGGCACTCGAAAAGGCAGGGCCGGTCGAGAAAGGCATTTATATGATCAGAGCTCAGATCGAAGACATTCTCCGGAAACGAGGACTTGAGCGGATCCCTATCTCAGTCGGAGAGAAATTCGATCCAGCGGTATCAGAAGCGATAGCCGAAGGAGAATCGGAGCTAGATGCAGGAAGCATTATCGAAGAAATCGAGCCGGGGTATCGCCTCTATGATAAAATACTGAGACCCGCTCGAGTAAAAGTCGCAAAGGGAAAGGACACAACTAATAAATAAAAAACAATGCCAAAAATACTAGGAATAGATCTTGGAACAACGAATTCGGCGGTCGCCGTCGTTGAAGGAGGCGAGCCAAACATACTTGAAAATGCCGAAGGCAATCGGACGACACCTTCGATTGTTGCGCTGAGCAAATCGAACGAACGTCTCGTGGGACTTCTCGCGAAGCGTCAGGCGGTTACGAATCCGAAAAACACCATTTTCTCGGTAAAACGGCTCGTCGGAAGAAAGTTCGGTGACCCAGAGGTTCAGCGCGACAAAACGTGGCTGTCATACGACATTCGTGAAGGAGGCACGGGCGGAATTGAGGTGAAAATGGGAGACAGGTGGTATTCGCCGGAAGAAATCTCGGCGATGGTGCTCGCAAAACTCAAGACGGATGCGGAAGCGAAGCTCGGTGAAAAAGTTGAGGAAGCGGTTATTACCGTACCAGCCTATTTCGACGACTCACAACGCCAGGCGACGAAGAATGCCGGCGAGATCGCGGGATTTAAAGTCAGAAGAATTATCAACGAACCCACGGCGGCTGCGCTTGCATACGGGCTGAACAAGCAAAAGAACGAAAAGATTGTCGTCTACGATTTTGGAGGCGGGACGTTCGATATTTCCGTCCTCGAAGTCGGGGACGATACCGTAGAAGTAAAGTCGACGGGAGGCGACACGCACCTTGGAGGCGACGACTTCGACAAGCGAATCCAGGAATATCTCGTTTCGGAATATAAAAAGCAGGAGGGAGTTGATATTTCAAAAGATCCGTTGGCGCTCCAGCGGCTCAAGGAAGCCGCGGAGCGCGCGAAGCACGAGCTTTCAAGCGCGGTCGAGACGGAAGTCAATTTGCCGTATATTACATCCGACGCATCGGGCCCGAAACATTTCCTTTTAAAGCTCACGCGCGCAAAGCTCGAGAGTCTCGTGCAGGATCTCATAGAAAGATCGGTCACGCTTACCAAAGAAACTGTGACTGCAGAAGCCCCGAAAGGAGCGGGCTTTAAACTTTCCGACGTCAACGAGGTGATTCTGGTCGGAGGTCAAACGCGGATGCCCGCGATTCAAAACGCGGTAAAGAATCTCTTCGGGAAAGAGCCTCACAAGGGGATCAACCCGGACGAAGTGGTTGCGATCGGGGCAGCGGTTCAGGCGGGGATCCTTCAGGGAGATGTCAAAGACATTCTTCTTTTGGACGTTACTCCACTTTCGTTGAGCATAGAAACGCTTGGTGGAGTCGCAACGCCGATGATTCCCAAAAACACCACCGTCCCGACCTCAAAGGCCCAGACTTTTTCGACCGCGGCGGACAACCAAACGTCGGTTGAGATCCATATCTTGCAAGGGGAACGCCCGATGGCTGCCGACAACAAGACCCTTGCCCGTTTCATTCTTGATGGCGTTCCGCCTGCGCCGCGCGGCCTGCCTCAAGTCGAGGTTTCTTTCGACATCGATGCCAACGGGATCCTCAGCGTCTCTGCAAAAGATAAAGCAACGGGAAAGTCCCAATCGGTGAAAATCGAAGCCTCAACCAGTCTTTCGAAAGACGAGGTTGAACGGCTTCGGAGGGAAGCGGCAGAGCATGCCGAAGAGGACGCGAAAAAGCGCGACCTTGCCGAGTCGCGAAATCAGGCCGATAATCTTGTGTATACTGCCGAAAAGTCCATCCGCGACGCGGGTGATAAAATAAGCGCAGAGGCAAAAAACGCAGTCGCCGAGAAGGTGGATACCTTAAAGAAAGTGAAGGATGGCAGCGATGCGGAGGCGATAAAATCGGCAATGGCGAATCTTTCTGCGGAAATTCAAAAAGTAGGCCAAGCGTATTACGGCCCGAAAGACGGAGGAGAAACAAAAGATGGATCTGGGAACTCCGAAGCAAAATCTGATTAAACAAATACCGGCGGAGCGGATCATCCGCCCGCCTGGATTCTATAAGTCGATCGTTTTCGACGTGTGTACCGTTCTTTCTGCGGCTGCGCTGGGCTATGTGTACAGTCTGTATCTGCAGAATAAGGCGACGCCGTTGGTTTTCGGATCGGTCATTGCGGTTTTCGGAATTTTCTCCGCGCTTCAAGTGTTTCTTACGAAGAACTTTGCGCGCAGATTTTCCATTCTTGTTCTTGAGGCATTTGTGTTCATCCCATTCTTCTTTGATTATTCGTTTGAGCTCCTCGTAGCTGTTGTGTTTTTCTTTCTCGTTTTCGCCACGCTCGGCGAAGTTGCAAGCCGGCGCGCGATGGATAACTCACTCCAAGTCAGGTTCCTTGCGGTTGCAAGACCGGTGCTCACTCGTCTCACCACCGGCATTGTGCTCATCCTTATCCTCCTCTATATACCCCAGTGGAATCCGGAGAGCATCTTTCTCTCCGAAAACGCGTTTCAGGGGTTTTTCGATTCCGCCGCAGGGGGAGCGAACAAATTTTATCCGGAGGTTATGTTCTCGGGTTCCTTCAAAGAACTCGCCGAGAGTCTTGCCCGTCTCCAACTCGCCGGCACGTCAGTATTTTTATCTCTGAGTCCGGCATCACAGGAACAAGTCGTGCGTCAGACGGCGTCTCAGATCATAGAGAGTGTGAGCAAAAACTTGGGAGTTGAAGTAAGCGGAGGTGAGTCGACGAGCAAAATCTTCTACAATCTCATCATCGCGACCTTAAGAGGTTTTCACGACCGGTTTGGCCAATGGTTTCTTGTCGGCTGGGCGGTCGCGGTATTCTTTGTCGCCCGGGGATTCGGAACAATTTTCTATTGGGCAGTCGGCCTATGTGCCTTTATCGTCTATGAGCTTCTCTTGGCAATTGATTTCATTAGAATTACCGGAGAAAGTCGCACCCACGAAGTCGTCGAGTTCACGTAAATTTACTTCACGATGCCGAAAGACTACTACAAAATCCTAGGAGTAAGCCGGGAGGCTACCGACGAAGAGATCAAGAAGGCGTATCGAAAACTCGCGCACGAGCATCACCCCGACAAGACACACGGCAACGAAAAAAAGTTCAAGGAGTTGAACGAGGCCTATCAAGTGCTCTCCGATAAGAAGAAGCGGGCTCAATACGATCGCTTCGGAACTGCCGACGCGATGGGCGGCTTCCCTGGCGGAGGAGGAACGTTCACTTGGGAAGGTTTCCCGGGATTTGAGGCCCAAGGGTTCGGGGACGTTGGGGACATTGGAGATATTTTCGACTCGTTCTTCGAAGGGCTAGGAGTCAAACCCAAAAGGAGAACGTACCGGCGCGGATCAGATCTGGAGGTAGAAGAAATTATCTCTCTTGAGGAAGCTTTCCGGGGAGCGACGAAAAACGTCCACGTGAACACCTATGTACGCTGCGATACGTGCAAGGGGCAAGGCGCCGACCCTGGAGTGGGATTCTCAACGTGTTCCGTCTGCGACGGTCAAGGAGAAATCAAAGAACAGCGGCGGACGTTTTTCGGGAGTTTCGCGCAAGTGAAAACGTGCGAGAAGTGCCACGGCACCGGACAAATTCCCAAAAAATCCTGCGCTCGATGTAGCGGAAGCGGACGAATTCAGGGCGTGCGGAGCGTCCGAGTCGAAATCCTGCCCGGAGTGGAGGACAGTCAGATTATAAAAATCAAAGAGATGGGGGAAGCGGGCGAGCGAGGGGCGGAGGAAGGTGATCTCTACGTACGAGTGCGTATTCTGCCGCACACGACGTTTGAGCGACGCGGAGACAATCTTGTCGTCAAAAAAGAATTGAATGTCATAGATCTCCTCCTGGGAAAGAAAATTGAAGTTCCCACGATGGGAGGCGGGAAGCTCCATGTGGAAATCCCCGCGCACTTCAACCTGAAAGAAGATCTCCGGATTCCCGGAGAAGGAATGCCTCGCTTCGGCGGTTACGGAAGAGGAGACCTCCTCGTGAATTTCATCGTGAAGGCCCCTAAAAAACTTGACGCAAAAACTCGCAAATTCCTCGAAGAGGTTGAAAAAGAGAAGTAAAGGCGTATAATCTCAATCGCCTCGATTCGAGGCGAGCCTGCCCCCATAGCTTCCGTCTTCGTCCGCAACGCGGACTACGAACGGACAGGCAATTGGTAGACTTGCCCGCCGAAGACATATCGTAGGCGGGGCAATTCCCTTTCACGAAGCTTCGTTTCATGAATCGGTTCGTTCGTCGAAAATAAATAATCTTGGACATTTTGTGCGCCCATAGCTCAGCTGGTAGAGCAGCTCCCTTTTAAGGAGACGGTCCCAGGTTCGAATCCTGGTGGGCGCACAAAATGTCTTGAGGGGATAATAAAGATTATTTACTTTCGTTTCGCTGTCGATTGTAAGCCCCGACGCACAAAATTTAAGGTACAATAGGAAAGTCGGAGTCCCGACTGAAACGTCGGGAGAAGAGGTTCTAGGTTCCCTGCCTCGCCGAGCAGGCGGGGAGACCTAGTGGGGGCACAAAGTTTCCATTCTCAGGCCGTTTTTGCTACCATAATTTCCAATGCGTCAGCGACAAGGTTTATTTCTTGGGATCATAGTTCTCGTAGCGGTTCTCGCTGCGATTTTTGTCTATCCCGCGTGGATCGGTTCAGAGTATCGACCGTGGCGACTAGGACTTGATCTTGTGGGCGGGAGCCATCTTGTCTACGAAGCTGATTTGTCGCAAATAAAGCAAGAAGATAAGGATTCGGTTGTAAACGGCCTTCGCGATGTTATCGAGCGCCGAGTGAATCTCTTCGGTGTAAGCGAGCCGCAGGTGTTTACGGTCCAAACAGGAGATAAGGCGCAACTGGTTGTTGAACTTGCGGGCGTCAAAGACATCGCACAGGCGATCCAGCAAATCGGAGAGACGCCGTTTCTCGACTTCCGGCTCGTCGAGCAGGTGGGGACGAGTACGACGAATTTCATACCGACGAATTTGAATGGCCGCTATATCTCGAGCGCGGCGCTTTCGTTCAACGAAACGACTCGCGCGCCGCAGGTTGCCATCTCTTTTAATACTGAGGGCGCAAAGATCTTCGAGCGCATGACCGAGGAGAATGTTGGGAGACCGATTGCGATTTTTCTTGACGGGTCGCTTATCGAAACACCCGTCGTTCAGGAAAAGATAACGGGAGGACAAGCCGTGATCACCGGCCGTTTTTCCCTCGGAGAGGCGAAAAAGCTCGTTGAACGATTCAATGCCGGAGCGCTTCCCGCGCCGATTACGCTCGTGAACCAGCAAACCGTGAGCGCCAACTTGGGTTCGGATTCCCTCCGCAAGGTTCTTGTCGCCGGCGCCGTCGGGACGCTTCTCGTCGCGATTTTTATGCTCTTTTATTACCGCTTATTGGGACTTTTTGCTACGATCGCCCTTCTCATCTACATCATCTTCACTCTCGGCATATTTAAGCTCGTCCCAATTACGATGACTCTCGCCGGAATCGCCGGATTTATCCTTACGATTGGAATGGCGGTTGACGCGAACATTCTTATTTTCGAGCGGGTTCGGGAGGAAATGAAGAAAGGGCTCACGCGAACCGCAGCGATCGAAGAGGGATTCCGCCGCGCATGGCTCTCAATCCGCGATTCGAACACCTCGACCATTATTACCGCCGTTATCTTGTACTACTTCACTTCGAGTTTCGTCCGTGGATTCGCGTTAACGCTCCTCATCGGAGTGCTCGTAAGTATGTTCAGCGCCATCACGACGACACGGCTCCTATTGAAAGTTTCCCTAAAGGACAAACCGAAAATTAAATCTGCTTAACCTTACATGCTCGACATTGTCGGAAAACGAAAAATATATTTCACCCTCTCGGGGATCCTTGTCGGAGCGGCAATTGTCGCAATTATAGTTTTCGGATTCAAGCAGGGGATAGATTTTGTCGGCGGATCGCTTTGGAAATTTAGGGTCCCCCTCAACCAACCATCGTCCCAAGAGCTTGAAGCGGCGTTTCAAGTAGATCTTGGCTTAGGCGAGGTACGGATGAATTACGAAGAAGGCAGCGGGGTCTTTTTTGTTCGGCTTCCGGCGGTGAACGAAATTGATCACCAAAAGTTTCTAAACATACTTCGCAACAAATTCCCATCATTCCAGGAATTGAGCTTTGAGTCTATTGGTCCGTCGATTGGAAACGAACTGCGCCGGAAAGCTTTCATCGGCGTCGCGCTGGTTCTTCTTGGCATTTCTTTCTACATTGCGTTCGCTTTCCGCAAAACGTCTCGGCCGGTGAGTTCCTGGAAGTACGGATGGATTACGCTCTTGACGCTTTTTCATGACGCGATAATCCCCGCCGGACTCTTTTCGACTCTTGGCTATTTTTTCAAGATTGAAGTCGACACGAATTTTATCGTTGCGCTTCTTGTCGTCGTGGGTTTCTCGGTTCACGACACGATAGTCGTTTTCGACCGCATCAGGGAAAATCTTACCTTAAATCGCGGTAGGTCCAGCTTCGAGACTGTCGTAAATGAAAGCGTAAATCAAACTCTTGGAAGGTCCGTGAACACATCTCTCACGCTTATTCTTGTCCTTATCGCGCTCTATATTACCGGACCCTCGAACCTCCATTACTTCGTCCTCACACTCCTCGTGGGAGTCACAACCGGCATCTACTCCTCGATTTTCGTCGCGAGTCCTGCGTTGCTCCTCGTGACCCCGAAAGATAAACGGATCTAGTTCCGGCACGAGAAGCGACAGAAAAAAGTTGTCCCCAGTCGGCGCGAGGGTTGACACAATGGGGCTTCCGTGATTATAATAAGGCCCATATGATCTCTGTTTCTAAGGCGTTCGCCGGCCTCTTTAGCGGTTTGAGCTCTCGCCAGAGAGAAGTGATTTCCGGCCGGTTTGGATTGGAAAAAGGAAAAGAACCCGAAACGCTTGCGGGGATCGGAAAGCGCCTAGGAGTCACTCGAGAGAGGGTCAGGCAGATCGAAAAATCAGGCCTAAATCTTATACGCAAAGAATTGACTGCGTCTCCGTCCGCGAACGAGATCTTGAATCGCGGGAAAAAATATCTCAAAGAAAACGGAGGCGTTGTGCGTCAAGATGTCCTGCTTGAAGAACTCGAAGCTCTTGCCGAAGGACTCACCGAGAATCATCTTGCATTGTTCCTTGAGGCATCGAAGGCGTTCAATTTCCAGGTGGGAGACAAAAATTTTTGGCCGTTTTATCATCTCGGGAAAAGCGAGCTTAAAACTGCAGTAAATTTTGTTGACAGTTGGGCAAGCTTCTTGGACAAACAAAAAACTCACGTGCTTTCCGGAAAATATGAAGAGCAATTGAGAAATTTCATTCGGAGCAAAAATATCCCTACGGGGCACGCCGAGGCGTATTTGAACATCTCAAAGCGGATCCATAAAAATCCTTTCGGAGACATCGGACTCCGTGAATGGGCGGAAATTCGACCTATGACCATCAGAGATCGCATTTATCTTGTTCTTAAAAAGAAAGGGGAGCCACTGCATTTTGAAACCATAGCGAAAAACATCAACGGTGTCGGATTCGACAAACGGATAGCACTTGCCTCAACGGTGCATAACGAACTCATAAAAGACGACCGCTTCGTTCTCGTGGGGCGGGGGATGTACGGCCTTCGCGAGCAGGGATACGAACCCGGGACAGCGAAGGTCGTTATTAAGCGAGTACTCCAAAAAAACGGCCCTTTGAAGCCGCAAGAAGTGGTCGCCCATGTCCAAAGAGAGCGGTTCTTCAAGCCGAATACCGTGCTCATTAACCTGCAAGATAAGAGTTCATTTAAACGACTAACCGACGGCAGGTATCATATTCGCGAAGCTTAAGCGAGCGAAAGGAGGTATACTAAGGGGATAATGTGGGATAACTTCTTTGCCAGTGTGGAACTTTTCTTTGCCCTCACATGGTGGTTTTGGGCGTTTATTATCTTGCTGCCGCTCTTTATTTCGACATGGCTTTTCTGGCGCCAGGAAGTGTTTAAACATTCGATCAAATGGACCCTCCTTGAACTCAAGATTCCCCGGGAAATCAGAAAGAGCCCAAAAGCTATGGAGCAGTTGCTTATGGTTATTCACGGATTGCGGAATGCCGCGTCGGACGTGAGAGAGAAGTGGTGGGATGGAGAAATAACCCGGTGGTATTCGCTTGAAATAGTGAGTTTCGGCGGCGAAATTCATTACTATCTCCGTCTCTACTACAAGCAACGAAACCTCGTTGAAGCAGGATTCTTCTCTTATTATCCCGACGTAGAAGTGATTGAGGTAGAAGATTACACCGAGCGACTTCCGAAGAGCGTCCGAGAAATGAAAGAGCAGGGATACGAACTCTGGGGGAGTGAAATGATGATTCGGAAAGAATCGGCGTATCCCATAAAATCGTATCTCGACTTCGAATCTCCTGACGAAGACAAACAATATGACCCAATGTCGGTCTTTTTGGAGGTCCTGGGAAAGATCAAGAAAGAAGAATTTGTGGGCATCCAAATTCTCATTGCTCCCGCGAGTCCCGACTGGAAAGAAAAATGGTATCCTCTCGTCGAAGAACTTCGTTTAAGAAAAGAAAAAGAGCACGGAAGCGCCGGCCCGGGAACTACGACCGAATTCCCCGGAGGGCCACTGCCCGCGTTCTCAACGAAAACTCCCGACAAGGACCAAACCGGGAACGTTTTCCGATCCTTTATGCGAACTCCGGGCGAGACGGACGTCTTGAAGGCAGTGGAAGAAAATCTTTCACAATCCGCATTCGACACGCTCATCCGTTTTGCATATCTCTCGCCAAAAGAGCTTTTCTACGACAGTTACGCCCGACGCGGCATTGTCGGATCGTTCAACCAGTATGGCGCGCTCGACATCAACTCTTTCAAGCAGAATTCGACCATCAGTACTCGCGTCAGGGTATGGCAGTGGCCGTTTATTTTTCCAAACCGCCGCAATGAGTACCGAAAGGAGCGAGTTCTCGTAAATTATATCCACCGAGATATCCCGCACGAAACGTTTATGGGAGAGCTTTTGACCTCCCATTTTCTAAACTGGAACTTCGCCTCGCATCGATTCGAGATGTCGGTTCGCTCGCTCGCAACGCTGTTTCATATGCCAACGTTCCTCGTGCTTACCGCCCCCCATCTCCGAAGAATCGAAAGTCGAAAAACCGGTCCTCCCGCAGGCCTCCCAATTTACGGCGAGGAAGGAGAACTCGAGCGTTTTCACTAAATGGATCCGGTACGTTCATTTTTCGATTTACCGTTCTGGACGAGCAGGCCGTTCGGCGTTGTGAGAACAATATTCATCGTACTCGACGCACTGCTTCTTTTCGGGTTTGCCGTTGCGGTCGTAAAAGGCTTACATTACTACCCAAAGTTTGACCTTGGCGGCAGTGGGCACCCGAAAAAGAAAACTGTCTCCTTAAGAAATAAGTTTTTCCAAGAACGCTGGACTGGCATCGCGAAGAAATATTTGGTGGGTTCCCCTGATTCCATTCGCGTTGCAATTATCGAAGCGGACGCCTTGATCGACGAAGCTTTAAAGCAGTTGAGTTTCCCAGGTGAACATTTAGCCGACCGACTGGAAAAATTGAATCCAGAAGACTTTAAGACACTAAACCGCCTCTGGAACGCTCACCGAGTGCGGAATGACCTCGTGCATACGCCTGGTTTTACGCTTTCGGCGCACGACGCAAAGGCGGTACTCGATAATTACGAAGCGTTCCTCAAAGAGCTCGGAATGCTGTAATCTAAAATTATGCCTCGCGCAGGAAGTAAGATCCAGATAATCAAATATGCTCCGCCTCCGCCTGATCTTCCGATATACGGCCAAGTCGACTCGGCGGAAGTTTCATTTGTTGGACGAACAAACTATGTAGCTTCCCTCGAAGAAAAGAAATATCTCTTTGGAATTAAGCGAGTTGACCGTCGCCGGCATCTTTACATCGTCGGAAAAAGCGGCGTAGGAAAATCGAAGCTTCTCGAGCTTTTTATGCGTCAGGACATCGCCTATGGACACGGCTTGTGTTTTATCGACCCGCACGGCGACGTTATCGAGGCGATTCTGGACTTCATTCCCGAAAACAGGATTCAGGACGTTGTTCTTATCGACCCGACGGACATGGATTACCCGACGTCATTCAATCCGCTCCAAAACGTGGACCCGGCTTTCAAACACCAATTGGCACAGGGTTTGATCGAGGTCATGGAAAAACAGTTCGGCGCGAATTGGACGCCCCGCCTTGAGCATGTCTTCCGCTTCAGCGTCTTGGCGCTTCTTGATTACCCACATTCTACGATGCGTGGAATGATTTCAATGCTCACCGATCGCAACTATCGGCAGAAGGTGGTTGAGTACATCGAAGACGACATGGTGAAGCGATTCTGGGCGATTGAGTTCGCCGATTGGTCGGAAAAGTTTGATACCGACGCAATCATCCCGCTCGTAAACAAGTTGGGCCAATTTCTCTCCGATCCGCTTTTGAGAAATATTTTCGGCCAGAAAGAGAACAGGATTGATCTTGAGAAACTGATGGATGAGAAAAAGCTCATTTTCATCAACACGTCGAAGGGGCGGCTTGGCGAAGAAAATTCGAGTTTTTTGGGCGCGATGTTTATCACGAAAATTAAACAAGCCGGTATGTCGCGGGCGCGGCGTCCGGAGAGCGAGCGCCACGACTTCTACCTCTACGTCGACGAGTTCCACAACCTCGTTACGGAAACATTTGAAAACATCTTGTCCGAAGCCCGAAAATACGGTCTGTGCCTTACTGTTGCTCACCAGTACATGGGACAGCTCATCCCGCGCGTTCAGGCGGCGGTCCTTGGGAACGTCGGAAGCATCATTATTTTCCGTGTAGGAGGAGAAGACGCCGTGAAATTGAAACCTGAAATGGCACCTATCTTCGATGTCAAAGACATGATCAATCTCGCGACCCAGGAGTTCTACATTAAAATGACGATTGACGGAGAAAGCTATGATCCTTTTTCCGCGGAGACTCTGCGCGTATTGCCACCTCCGCACCGATCGTTTAAAGAAGAAATCCTTAGGGAATCGAGAAGGAAATACACTATCCCCGCCGATGCCGCCAAGAAACTTATCCAAGAAGAAGAGTCTACTATCATTCGGAGCGCCCAAGAGAAAGCAATTATTGAAGGAAAAGCTCGGGGGAGCGGTGGTGCCGGGAGGGAAGAAAACGGAGAAAAAGCGCCAGAACCTCTTATATAACTTAGTGCATGCAATCCGAAAACCGACAGTGCAAGAACTGTAAGAGTCAGTTCGTAATCGAGTCGGATGACTTTAATTTCTACGAAAAAATTCGGGTTCCCCCTCCCACGTTTTGTCCGGAGTGCCGCCTTGCCCGGCGCCTCATGTGGCGCAATGAGCGAAGTTTGTATCGGCGGAAGTGCGATCTATGCGGAATAGAAAAGATTATGATGTTTGCTCCGGAAAGCCCTTACAAAGCATATTGCTTTCAATGCTGGTGGTCGGATAAGTGGGATGCGACACGGTTTGAAAGAGAATATGACTTTAAAAGACCATTCTTCGAGCAACTGGGAGATTTGATTCGTAATGTTCCGCGTCCGGGAATTATCCAACAGGGACTAAATATAAACAGCGAATATACGAACCGGGTGAGCGACCTCCGGAATTGCTATCTCATATTCGGGAGTATGAGCGACGAGAACTGTTTGTATGGCAGTTGGATCAATTATTCGAAGGAGTGTATCGACGCCTACAACGTCCAGAAATCGGAGAAGTGCTATGAGTGTGTTGATTGTTCAAATTGTTACAACCTCCGATACTCCAGAGAGTCTGTCGGGTGCAGCAATTCCGCCTTCCTTCTGAATTGCAAAAATTGCGAAAGCTGTTTTGGGTGCGCGAATCTTCGAAGCAAGAATTATTGTATTTTCAACCAGCAATATTCAAAAGAAGAATATCAGAAAAAGATACAACAGTTTAACTTAGGAAACGCGATCGTCGTAGAGGGACTTCGTTCTAAATTCAACACCCATGTCGAGAAGTTTATCGTCCCGGCATATATGCAACATCACAGTACCAATTTCTCCGGTAACTGGCTCGAAGAATGCAAGAACGTGAAATCTTCTTTCAGTTGCTTAAAAGTTGAGGACGGGCGATATCT
This sequence comes from Candidatus Parcubacteria bacterium, assembly GCA_003599135.1. GTDB lineage: Bacteria > Patescibacteriota > Minisyncoccia > UBA6257 > 2-01-FULL-56-20 > SURF-56. Next base: position 11,293 of record QZIV01000021.1, on the reverse strand, counting down.
TTTTGCGGTTGCAGATGCAAAAGATGTTGCGGATTACTGCTTCTGGGGTGCTGCATCCGAACTTATCTATGAATCGGTAAACGACGGGCGGCAGTGTTCAAAACTGTTCTTTTCAAACGAGTGTTGGGATCAAATGATCGATGGCGTCTATGTCATGAACTGTCATAATTCTCGAAATCTATTCGGCTGCGTCGGTTTGCGAAACAAGGAATATTGTATTTTCAATAAACAGTACTCGAAAACAGAATATGAAGCTCTTTTGCCCAAAATAATCGCTCACGCGAAAGAAAACCCGTTTACCGATAAGAAGGGGAGATCCTATAGTTTTGGCGAGTTTTTTCCGGCTGATTTCTCACCTTTCGCTTACAACGAAACCATAGCCCAAGAACATTTTCCTTTAAGCAAGGAGGATATTCTCGAAAAGGGATTCGTGTGGAAAGATCCCGAAGAGAAAAACTATAAAGCTACGACACGAGGAGATGCATTGCCAGACGATATTCGAGATGTTGCCGATGGAATTACTTCAGAAGTGATAGCGTGCGCCCACGAAGGCAAGTGCAAAGACCAATGTACATCCGCGTTTCGAATCATCCCGGCAGAACTTCAAATGTATCGGGCAATGAATATTCCGTTGCCTCGCCTTTGTCCAAATTGTCGGCACCATACCAGATTGAAGCAACGCAACCCGATGCGCCTTTCGCGCAAAAAATGCCAATGCTCCGGGTCGGCTTCGGAAAACGACTTATATAAGAATGACTCCGAACATTTTCATGGCAAAACTCATTGTCCCAACGAATTTGAAACAAGTCATATCTCCGATAAGGTAATGACGTACTGCGAACCCTGCTACCAAGCAGAAGTGGTATGAAAACCGAAACTCGCAACTGCCAGAACTGCAAGCAGAACTTTACGATCGAACCGGAGGATTTCGATTTCTATAAAAAAGTAGAGGTCCCGCCACCGACGTTCTGCTGGAAATGTCGGTTTCAAAGGAGACTTGCGTATCGGAACGAGCGGAGGCCTTTTTGGAGAACAAGCGCAAAATCTGGCAAGAAGATTCTCTCGATTTTCCCCCCTGAATCGGGAGTGACGGTGTACGCCGAGAAAGAATGGCGTTCGGACGACTGGGATGCCTTGGCGTGGGGCACAGACTACGACTTTTCGAGGCCCTTTTTCGAACAGTTCAAGGAACTGGAAAGGAAAGTCCCGCATAACGGCCCGCACACGGAAGATAACGTCAACTGCGATTACATCGTGAACGCCGGGTGGAGCAAGAACTGCTATCTCGTATGCAACACGACCGGCGCGGAGGACTCGGCGTACGGCAACGCGATAGATTATTGCAAATCGTGCTTTGACAACTCGCATATCAATAAGTGCGAACGGTGCTACGGATCTTTTTGGGTCAGAAACTCTTATCAAACTCACTTTTCTACCCGCTCCACCGACAATAATTCCGTGTGGTTTTGTTTCGGAACGAAAGGATTAACCAACTGCTTCGGATGCGTGAATTTAATCAACAAAAGCTATCACATATACAATCAGCCGTATTCAAAAGAAGAGTACGAGCAACGAATTGAGGAAATGCGCCTGAATACGTGGTCCGGGTTCCAGAGGGCCCGAGATGAAGCATTCGCGTTCTCTTTAAAGTTTCCGTTTGCCTATCTAAACGGAGTCTTCAACGACGACGTTACCGGAGAATACATCAGTGATTCCAAAAACGTCCACTACGGATATCTTATAAACGGCGGAAGGGATCTCAAGTATGTTCAATATCTCCAGGTTCCCGGAGCAGAGGACTCCTATGATATAACGATTTGGGGAAGCAAAAACGTTCGAGCATATGAAAACGCGACTTCGGGACTCGGGGTCTCAAATTCAAAGTTTTTGTCGAGTTGCTGGGCGGAAGTTATTGACTCCGAATACTGCAGCACCTGCCGCAATATCTCAAATTGTTTTGGATGCGCTGGCTTGAAGAACAAGCAATACTGCATTTTCAACAAACAATATTCGAAAGAGGAATATGCGAGCTTGCGTAAAAGGATAATCGAGCACATGAACGAAATGCCCTACGTGGACAAAAAGGGGAGAATATATAAGTATGGCGAGTTTTTCCCCATAGAACTTTCGCCGTTTGGATATAACATCTCGCTTGCCAACGAACACTTCCCTTTGACCAAAGAAGAAGCGCTATCCGAGGGTTACTTGTGGCACGACATGAGTAAAACGGAGCACACGATCACTAAATCTTCAGCCGATATTCCTGACGCAATCGAAGACGTACCCGACAGCATCTTAAAAGAAATACTAGAGTGCTCGGAGTGCGGAGGTGCGTATCGGATCATCGAGTCGGAACTTGCCTTTCTGCGGACTGAAAAAATCCCCATCCCTCGCGCCTGCGCCGACTGCCGTTATAGGGTCCGCATCTCCCAGCGAAGCAAAGCATTTCTCCACCACCGCGAGTGCGAGTGTGCAGGCAAAACGTCAACGAATGGCGTCTATGCCAATTTTGCAACTCATTTCCATGGAACGGATCCTTGCCCGAACGAACTTGAAACTGCGCACGGTGCCGACCGCCCCGAGATCATCTATTGTCTCAAATGCTTTTGGGCCGAAATAGCATGACCGCGGAAACGAAAACCTGCACAACGTGCGACGCTCGGTTCATAATCGAGTCGGAAGATGTCGCGATACTCAAACAGCTCGATATTCCACATCCGGGCGAGTGCACGTTTTGCGTCTGGCAACGGCTCCTGGCGTTCTGGGTATTCGGGAAATTCAGAAAAACAAAATCGGCGCTTTCTGGAAAAACCATCATCACGACATTCGGAGAGGGCGTAAGGTTCCCGATTTACGACCGGACGGAATGGGTTTCCGACGCTTGGGATCCGCTTACCTATGGCCGGGATTATGATTTCTCCCGATCGTTCTTCGAGCAGTTCAAGGAATTGCGGGATGCCGTCCCGCATCCCCACCAATCCGGCACGCAAAACACGAACTGCGATTGGTGCGACGACGTATGGGAATCGAAGAATTGCTACCTTATCCGGTCGCTTCTGCGGTGCGAAGACCTGAATTACGGATATCGGAACTTCCGCTGCAAGAATTCGACGGACATCGTCTTTTGCTTCGACTCCGATTCCTGCTACGACTGCCTCTACTGTTTCAAGTGCTACAAGGTCCAGCATTCCTTCGATGCCCGGGATAGCCTGGAGAGCGACTTTCTCTACGATTGCCGAAACGTCCAAAACTGCTTTATGTGCTGGAATCTGCGAAGCAAGCAGTATCATATTTTGAACAAACCCTACTCAAGAGAGGCGTATTTTGAAGAACTCAAGAGGTACAACCTCCGCTCCCGCAAATCGATCGAAGGACTGAAGAAGGAGTTCAAACAGCTTGTCGCCAAAGAAGCAATCCATCGGGAAAACTACAACGTCAAGGTTACGAACTCAAGCGGCAACTTCCTCGAAGAATGCAAAAACTGCCATTTTTGTTATTTTCTCCAAATCTCCGAAAACACACGCCACACATTTCGAGGGTTATCCATTAAGGACTCGATATACAGCATCGGGACGATAGCGGAAAAATCGGCCTACTCCATCGTTGATCTCTATAACTATGAAACCGTCGCCACCTTGCACTGCGACCAATGTCGCTACTCCTCGTATCTCGATTATTGCGAAGAATGCGAGTACTGCTTCGGCTGCGTAGGCCTTCGGAAGAAGAAATACTGCATCTTGAACAAACAATATACCGAGGCCGAATACAAGGCACTGCTTCCAAAAATCAAAGAACACATGCTCGCAACGGGGGATTGGGGAAAGTTTTTCCCGTACTCGACGGCCTACGGCGGCTATAATCTTTCGATAACGAACTCGTACTTTCCGGCAACGAAAGAAGAGGTCAAAAAATTGGGAGCAATATGGGAGGAACCCTCCGAAACCGCGGCGGAGGGCGTCCGGGGCGATACGCTGCCGGACACAATCGACGAAGTGTCGGATGGCATTTGCACCAAACCGATCATTTGTCCGAAAACCGGCTGGCGATTCAATATCGCCCCGCAGGAACTGCGTTTTTATAAGGCAAACGGCATTCCGCTTCCGCAGAACCACTTCGACACCCGCATTCTCGAGCTTTTCAAACCACTCACCGTGATTAAATCATTCCAGGGGAAGTGTTATCGATGCGGCAAGAGCGTCACGCACTTCTATCCGCCGGAGTGGGGGTATCAAAAAATCGCCTGCGAAAACTGCTACCACGCGCAGGTTCAGTAAGCCTCGGATTCAGAGAAGCGAATGCGTGTCGTGCTCCGAGCTTCCCGGGTGGAGGAACTCCTGGAGCGTCGTAGGGGACGTCGCAGAGTGGGCGAGTGCCCCAAATGTTATGCCGAGGATAAGCGAAAGAAGGGGCTCGTTGTAGGTTCGGATGAAGAGATAATGGAGGAGGGCGTAGAAAGAAATGAATGTCATAACAAGCGTGATCCAGCCGCTCACTTGTGCTGGCAGCACCCGCTTCCCTCCGGAGAAAAGCACAAAACCGACGATTGCGCCAAGGAGTGCAAGCGGCAGATCAATTCCCTGATAAATCTCTCTATCGGGAAAACCGGCTTTCAAGAACCCGCCCACTTCGTAGATGAGCATTATGATAAAAAGAATAAAACCGGCGCGGAAACCGCTTTTCGTCGCATCCGCATACCTTGGGTCTTCCGCCCGCTTATGGATGCCGCGAAGATAGCGGATGATCATAAAAAGAATAAACGGAACGAAAATCCAGATCACGAAATCGAAGATCGTTCGCAGCAAATTACCCATGCAATCTATGGTATCATACATCAATAAGTTTTTCAACGCTCGGTGAACGAAGAAATCAGCTCGACAAACTCGGGGCAAATCAGAATGTGCCAAAACTGCAAGAGCCAGTTTCAAATCGAACTGGAAGATTTTGATTTTTATAAAAAGACGGAAACTCCTCCGCCGACGTTCTGTCCCCAATGCCGCTTCCAGCGGCGTTTGGCATTTTGGAACCTTCTAAATCTCTACCGCCGCCCATGCGACCTTTGCAAAAAAGACGGTATCTCGATGTACCGGCCGGAACTCCCACACAAAGTGTATTGCCCTCGCTGCTGGTGGTCTGACGACTGGGATCCACTGGAGTACGGACGCGAATACGATTTTTCGAGGCCGTTTTTCGAACAAATCAATGATCTTTGGCACAAAGTGCCGCTTCTTGGAATTTCAATAGACAAGGAAACACTTGCGACGTCTCCATATACCAATCACTGCGGACACCTCAAAAACTGCTACCTCGTGTTCCATGCCGATTACAACGAAGACTGCTCATATGGAGTCGTCGTATTTCACAGTAAATCAATTCTTGACTGCTCTCTTATAACGCTCTCGGAGCTCTGCTATGACTCGATGCATTCGTTTAAAAACAGTCGATGCATCGGCGTAAACCACACCATAGAATCCATCGATTGCCTTTTCACGAAAGATTCCGCCAACTGCCAAAGCTGTTTTGCTTCAGCGAACTTGCGAAACAAGAAGTATCACATTTTCAATAAACCCCACACGAAAGAAGAATATTTAAGGGAAATCGGCAAATGGGATCTTGGGTCGTATCGGCAGTACCAAGAAGTCAAGCGCCTTGCCGAAGAACACTGGAAAAATTTCGCTCCAAAGCCGCGGCATGACGAAATGTCCCAGGATATAAGCGGAAACTATGTATTCGAATCAAAAAACTGTAAAGAATGTTTTGAGGTGACCGGCGCCCAGGACTGCAAATACCTGTTTCTCGTCGGCGGCCCGCCCGTCAGAGACTGCTATGACGTGTCCGGCTGGGGAAACAACATGTCTCTGTCGTATGAGGGATGCATCATCGGAGAATATGCCTCCAATCTGAAATTCTGCCAAGAGGCGGGCCTTAACCTCTATAATGCTGATTACTCGAAACTCTCGACGGGCGGCTCAAACCATTTCGGCTGCGTGTCGGTGAAAAAAGGTGATTTCTGCATTTTGAATAAGCGCTATTCGGAAGAAGAGTACAAAAAACTCAGAGAGAAAATTATCAAGCACATGAACGAGATGCCTTATAAAGATAGAAAGGGGAGAACGTATGCCTACGGAGAGTTTTTCCCCGTAGAAGTAAGCCCGTTCGCCTACAACGAAACGGTTGCAAACGATCTTTTCCCTCTATCGAAAGCCGAAGCTCTCAAGGAGCGATATTCCTGGGCGGAGCCCGAAACTCGAGCATACAGCACGACAAAGCAAGCGGCGGATCTGCCGGATCACATCAAGGACGCCTCCGACGATCTCTTGAAAGAAGTTGTCGCCTGCGAGATGTGCGGCAAAGGATTCAAAATAATTTCTATGGAACTCGACTTCCTACGCAAAATGAATCTGCCGCTTCCCAGACAATGCCCTTTTTGCAGAATCAACGGGAAATTTAGGAAGTGGATTAAGAATTTACGCATTTTCAAACGAAATTGCAGCACATGTGGAACAGAATTTGAGTGTTCCTATCCGCAAGAGGAAGTAGCCAAAATCCTCTGTAAAAAGTGCTATTTGGACGAGGTTGTATAGAAAGAAAAAAGGGCTCGGACAAAAGTCTCGAGCCCTCGCTAAACAAGGTGGTGTTTCATTGGCGGCTCCGCTCTCACCCGAAGGTGATGTTTCAGCCTCCCACCTACGCTACGCAGCTTAGGTACTAGCCTTTCAACCAGTCCTCCGGGGATCGAACCCGGCCTCTGCGAAACTGCTACAGCGTTCCCCTAAACAGGACCTTACTTGTCCGAGCTGAAAACTTAATAACATAACCTGAATAGAGCGTCAACTCATGCTGCTCTGTATTGAGGGTTATAATATGCGTATGGCCGAAGAACGGAAAACCTGTCAAAACTGCAAGGCGGATTTTCTCATAGATTCGGAGGATTCGAAATTTTATCAAAAAGTAAAAGTTCCCCCTCCAACATTTTGCCCGGACTGCAGAGCGGCTCGGCGGATGGTATTTTGGAACGAACGGCACCTGTTCCGGAAACCCGACGCCCGAACCGGAAAGGAAGTCTTTTCTACATATCCGAAAGTATCACCGATCTCCATATACGATCACGATTATTGGTGGTCCGATAAGTGGGATCCTATGAAATATGGACGAGAGGTCGACTTCTCGCGTCCGTTTTTCGAGCAAGTGAGAGAACTTTCGTATGAAGTACCTTGGCCGTCGCGCTCAATAAAAAACCTGGTGAACAGCGAATACTGCAATCAGGCATCGGACCTCAAGAACTGTTATCTCTGTTTTAACGCCGGAGCGCACGGAGACAAGTCCGAGGATTGCCTGTATGGTGTCGCGTTTTTGAATATGCGGTCGAGTGTTGATTTCTATCAAACGGACGGCGGCGATTTTTGCTATGAAACGTTCTCCACCACGGACTGCTATCAAACGTTTTTCACGGCCGAGAGTTCGAACTGCAGGAACACGTGGTTCTCGCTGAACTGCGAGAACTGCAGCGATTGCTTCGGTTGCGTGAATCTGCGTCACAAGAAATACCACATTTTCAATAAACCTTATTCAAAAGAAGAATACGCGGAAACCCTAAAGAGTTTTAACCTCGGCTCATATAAAAACCTTAGCACGATGAAGAAGCGCGCGTATGAGTTCTGGGACAAGTTCCCGATGAAGTATATCCACGGAACCCATAACACGAACGTCGTCGGCGATTACGTTTATCACTCGAAGAACGTAAGGTATTCCTATCAAGGAATCGAAATGGACAATGTCCGCTATTCCCAAAATATGGCGATGGATATCTGGGATTCGTGGGATTACACGAACTGGGGCAACAACGCGGAACTCATATACGAGAGCGTAAGCTGCGGAAAGGACTGCCGAAACCTCAAATTCTGCTTTGATTGCTGGCCGGGATGCCAAGATTTCGAGTATTGCCTTTCCTGCCACTCCTCTCAAAATCTCTTTGGCTGCGTAGGCCTGAAGAAAAAACAATACTGCATCTTGAATAAGGAATATTCTCCGGAAGAGTACAAAAAACTCCGCACAAAAATCATAGAACACATGAACTCCACGCCGTACACAGACAAAAAGGGGAGGGAGTATCGCTACGGAGAGTTTTTTCCTGCCGAATTCTCGCCACTTGCTTATAACGAGTCTTCCGCGAACGACTACTTTCCGCTCTCCAAAACGAAAGCCCTCGAGTTGGGTTTCTTGTGGCGCGATCCCGAAGTAAAAGAATTCGCGATTACCGTTCAGTCGAGCGATCTTGCGGATCATATCAGTGATGTTGATAAGAAAATCCTCAAAGAAATTATCGGCTGCCCATCGTGCAAGCGGGCGTATCGCGTCATCGCGCCGGAACTTGAATTCTATAAACGCTTCGGATTGCCCATCCCCCGGAAGTGCCACAATTGCCGATACGATGAACGAATAAAACTCCGAAATCCCATCAAATGGTATCTCGGGACATGCATGTGTGCCGGAAAAAAGTCCTCGAATAATATATACACGAACCTTAACCTTCCTCATAAATCGCATAAAAACGGCGACTCCTGTAAAACTTCATTCGAAACCACACACGCCCCCGACAAAAAAGACATCGTATATTGCGAAGCATGCTACCAAAGTGAAGTCGTATAATTCAGTGCGGAAGTGGCGTAAATAAGATGACGTTCCGAGTCAACAATCTCAACTACAACCTCACCGACCTCGCGCGGAAGCTGGGATACAAGCCCATCGCGCACACTCCGCAAGGAGAATTGAACTGCGTTCGGCCCCTGGGAGGGGATTACCCCAGATTTCATATTTACCTGAAGGAAGAGCCCGGCGTCTTGACGTTCAACATCCATCTTGACCAGAAAAAGCCTTCGTACGAGGGCACTGCAGCCCATGGAGGCGATTACGAAAGCGAAACGGTTCGAGAAGAAGTAGAGAGAATAAAAGGAATCATTTATCGATCTAAATGAGTATGCCCAATCCCTCTTGCCAAGATTGCAAGGCGCATTTTGACGTTCAGCCGGCAGACCTGGAATTCTATAAAAAAATCCGTGTTCCCTCTCCGACGTTTTGCCCCCAGTGTCGGCTTCGGCGTCGTTTCGCGTTTCGGAACGAGCGATCGCTCTATAAACGACCATGCGACCTCTGTAAGCGAGACGTCATTGCGATGTTTTCTCCGGACTTGCCGATCGGAAGAGGGGGCACACCCTTCAAGGTATACTGCCATGACTGCTTTTTTTCCGACAAGTGGGATCCGGTGCAGTACGGCAGGGAGTACGACTTTTCAAAGCCGTTCTTCGCGCAATGGCGGGAGCTCCAGGAGGAGATCCCGCAGATTGCGCTTTTCAACGAAAACTCGGTCAATAGCCCGTGGACGAACTATGAGCTCGACGACAAGAACTGCTACCTGAACTTCGGCGGCCACTACAACGAGGACTGCGCGTACAACCAGTACGTCCTGAAATGCAAGGACTGCTTCGACAATTTCTGGCTTATGAACGGAGAGCTCGATTATGAAAACATCTTGTGCGAAAACTGCCACAAAACGTTTTTCTCAATCTTCTGCCTTGACTGCCAAGAAACGTACTTTTCGTTCGACTGCAAGGGATGCTCAAACATCCTCGGATGCAGTGGTCTTCGCAGAAAGCAAAATTACATCTTCAATCAGCCGGTTTCAAAAGAGGATTTCCAGAAGTTCTTGAAGAACAACTCCTTGGGTTCGCATAAAAACCTCCTCGAGCTCAAACGACGATCGGAGGAATTTTGGAAGACGCAACCGCAGCGGGCGGTCTTTATGGATAAAACCGTAAACTCCACGGGCAATATCATCAAAGAATCCAAAAATTGTACCGAGTGCTGGAACGCGGAAAAGACCGAAGATTCCAAGTGGATTATGTACACGCTCCAAGTGAAAGATTCATACGACACGACCTCCGTCTGGTGGGGAGAGCGATGTTACGAGTTTCTCGCTGGGTCGGAACAGCTCTCAAACATTAGATTTACGCGCGCTGCGGTGCGGGCATCTTCGTTCATCGAATACTGTGATTTTATGACCGGTTGCCATAACTGCTTCGGATGCTTCAACTTGAAGCAGAAGACATACTGTATTCTGAACAAGGAGTATCCCAAAGCAGAGTACGAAAAACTGCGCACGAAAATCATTGAGCATATGAACACAATGCCGTATACGGATCGGAAGGGGAGAGCGTATCGCTATGGCGAGTTTTTTCCATACGAACTTTCTCCCTTCGGATACAACGAGACCGTGGCGCATGAGTATTTCCCGCTCACAAGAGACGAGGCGCTTGCCCGCGGTTTCAACTGGAACGACTACGAAACAGATCAGCACTACCAATTTTCCGACTACCAGATACCGGATGGCGTGAAGGACGTAAAAGATGATGTCCTTAATAAGGTCCTTAAATGTGAAACGTCTGGAAAAGCATATCGGCTCATCCCGATGGAACTTGCTTTCTACCGCCGGGTGGGACTCCCCATACCGCGCGAGGCCCCATTCGAGCGCCACAAGCGCCGGCTGGCGTTTATCGCAAGGCACCTTAATCTCCGCGGGCGGACATGCGGCAAATGCGGTAGTCGTGTCCAGAGTGTCTATAGCGAAGAAGAATTTCCGATCGTCTACTGCGAAAGCTGTTATCTTAAAGAAGTGGCATGACCTCCAAAACTCCAAAATTCGATAAGGCGCTCGACGAATACTTCTCCGCACTAGCACTCGACGAGAAAGGTGGCCAGTGGAGGGTATGTCGGCTTTCCGGTGAAGAGTTCTACATCCGGCCGGACGACGTTAGCTTTTACAAAAAGATCAGAGTGCCGCTTCCGACGTTAAGCTCCAACGAAAGGTTGCGCAGGCGCTGTGCGTTCGTGAACTCGTATAATCTTTTCAAAAACACCTCCGCTCTTTCGGGTAAATCAATCATAAGCACGTATCCTTCAAAGACTCTTTATAAAATCTACGAACACCAAGCTTGGTTCGGAGACGGATGGGATCCACTCTCGTTCGGTAGGGAAATTGACTTCTCAAAAGATTTTATGACGCAATTCTCCGCTCTGCAGAAAGAAGTGCCGCGACCGAATCTTTTAACCGATAACACGAATTTAAACAGCGATTATACGAACAACTCGGTCCGTTTGAAAAACTGCTATCTCACATTCGATACGCTCGGAGGAGAGGACTTATACTACTTCGTTTGCTGTATCGGCAGCAAGGATTGCATTGATTGCGACAGCATGTGGGAATCCGAAACCTGCTATGAGTGCCTGAAGGGAGAAAAAC
>QZIV01000003.1 GCA_003599135.1 Candidatus Parcubacteria bacterium | reverse complement strand
TGACCCCGATCGCGGCGCTCTCGCTTCTTACGCTCTCCGTGGCCGTGATGGGGTACCTCTTCTTCTACGGACCGCTTCAACTCTATCTGGGCGGGGAAAGAGAGCGTGCGGTAAATCTGTTTTTGAAAACTGTGGGTGTTTTCGCAGGTATCACGGCGCTTGTGCTTCTTCTCCTTTTCTCCTGGGCCTTTTTCTAAACTCAAGGTGGCCGAGAAAGTTTGCACTCACAAGGATCAGATCAAGAACGTCCATCCGAAGGACGTTTCGGCCTGCGAGGATTGCGTGAAAACCGGCGACACATGGGTGAGCTTGCGGATGTGCCTTACCTGCGGCCACGTTGGCTGCTGCGACAGCTCGAAAAACAAGCATGCGACTGCGCATTTCAAGGCAAGCGGGCACCCGATCATAAAGTCCGTTACGCCCGGAGAAGAGTTCTCGTGGTGCTACGCGGACAAGGTGTACCTGTAGAGGCTGCTTCGCGCGTGACCGATTTTTTCTAGTTTACGTACCCAATTACGTAATCCATGACCTATACCATGCGCGCAAAAGTGTGGCTTTATCCCGGTCCGCCAGCTGGCGGAGGCAGGTGGCATTTCTTGACGCTTCCCAAGAGGCAATCCGACACGATCAGAAAAACGTTCGGGGCGCGGGTGCGCGAGCTGGGCCTGCCTGCCGGCAGGCAGGGGTCACTACCGGTTTTAGTCACGATCGGCCCGACTTCGCCAAGGCTACGACGGGCAAGCGCCACAACGTGGAAAACATCCATTTTCCCAGACAGGAAATCAGGTGCATATCTTCTGCCGCTCAAGGCCGAGGTACGGAAAAGAGAAAGAATCAAAAACGGCGATACGATAGTGTTTTCTCTGCGCGTTCGGGTATAATCAAGATATAAAACGGCAAGAGCAACGCGATGAGCGGCAATACTGGCAAACTATCGCATTCGTGCTATACTGAATACAACACAAAGGTCATAAATCAATAATAAAACACATGCCCAATTCTGCGTTTATGAAGCCGATGAGCTTGAGTTCCGAGCTCGAGGCGGTGGTAGGCAAGGGGCCCATGCCCCGGTCGGAAGTGGTCAAAAAACTCTGGGTGTACATCAAAAAGAACGGTCTCCAGGATGCCCAGAACAAGCGGAATATCAATGCGGATGAGAGTTTGAAAAAAGTGTTCGGAGGCAAGGGAATGGTCAATATGTTTGAGATGACGAAGCTCGTTTCGAAGCATCTCTCCTAACTTCACCTTTCTCGTAAGTTTCCCGTGGAGCGCATAGTAAGCTATGCGCTCTTCTGGTTTTTATACCCGCCCCGCGTTGCTCGTGCTATAATTTTTACCTGATGAACCGAGTCGTACATTTTGAAATACAAGCCGAAAATCCCGAGCGGGCGATCAAGTTCTACCGAGATATCTTTGGTTGGGACTTCCAAAGGTGGGGCGAGCAGGAATATTGGATGGTGATGACTGCTCCGAAGGATTCAAAAGAGCCGGGGATTAACGGCGGCCTCTTGCCGCGCCCGGCGAAGACTCCGCCAAAAGAGTGCGGGACGAACTCCTATGTGTGCACTGTGCTCGTTCAAAACTTCGACGAAACGGCAAAAAAGATACTGGCGGCCGGAGGAATCGTCGCGATGCCAAAGTTCGCACTTCCCGGCATGGCGTGGCAAGGATACTTTCTCGACACGGAAGGAAATACGTTTGGCATCCATCAGCCGGACCCGAACGCCAAGTAGTGGGAGCATGAAGAGAACCGGAACAGAAGTCCCGCCGCCATCACCCGAACTTATCCGTCCGCCGAACGAGGTTCTTGGGGAATCGCTCGAACTCCTGAATCATCTTGAGAGGTCCCTTGAAGAGAAAGGTGATTACCGGCATCTCAAGCGACTCGTGACCGATTATAGGATGTTTCCTCCGGATGATATCGAGGGAATAGCGGCAGTCGTCGTGCTTGCACAGCCGGCACTTGGATCGCTTGCTGCGCAGGGCGAGCTTACGAGGGGCACGCACGTTCTTCTTGTAAAACAGCAGAAGGGCCGCTGGGGCGGGGGAACCTGGGCGGTGCCGATGGGGAAAATTGACCCCAAGCGCGACTCCCTCGACATCCCCGATGAGAGCGTGTCGCGCGATCCTCCAGCTGCGGGGGTCATAAAACGCGCGATGCTTCGCGAGTTGAGAGAAGAGATCAGGATGACTCCAGCGCAAGCCCAACTCACGATCGCCGGTATGTTTTTGGATATGAAGACAGAGAATGTGGTCCACGTGGGCGTCGAAAACATTGTTGCAACGACGCATGAGAACACCGCACCCATCGTCGCGGAGCTCCCCGACGCCCGTGAGCACTCGGACATTGTGTGGTTTCCGATCGAGAAAATCCCGGAGATCGAGAATATGAGCGACGGCGTCCGGTTCGTTCTTCTTACGGCGGTAAGAAAAATCAAGGCAGATAATATTGCCCGGCAGGAGCGGAGAAGACAGAGGGAACAAGAGAAGAAGTAACCCCATCGTTTGTACGGATTTCCGGACTACTTTGCTATACTTCAAGTATGACTATCAAATATCGTAATCCTTGGGTAGTACTCGTCCTCTCGATCGCTACCTTCGGCATCTACGCGCTCTACTGGACGGTGAAGACGAAAGGGGAGATCAACCGCATGGGCGGAAAGATTCCCACCGCGTGGCTCGTGATCGTCCCGATTGCGAATTTGTATTTTCTCTATCGGTACATGGAAGGATTCTCCGCGTACGTGAAGAAAGACAATAACCCCATCCTTTGGGTCGTGTTCTATCTCGTCATCGCGCCGATGGCGATGCTCTTCGTTCAGATGGAGCTCAACAAGTACGCCGCGAGGTCTGAAGTTCGAGCGGAAGCATCTCGTATTTAGTGATTAACCATATAAGGAACAACAAGCTGGGGACCGTGACGGTTATCTTATCCCTGGCTTTTATGTCTCTCGGTTTGCTCTCGCAGGTTTGGCGGATCTGGCAGAGCGAGAACGTGGCAGGGGTTTCGCTCTTAGCATTTGCACTCTTAGCCATCCAGTCGCTTTTCTGGGTCTTGTACGGTTTCCAAAAGAAAGATTGGTTTATTATCACCCCCAATCTCCTCGGAACGTTATTTGCCACGATTATTGTGCTCGAGTACTTCTGGTTTCGCTGAAGAAGAAGCAGAACCTGCGTTTTCTCCAGTGTGTTAGAATAATTTCATAAGGTCGAAATAACTTATCTACTATGTTTGAAGCAAGCGTAAATTTCTGGGCGGTACTTGCGGCGACGGTCGTGAGCATGGTGTTGGGCTTTGCCTGGTACTCGCAGTCTTTGTTCGGAAAGGCATGGCTTCGGGCCCAAGGGAAGTCAACGGAACAGCTTGAGGCCGAGAAGAAAGGGAAGTCGATGGGAAAGATCTTTTTTCTGAATTTCCTCGCGGCACTCCTTACCGCATACGTCCTCGGGGTATTTTTGGGGCTTCTTGACGCGAGGTCCGTTTCGGGAGGCGTGCAGGTCGGATTTTGGATCTGGCTTGGGTTCGTGGGCACCGTGCAGTTTGTAAACAAGCTCTACTCCGGAGAGTCGAAGGAAAAATTCATGATCGACACGGGGTACCAGCTCGTAAGCCTCCTTCTTATGGGAGGGATTCTCGCCGGTTGGAGATAAAGTTTTTCATATGATCGAGCGCCTTCAGGCCCTCGCGGTCCGCTTTTGGGCTTGGTACAACAAGTTTTACGCCTTAAACCTCACGATTGCGGCGGGGCTTTTTCTTTTGCAGATTGTCCACCTCTACTGGCTTACGACGGACGTCGTGCTCTTCCGGATCTTCGGCGAGAGCTTTTTCTTTTCCCAAAACCCGGTCGGAAGACTTCTCCTCATCCTCGTCGACTACACGGAGATCCCCGCGCTTATTACGACTTCCCTCGTCTATATAAACTCAATCCGTGGGCGGGGGAAAAACGTCCGCGACATTCTCTATCTCCTTTTTATAAACGCCCAGTGGTTTCATATCTTTTGGATCACGGACGAGGTGGTCGTCGAGATTTTCGGCCGCACGGGCGCCTTTCCCCGATGGCATCCGCTTGTTGCGTGGGCGGCGATTGTGATCGACTACCTCGAACTACCGGTCATTTACGACACGATAAAAAGAGTTCTCAAGCTTCGCCTCGAGGCGTTTCGGAGAGATCGGAGAATTCCTTAAGAGTGAACCGTTTCTTGAGGAGAAAGCTTCTTTAGGGTTGACTGAAGTAAGCTGCGGACCAGGAATCCGCTTGCGATGCCTACAAGCACTCCCCCCACGATGTCGAGCGGCCAGTGAACGCCCGCAGCGATCCGGGCGATGCCGTTTAGAAGCGCAAATCCCAGAAACCACCATCCCCAGCGGGCGTTCGTAAAGTACACCGCTATCCCGAGTGCGAAGAAAAACGCCGCGTGGCCGGAGGGGAAGGAACTTGCGGATTCTTTAATCAAAGCTTCCAGGCCGTAGACTTCAAAGGGCCTGGGGTACGCGTAAAAGAACCGGATGATCTCGGTCATGAGTCCTCGGGCGAGGATCACGGCGAGCGCCGCCTCGGCGAAAATGAAGAACCGCTTTCTCCAGCCGGGTTGCGAGGAAACGAAGAGAAGGAAAACGAGGACGAGAAGATAGGGGAGATATTTTGCGAAGAAAATAATTCCGTAGTCCAGGAGGAAATGGCCGTGGCTCACGGCAAAGATACTCTTGAAAATGAGCTGGTTCAGCTCTTCCATGGGGTAAACGTGCTTATCTCCGCACCGTGGGGAGTAAGCTCATAAAGCGGGCGCGCTTGATCGCCTCAGCGAGTTTTCGCTGGTGCTTCGCGCAGACGCCCGAGTGCTTGGGATCTATGATCTTGAGCTGGCTTGAAATGAAGCGCCGCAAAAGCTCGACTTCTTTGTAGTCGATATAGATCAGATTCTGGGAACAGAAGAAACACTGATTTATGAATGTGCTCATACTTTTTTTACCTGCAACGAATCGAGTTCGACCGCGGTGTCCCGACCGAAGATCGGAACCATCACCTTAATCCTGCTTTTTTCTTCGTCGATTTCGGACACCTTGCCGTCGTAGTCTTTGAACGGCCCGTCGATGATTTTTACGAGGTCTCCCACGCGGAGGTCAACGTTGAATCGGCTCTCTTCCTTGCCCATTCGCGCAAGGAGCGCGTCTACCTCTTCCTTCGAGAGCGGTGTTGGCTTCGTGTTGTCTGACCCCACGAACCCCGTTACGCGCGGAGTATTCCGGACCACGTACCAGGAATCCTCCGAGAGCACCATATCAACCAAAACGTAGCCGGGATAGATTTTTTCCTCAACAGTGCTCCGTCGGCCGCTTTTCACTTTTATCTTCTTTTCCTTGGGAACGATGATGTTGAAGATCTTGTCGTTCATCGAAAGCGAATCAACGCGCTGTTTCAAGTAACGCGCGACGGCTTCCTCGTAGCCGGAATACGTTTGAATGGCGTACCACTCTCGCACCCCCGGCTTATCGCTTTTCAGGGCTCGTGTCATTTATATGAACGTCCGCAAAAGATACGAAAACAGGAAATCGAAAAATCCCAAGAACGCCCCGAGCGCCAAAGAGATCACGACCACAATCGAGGTGAGCCGGATTGCTTCCTCGCGCGTGGGCCAGTTCACGTGGCGCCACTCCTGGCGGGATTCTTGAAAGAATTTTTTAATGCGGGCAAGCATTTTGCAATTGCATCATTCTACGAGCGGCGCCGTTATATGTCAAGATTTTGAACCGCCGTTGCGTGCGCCTGGATGAACTTCTTTCTGGGTTCAACCTCGTCTCCCATGAGGACGTCAAAGAGGCGGTCGGCTTCGGCGGCATCTTCGACCGTAACCTGTTTTAGGATCCTGTCTGCGGGATTCATCGTCGTTTCCCAAAGCTGAGTGGCATTCATCTCGCCCAAACCCTTGTAACGCTGTATGCTCACGCCCGCGATCTTCGTCGCTTCCTCGCCTTCGGCGGCTTCAACCTGCTTCGCGCTTGCTTTCCCCTTCGAGAGCTCGGCGACGAACTTATCCCGTTCTTTGTCGGAGAACGCGTAGCGGATTTCTTTCCCGGCCTGAAGACGATAGAGGGGCGGTTGGGCGATATAGAGATAGCCGTCCTCCACGATTTTTTTGAAGTAGCGGTAGAAAAAGGTAAGAAGAAGCGTTCGAATGTGTGCGCCGTCAACGTCGGCGTCCGTCATAAGAACAATCTTATGGTACCGGAGTTTCGTAATATCGAACTCGTCCGCGATCGCCGTTCCGATGGCGACGACGAGCGACCGGATCTCGGCGTTCGCGAGCATTTTGTCGAGCCTGGATTTTTCGACGTTCAAAATTTTCCCACGCAAGGGGAGGATTGCCTGCGTTTTCCTGTCGCGTCCCTGTTTTGCCGTGCCGCCGGCCGAGTCGCCCTCCACGATGAAAAGCTCCGATTCCGACGGGTGGCGAGAGATGCAGTCGGCGAGTTTTCCCGGGAGCGTGAGCCCCTCGAACGCTCCTTTCCGGAGTACCGTTTCTTTTGCGGCTTTTGCGGCCTGCCTCGCCTTCGCGGTCAAGAGGACTTTTTCGATGATGCGCCGCGCTTCCGCCGGGCGCTTTTCCAGGAACTCTTTGAGTGCTTCGTTTATGACGCTTTCGGTCGCCGTTCGCGCCTCCGGGTTTCCGAGTCGAGCCTTCGTCTGTCCTTCGAACTGCGGCTCGCGGAGCTTCACCGAGACGATAGCGACGAGCCCCTCGCGGGTGTCGTCGCTTATGAGATTCTCGTCCTTCTCTTTGAGGTATCCTTCGTTTCTGGCATAGGTGTTCAAAGACCTTGTGAGCGCCGACCGGAAGCCCGTAAGGTGCATTCCGCCGTCTGGGGTGTAGATGTTATTCGCAAAGCTCAATTCCTCCGTTCTCGTGTCGTTGATGTAAAGGAATGCGGCCTCGACTTCAAGCTTTTCGTGGGTTTTGTGCACATAGAAAACTTCTTCTTGGAGTGTTTTTTTGTCGCTTGCGACGTACTTTACGAAAGAAAGCAGTCCGCCCTCGAAGAAAAATCCGTACGCGCGAGGCGCGGCGCCCCTCCGATCGATGAAGTTGATGCGGACGCCTTTCGTGAGATACGCCTGCTGGCGAAGGTGGTCCAAGATGCGCTTGTCGTTGAACTGGATGTCCGAAAAAATCTGCGGGTCGGGAGAAAAAATGACTTTGGTGCCCGTTTGTTTGGAGGTACCGATCTTTTTCACTTTCCCGTCCGGCTTTCCCCGTTCGTATTCCTGTGCATAGAGGGCGCCTCCGCGAGACACTTCCACGCGGAGCCACTCGGAGAGTGCGTTCACGACCGAGACCCCCACGCCGTGGAGGCCGCCCGCGACTTTGTACGACTCCCCGCCGAATTTTCCGCCCGCGTGGAGCGTGGTCATCACGGTCTCGAGCGCGGATTTTTTCGTCTGCTGGTGCGTTTCAACCGGAATGCCGCGCCCGTCGTCGGTTACGCTCACTTTCTTGTCGGGGAGAAGTTCGATCGAGATGTTTTTTGCGTGCCCCGCCATCGCCTCGTCGATCGAGTTGTCGACGACTTCCCAGACCAGGTGGTGCAAGCCGTCGGTTCCGGTCGAGCCGATGTACATACCCGGGCGCTTCCGGACGGGTTCGAGCCCCTCAAGAACGTAAATGTCCTTGGCTTCGTAGGAGGCCTGTTTCGGTGCTTCTGCTTTAGGTTTCTCTTCGATTTGTTTTGATTTTTTGGGCATATAAAACGTAAAAGAGCCGATCCTCGGCTCCCTTATTTTATCACGAATTAAGGCTCTTTTCTAGTGGAAATTGTGCGATTTTCGAGAAAAAAAAGAGGGGGCCGTGAGCGTGTGAGATTCAACGCCTCGACCCCCAGGCGGCGCATAGCGCGCTGCGGGCTGTCCTCGCGAAATCAATCGCCGAGGTTGAATGCCCCCTGTCGCCTTTGGCTTCGAGGTGAACTCGGCGCCTTCAGGCTATGGGAGCTGAACGAGCAGGTATTACACACCGGAACCCGATTTCCAGAATGTGCATTGTGTGCCCTTCTCCTCTAGAGGAAGTGGTTTAGGTGCTCCGAGTTGGAGTTTGGACTTCGGGATTCCTTACCCGGGGCAACTAGAAAAGACATTAAGGTATTTGTGGTTCCTTGTCAAACACGCCTATTCCCGGCTTCCCAGCCAGTTTAAGGTGCCGGAGGCAATAAGAGCTTCGTAATGCTTCGGGTTCTTTCGTCGGATGTATTCGATCACCTTGCCGCTTACGGGGACTATGGGGAGGCCGATTGATCGCGCGAAAGCGAAAATTTTTTCGACCGCCGCATCTCTCCCAGTCTCATCGGGGACCAGGAGTTCGATTTCGCCCACTTGGTAGCCGAAGTCAGCGGCATCAAGGTCGATCGCGAAATCGCCCCGCTTGTATTTTTTCCGCGTCGTTATGAATCTGGCGAAAGGAACAAAGCCGTTGAGTTCGATATCTTCCTTGAGCGACTTCTTTTTTTGAACGCCGAGCTCCTTCCTGATATCTTCCTCGGTTTCGAGTTCGTGGTATTCGCTGATTTGGCGCTTCACTGCATTCCGCGCTGAAATTTTCAGGTGGAATACTCCGTCCCGTGATCGAAGCCACTTGTCGCGGGAGGAGAGGTCGTAGTCCTTCGTGTCGTAATAGACGTCCTCGAAAGTTTTTTCTCCCAAGAATTCGGCTCCCTCGAGAAGGCGCTCTTTCTCGGCGTCGGTGAGAAGGAATTTCTTCTCGACCTCGATCATTTCTAGATGTGACAAGTCCCGAGGCCGCGCTTTGCGAGATATTGCTGGTGGTAGTCCTCCGCTCTGTAGAACGGCCCGGCGGGCAGGATTTCGGTTACGATTTTCTTACTCGATGACTTTTGTCTTTCTCCCCTCGATTTCTCTGCTAGAAATTTCTCCTCCGGCGTATGGAAAAAAATTACCGAGCGGTACTGGCTCCCGACATCTGGCCCCTGGCGGTTCGGGGTCGTTGGGTCATGGTTTTCCCAAAAGATTTTGAGAAGCGTTTCGTAAGAAACCTCTTCTGGGTCGTATTTCACTTCCACCGCCTCGGCGTGTCCGGTTTTGTCGGTACACACATCTTCATACGTTGGATTTTTCGACGTGCCGCCGGTGTAGCCCACTGCGGTTGATTTCACCCCCTTCGTTTGCCTAAAGAGTTCTTCCACTCCCCAAAAGCATCCGGCGGCAAACGTTGCTGTTTCGAGTTTTGGGTTTTTAGTTTGATCTTTCATTCCCTGGTGGGCGTTATGAGTCGATCTAGAACTCACCCGATGCAAGAAGCATAGAATGTCCACTCTAGTATAATTTATAAAAAATACGGCTTCGCCAAGGTCTTAGTTTGCAATTTAGTATACTTTCAAAATCGGGCTTTAAGCTCTTTGCAATTTCATATAACTTGTCTTGGCCAAGCGTCTTATTCCCGCTTTGGCGTTGAATTAAGAGAGTATTGAGCGAACCAATATCTAGCGCTACGCGTCTAATCTTGTTGAAACATTCTACATTATAGTACTGGACGATATAATTCCAGTTACTGTTATACGTTTGATCATATAAGAGATGTAGATACCCCCATTCTTTGTTTTCGTCCGACAAGATAGGGTTTACAAATGATAAGTTAGCGCCGGTATCAGCCCGGATTGCATTCCCTATCGCCACATAAGTGTTATATTGAACAATGAGGAATGTGATAACCGCAAAAAGTAAGGAAATGCCGCCTAACTCCTTGAGAACACTCCAGACACTCCTTACAATTCTTGCCAAAAGTTTTATGGTGATCCAGATAATTCTTTTTGAGTTGCCCCACCACACGGAAAGCCGTTCAACAAACATATCAAGTCTTTGTTTGAGGATTTCACGAGTCGCACGGTAGAATTTGTTCATTGCGGAGGCGAGAGGATTCGAACCTCTGTGGGATTTTTTAGACCCCGACGGTTTAGCAAACCGTTGCTTTAAGCCACTCAGCCACGCCTCCTTTGTGTTACCGGAATCCTTTCTTAAAGCTCTCTCTTTTATAGCCCTTTTTGCATTCAAGCTCAAGCTTTCTTGCTTCAAGCTCGGTTTCGCAAGCAAGTGTTTTTAGAATAACGAATGGGCGACGAGATTTCGTAGAAGAAACTTGGCCAGAATTATGTTCTTTGATTCTGCGCTCCAAGTTATTTGTTTTGCCTATGTATAAATTTCCATCTTTTCTACTTTTTAGAATATACACGTAGAACATGATGGTACTGCTTTAAGCCCCTGCCTGCCGGCAGGCAGGACTCAGCCACGCCTCCTAACGTCGTAAAGAAAATAGCAAGAAAGGTTGTTTTTGTCGAATTTTTCTGATAGGTTGTACTAACGACTATGACAGAAGTTAAGAAAGAAAATTTGAAGGAGCGACCGCCGGTGGTCGTTGTGATGGGACATGTTGATCATGGAAAGACCACGCTCCTCGATTACGTCCGGAAGGCGAATGTTGCGGCCCGCGAGGCCGGGGGAATCACCCAATCCATCGGGGCCTATGAAATCGTGCATAACGGAAAGCGGATCACTTTCATTGACACGCCCGGCCATGAGGCTTTTACCGCAATGCGTTCGCGCGGCGCCGAAGTTGCGGATCTTGCGATTCTCGTCGTCGCGTCCGACGAAGGAGTGAAGCCCCAGACGAAGGAAGCGGTTGACATTCTTTTGAGATCAAACACGCCGTTTGTGGTTGCCATAAACAAAATTGACAAGACAAACGACCTCGAGAAGGTAAAAAACGATCTTACTTCCGCAGGTGTTCTTCTCGAGGGCTACGGCGGACAGGTAAGCTGGCACGGGGTTTCCGCGAAAACGGGGGAGGGAGTGAACGAACTCCTTGACCTCGTTGTTCTTGCCTCGAGCGTTGAGCATTTGACCTTCGACTCCACGGCGCCTGCCTCGGGCTACATCCTCGAAACGCGTGTTGATCGAAAACGGGGAAACGAAGCGACGCTTATTGTAAAAAACGGAGTCTTGCGGCGAGGTGAGGAAATTCACACGGCGACCGGCGGAGGGAAGGTTAAGATTCTAGAAGATTTCCTCGGGAACCAGGCCGCGGAACTCGAGCCTTCCGCGCCGGCGCTCACGATCGGCCTTGAGAAACTTCCGCGCGTGGGCGAGGAGTTCCAAGTAGGGCTCGTCCCGCAACCTGCGGCTCCGAAGCCCGCCGCGGCTCCAAAAGCGGCCACGCCGCCGAAAAAAGACGGGAAACAACTCCTGAACCTAGTTCTGAAAGCAAGCGACGCAGGGTCGCTTGAGGCGCTTTCCTTAGTTGTGCGAGCCTTGGGAAGCGCCGCACGGCCGCTCGCGGTTCTCGACGAATCGGCGGGGGACATAACCGACGGGGACGTGAAACGCGCGATTCCGACGCATGCGACAATCATCGGTTTCCGGAACAAGCTCGACAAAGGAGCTAAGAACCTTGCGGAAGCCCACGAGATCAGAATCATTACTTCGGAGATCATCTACGATCTTGTGAAAGCCGTTGAGGAGTTTTTGCTCTCGCTCGACAAACCGAAAGCGCTCGGGGAACTCGAGGTGCTTGCGGTGTTCAACCAGGCGAAGCCCGACAAGCAGCTCGTCGGAGGAAAAGTGGTTTCGGGAACGTTTCGCAATAAAGTGCAAATCGAGATTACGAGAAAATCTGGAGAGGGGGATGAGTGGAAAACAGTTGGGAACGGTCGGGTGTTGAGCCTTCGCGACAAGAAAGCGGACGTTTCGCAAACGGAACAGGGAAAAGAAGCGGGACTGATGGTAAATGCCCCGATGCTCATTCAGGTTGGGGATCGGCTGGCTATCAGAAAATAAATCCCCACACCTAATGAGTTTCTAATTATGTTCTACGTTTATATGCTGCGAAGTAAAAAGAATGGGCAGTTGTACACTGGTTCGACAAATGATCTGCGCCGCAGGCTCGTAGAACATAATTTGGGTAAGAGTTTTCACACAAGAAAATATTTGCCTTACGAGTTAATCTACTACGAGGCGTATAAATCGGAAACTGACGCCAGGAACCGAGAGTCAAGTCTGAAGTTGAGGGCGAATGCCCTGAACCAGCTTAAACGGAGGCTAGTCGAGAGCCTCAAAACTCATTAGGTGTGGGGATGAACTTCAGGCCGCAGAGAGTTGGGAAGCTCATCCGCGAGGAGTTAAGCAAGATCATCTTAGAAGAGCTTGAATTCCCTGACGCGCTTCCCACGATTACCGACGTCGAGGTTGATAAAAAATTGGAGCACGCAGTCGTCCTTTTGAGCGTCATACCTTCGGTGTCGTCGGACCGTGTTCTCGAAGAGTTGAAGAGAGCCGCAGGGAGGTTGCAGCATCTTCTCAATAAGAAAATCAGCATCAAACCGATGCCGCGAATCAGGTTCGAGATTGACCACGGGCTGGAACACGCGGCACAAGTTGAAAAATTGCTTCTCGACAAATAGAATGGGGAGTAGCCCCGCCTGTGCAAAAGCTTCGGCGGGCAGGCAAGTAGTAAGGCGCGGTGGCGAAGAGGTAACGCGGCGGTCTGTCTGGCTGTGCCAGATCTCGCGTAGCGAGACAAAACCCAATGTATTACACATACATCCTTCGCAGTTTAAAAAATAATGACTTATATATTGGGAGCACGGCCGACGTTAACAAACGCCTTGCCCTGCATAATTCTGAAAAGGTGAGATCAACTAAGGCGTACTCACCTTGGCAGTTATTACAATGTGAAGAGTTTTCTTTACGCGCCGACGCCGTACGACATGAACGCTTCTTGAAAAGTCATCAGCAAAAGGAGATACTGAAACGGAGATATGGCCAGGTAGCCAAGTGGTAAGGCAGAGCTCTGCAAAAGCTCTACACAGGGGTTCGATTCCCCTCCTGGCCTCAGGGGAGCGCGAAAAAGAGGGCGAGTGGCGGAATTGGTGTACGCAGCGGACTTAAAATCCGTAGCCGGTAACACGGCTTGTGGGTTCGACTCCCACCTCGCCCACTAAAATCTTATGGATACTTTCGTTCTTTTCGCGGAACCTTGGTGGGTAAATCTATTCGTCGCGATACCGTTCGCAGCTTACTATTTTTGGAAGCGTGGAGGTTTACACATATCTGGACGACAACTTTTTATCGCGGCGCTTTTCGGGATAGCATTCGGATTCGTTGAGGCGTCTGTTGTTGTGTATCTCCGCGCGGCAGTCGGACTTCTCCCCGGCTATGGCGGAACGCTTTCCGACGTTGCAAGCTTGTCTTCGCCACTGTATCAGCAAGCAAAGGTACTTGCGGAGTTACCAAGAAGTCTTCTTGCGGTGGAGTTTTTCCGCGAAATAGCGACGATGATTATGCTTGTAAGCATCGCTCTTTTGACTGCCACAGGCCGCCGCGAACAGTGGGCGATTTTCCTTTGGACGTTCGGCGTGTGGGATATTTTCTACTATGTCGGTCTTTGGGCCACTGTGCGCTGGCCGTCATCATTCACCACTCCGGATGTGCTTTTTCTCATCCCCGTGCCGTGGTTATCCCAGGTGTGGTTTCCGATACTCGTGAGCGCGCTCACCCTTCTCGCGGTTGCAGTCGCGATGAGGACATCAAATCATAAGTAGCAGTATTGTGTGCCCAGGGAGAGAATCGAACTCTCATGACCTTGCGGTCACAGGATTTTGAGTCCTGCGCGTCTGCCAATTCCGCCACCCGGGCAATGCCGCTATTTAACCTCATTTTATTGCTCAAATCAAGAAAACTGTTTACTGAAACGTCCACCGTTGCTCTCGCTTTGGCGGGATGCTCATAATTGTATATGAATTTTTGCGCTTACGCTTCAAAATTCATACAATTATGGCAATGGCCCGCGTAATCGCAGTCTGCAACCAGAAAGGCGGAGTCGGCAAGACAACAACAGCCGTGAACCTCGGGGCGTATCTTGCTGCGGCGGGGAAGAAGACGCTCCTCGTTGATTTTGATCCGCAAGGGAATGCAAGTTCTGCCTTGGGACACAGTCCGCTTCATACGACTACGAGCGTCTATCACGGGGTCCTCGGTCACGCAGAACCGAAGGCCATAATTCGTCCGTCCCAACTTTATAATTTTCATCTTATCCCGGCCGCGCCACATCTCGCGGGACTGCTCATTGAACTCGTGAACGAGAAAGACAGAGAACACTTCCTGCGGCGGTTTCTCCATTACGTCCGTCACGACTACGATTACGTGCTCATAGATCTTCCACCGAGTTTAAGCCTCCTTACCGTAAACGGACTCGTTGCAGGAGACGAGGTTTTAATTCCCGTTCAAGCCGAGTATTACAGCCTTGAAGGCATCGGTCAGCTCTTAGAAACCGTTGATCTCGTGAAGCGGAATCTGCACCATCCACTCACTATCGCCGGGGCGCTCCTTACCATGTACGACAAGCGAGAGCATTTGAGTAGGGAAGTCGGGAAAAACATCAGGCGCCATTTTCCCTACCAGGTTTTTGATACGGAAATTCCTCGGAGCGTCGCTCTCGCCGAAGCCCCGAGTTTTTCAAAACCCGTTTTACTCCACCGTCCCGACTCGAACGGAGCACTTGCCTATCGGCGCCTTGCTGACGAAATTATCGCGCAGGAGAGGACGCGCGGCGCGCGAGAGATCGTGGGAGCAAAAAATTTCGGAAATTTCAACGTAGCGATCTAATGTTAGGAAAAGGACTCGAATCTTTAATACCGCCGAAAAAGAGCGATACCGACGGGGATGCCGCGCGCCCGAATCCGGTTGCTCCTCCGCCGACTTCAATGAGCGCGCCCCAACCGGGTGTTTCGGGAAAGGCGGAAGAGGAGCCTAAGTCTCCCGCGCGCCAAGAGCCGCGCCGCGAGGAAGATTCGATCTTTCACATCGAAGTTTTTAAAATCAAGCCGAACAGAAACCAGCCGAGGCGCGCGTTTGACGAAGAAGCGATACAGGAACTCGCTGCCTCGATCCGGGAATTCGGATTTCTGCAGCCGCTTGTCGTGACGAAGATCGAGAAAGAAACGCCGGCCGGACTTGAGGTTGAATACGAACTGATTGCGGGAGAGAGAAGGCTGCTTGCGGCAAAACTTCTCGGCCTCGAACATGTTCCTGCGATCATTCGGAAGGTAAACCTTGAGCAGGAACGCCTTGAGCTCGCGATTATCGAGAATCTCCAGCGCGAGGACTTGAATCCTATCGAGAAAGGCCGGGCTTTCTCCCGGCTTCAGGAGGAATTTCGCCTCACGCAGCGCGAGATCGCTTCTCGCCTCGGGAAAAGCCGCGAGGTCGTTGCGAACACGATGCGGCTCCTTGACCTCCCGCCGTTTATCCAAGAAGCGCTTCAAAAAAATCAGATTACGGAAAGCCACGGACGATTGCTTTTGGCGATTGGCGACCCGGGAGCGCAGAAGAAACTTTTCGAGGATCTCCTTGCGCATCGGCTCACGACTCGAGAGCTTAAGAACAGAGTTCAGAGCGCTCGCTCCGGGGAAGCGGCGCAGCCGCCTCCCGATCTCGCTCCGGAACTCAAAATACTTGAAGAAAAATTAAGCACGGAGCTTGGAACTCCCGTTTCGATTTCGAAAAACGGCGACACCGGAAAAATCACCATCTCCTTTTATTCTCAGGAAGAACTTCAGAGCATCGTCCGACGCCTAGAGGGAGAAGAAGAGAAAGAGTGACTACACAAAGCGGTAGCTCACTTGCCTCACTCCTTTTAGATTCTTCAGCTTCACAATCAACTTCTCGATCTTCTGTTTGTCGGTCGTTTCACACTGGATTCTTAGGGCCGTGAACCGGCTCCCGGGCTGACTTGGTGCATGAACGCTCACGATACTCAAATGTGATCGCTCAACGACCGCCGAGATGTCTTTGAGGAGCCCGAGCCGGTTCTCTCCGGTCACCCGAAGTTCGGTTTTTGTGGGACCGCGAGCGGAGCGGCGCAGTTTGTCTTTCTCGCGCAGGGCGGCCTTGATATGTTCTCGGGCAATGGACGTTTTCACAAATTTCAACCAGTCTTCGGAGGGTCGCTTGTTTTTCTGCGTGATGATTTGCACGAGATCGCCGGAGCGAAGGTTGTAGTCTAAGGGGACGATTTGATTGTTCACTTTCGCTCCCACGCAGCCATTCCCGACTTCGGTGTGGATATGATACGCGAAATCAACGGGCGTTGCGCCCACGGGCAGGTCTACGACGTCGCCTTTCGGAGTGATTGCAAAAATCCGATCCCTGAAGAAGTCAATCTTCATCGCTTGGATGAACTCTTCGGGATCGGTTTTCGGCCCTCGGTATTTTTCGAGCCAATTTCGGAGTTGTTTGACCCATTGCATCTCTTCGACGAGTTTTGTGAGTCGCGGGCGATTTTTTTCTTCATTCCTCC
The DNA here is from genome assembly GCA_003599135.1 of Candidatus Parcubacteria bacterium. Taxonomy (GTDB): domain Bacteria; phylum Patescibacteriota; class Minisyncoccia; order UBA6257; family 2-01-FULL-56-20; genus SURF-56. The sequence continues at coordinate 27,916 of QZIV01000003.1, read as the reverse complement.
GTTCTTGGTCGTAGAGCCAATGCGCCGCGATTCCGTATTCATTTTCCTCGTGCATTTTCGTCGTCCGAATCTGAAACTCGATTAACTGCTCATCCGGGCCGATTACGGTCGTGTGGATGCTCCGATAGCTGTTCGGTTTCGGCATCGCAATATAGTCCTTGACTCTTCCTGGGAGCGGCGGCCACTTCTGGTGGATGACTCCGAGGACTGCGTAACATTCGAGGACGGTTTCCACGATGATCCGCATCGCAACCAAGTCGTAGATCTTTTCCATGTCCATTTCGTGACGGAGCAGTTTTTCGTAGAGACTGCTGTACCGCTTTGCGCGGAAATCTATGGTTATCGGTTTTATACCCTGCTCGTCGAGCAATCTCTTGATGACCGGCTTGATTCTTTCGAGATATTTAAGGCGGGCTTCAAAGAGCGGGACAGAAGTTTTCTTGATCCACTCGTTCTCTTTGGGATGAATAAAGGGAAAGGCAAGGTCGCGGAGTTCTCCGCTTAAATTCTGCATGCCGAGGCGATACGCGAGTGGAGCGTAAATTTCGTGAGTTTCGAGGGCAATACGCTTCTGTTTTGCGGGCGGGAGCGACCCGAGCGTTCGCATATTGTGAAGGCGGTCGGCGAGCTTGATGAAAACGACCCGAAGATCTCGACTCAAGGCCAAGACCATTTTTCGGAGGTTTTCGACTTTCGGATTCGAATCTTGGTACTTGATTCTTCCGAGCTTAGTGACTCCGTCCACGAGAAAGGAAACTTCTTCCCCGAATTCGCTTTTGATTTTTTCGAGAGAAACCGAGGTGTCCTCAACCGTGTCGTGAAGAAGGCCGGCTACGATGGTTGCATCGTCGAGTTTCCACTGATATAGGATCTCCGCGACGGCAAGAGAGTGATTAAAAAACGGCTCGCCGCTTTCTCGTTTTTGGTTTGCGTGAGCCGCTTTTGAAAACTCTAAAGCGCGAGCGATTGGTCCGGTTGGATTTTCCTTGATGCGTCCGAGAAGTTTTTGGAGTGAATTAGGTCGCGTCATCGGTCTTTTGGGGGACGGGATTTTCCCACGTTGCGTGGTCGCACTTCGGGTATCGGTTACACCCCCAAAATATTCTACCCCGAGACCTTCCTTTTTTACTCACCCTTCGCTCGATGATTTCTCCCTCGCCGCATTTGGGACACTTGAGGCCGGTTGATTTCGGAGGTTCACGGAGCGGTTTCGCAGTCTTGCATTCTGGGTACCCCGAGCAGGCGATGAATCGGCCGAAACGGCCGAATTTGATGATCATCGGCCGCCCGCAGTTTTCGCAGACAATGTCGGTTTTTTCTTCCGCGACTTCGCTCTTTTGTACCTCCTCATATTTTTGTTCAAGAAGTTTTGCGAACGGCGAGTAAAACTCTCCGATGACGCTCTGCCATCGTTCATGGCCGCTTGCGATCTCATCGAGATCCCCCTCCATCTTTGCCGTGAATTCTATATTGAAAACTTCGGGGAAGTGTTCGGTGAGAACTTTGTTGACGAGCGTGCCGATGTCCGTCGGGTAAAAACGCCCACTCTGTTTTTCCACGTATCCCCGATCCTGGATTACAGAGATGATCGGGGCGTACGTTGAGGGCCGGCCGATGCCGAATTGCTCAAGCGTTTTAATGAGGCTTGCTTCGTTGTAGCGGGGAGGGGGCTCTGTAAAATGCTGTTCGGGACGGATTTCCTGAAGTGTGAGCATCTCTCCTTCTTTGCAATCGGGCATTTCTTTCTCTTCGAATTTCGTTGGCCAGATTTTCGTGAAGCCGTCGAATCGGAGGATGCTTCCCGACGCACGGAGTGTATACCTTTTTTTGGATTCCGTTTCGACTTCGATCGTTGTCGCGTCAAAAAGTGCCTGGGGGAGTTGAGAGGCGACAAATCGTCTCCAGATAAGCTCATATACCCTCTCCTGATCCTTCTCGAGTCCTTCGATGCGGGAGCCGGTTGCAACATTTGTCGGTCGGACGGCTTCGTGTGCTTCCTGCGCGAGACGAGATTTCGTTTTGAAGTGGCGGGGAGCGTCGAGGAGGTACTTCTTGTCGAGATTCGAAGAGATCCAGTCGTGCGCTCCCTTCAGGGCTTCCTCCGAAAGATGGAGCGAATCGGTTCTCATGTACGTGATGTGGCCGCTTTCGTAGAGGGATTGGGCGAGGAACATGGTTTTCTTCGCGGAGAATCCAAGTCGCTGTGCCGCGCTTTGTTGCAGCGTGCTTGTGATGAATGGGCCAAGCGGGTTTTTCTTTAGTTCTTTTTTTTCAACCCGACTCACCCGAAAATTTCCGCTTTCGAGATCCGTAACGATCTTCTTGGAATCATCCTCCGTGGGGATTCCGAACTGGGGGATCGGTTCGCCCCCGATTTTTACGAGCGTCGTCTCGAAGACCCCTTTTTCGGAGTCTTTGCGCGAAAGGAGAGCGCGAATAGTCCAATACTCTTGAGGGATAAACGCCTTGATTTCTTCCTCGCGTTCCACGATGAGGCGGAGCGCGACGGATTGCACACGGCCTGCCGAGAGACCTCTCCGGACTTTTTTCCAAAGGAACGGCGAAAGTTTATAGCCAACGAGGCGGTCGAGAATCCGCCGTGCTTGTTGGGCGTCAACGAGGTTCATATCTATGAATCGAGGATGCTTCAAGGCTTCTCGAATTGCATCTTCTGTAATCTCATGGAACGCGATTCGCTCGATTTTCGTCTCGTCGAGGTTCAAAATCTTCGAAATATGCCACGCAATCGCTTCCCCTTCTCTGTCTTCGTCTGTTGCAAGTATTATGCCGTCCGCTTTCGCGGCGGCCTTTTTGAGCGCGGTCACGCGCGACTGAACTCTGCGGGGTACGACGTATCGGGGAAGGAAATCTTGTTCCACGTCAATTCCAAGTTGGCTTTTGGGAAGATCGCGAAGGTGGCCGTACGAAGATTCGGCTTTGTATTCCTTGTCGAGGAATTTGGAAATCGTTTTCGCTTTTGTGGGGCTCTCAACGATGACGAGCTTCATGTTTGTGTTTATGCCGCCGCAAGATGCTTATGTTGCGGAAGTGTAGCCGCTTTCCGTTTCTTTGACAATGTTTCGAATGAGAAGGAAGCTCAAAGTTTGGTGTACGGTTCGCGCGTCCAAATTCGTACGTTCGATGATCGTGTCTACCGAGAGAGGCCGCGGAGAGGCGCGGAGAGCTTCGAGAATTACTCTCTCTTCTCCTAAAAACTCCCCGTCCTTCTCCTCAGTCGCACCGCGTTCTACGCCAAGTGCTTCAAGGATTTCCTCCGGGCAGGTTACGAGTTCTGCGCCGGCGCGGATAAGTCGATTGGATCCTCTGTAGTTCGGGTGATGTACCGGCCCAGGGATCACAAAAACGTCCCGATTTTCGTCGGTTGCGAAACGTGCGGTAACGAGCGCCCCAGATCCATCGGGCGCCTCGATGACGAGTACCCCCCGAGAAAGCCCGCTTATGATGCGGTTGCGCTCGAGGAAGCGATAGGGAAGAGATGGAGATCCTAAAGGATATTCCGAGATGAGAGCACCCCCGCCGTCAATAATTTTTTGTCCCAACCGCTCATGGGTTCGCGGGTAGACGTGATCGAGGCCGTTTCCAAGGACGGCGACCGTTTTTCCACCAGAGCGCATGCATCCATCGTGCGCTGCGGCATCAATTCCGAACGCAAGGCCGCTTATAATGCAGCAATTATGTTCTGCGAGCGCGCTGGCAAATTTCCCTGCAATTTCTTTCCCTTCGTCGGTTGCTTTCCGGGTGCCTACGATGGCGATGTTTCCGGAGCTTTCTGGGATGTTCCCTCGTATGTAAATTCCAAAAGGCTTCCAATGAATTTCGCGGAGGAGGGGCGGATAATCTGGATTGTCTTCGAGGAGCAGCCGACTACCTGCTTTCTCAAGTTCCCTCCACTCTGTTTCGGGATCTACCGTCTTCAACGCCGGAGGAAGGTCATCCCAGACTTTTTTCCATGTCCCTTTCTGCGTCTTTCGCTTTAGAAGTTCGTGGTAGTTGCTCGCTACTCCGATATTTACCGCATTGTAGAAAAGCTCTTCATCCACTGGGGTATCTTAACAGCATACCCGCAGAGCATCTTCGCAACAAGACAGGAGACCCTCCGCGGAGAAGTTTGATATAATGAGAGTGATGCAGAAATACCTTCGGCGAGAGTTTTTTCTGAGCGCCTCGATCATCGTGCTGAGCTTCGTCGTTTTCGGCGTGGGCGTTTGGTGGTACGGCACTAGCCTTGAAAAGGTCACCAAAGAGATACTGGTCGATCGTCTGCTTTTGAAAAAGCGAACCGAGGCGATTGGGGTGCTCGCGCAGTTTAAGAGCGAAGCGCCCGTGGCCGGGGCATACCAAAAAGCGATGGATGCAATTCTCCCGGCCGAGGATCAGCTTCTCGATTTCCCCCGGTGGATTGAGAGCATCGCAAGGGCAAGGAATCTCGAGGCCGGCTTCAGTTTTCAAGGTGGCGCCGTGCCGGCGCAGGAGGATTCGGCTGGATACATTGGGTTCACGATGAGCGTGAACGGATCTCTTTCTGATATTTTTGGATTTGTAAAAGACCTAGAGCTTCAAACACCGCGATTCTTGTCGAGCATCGACGGTTTCGATCTTCACGGGGCTGACGCGCAATACCAGTTTTCAAGTAGGGGCAGGGTATTCTTTAAATAATGAGCGCCTCGGATTGCTATTGCATAGCGTAAATAATCAGTAGTAGTATTATGAGACGTTTTTTGAAAAAACATCACGACTTAGTCCTTACGAGCGTTGCCCTGTTCTTTCTTATCGCCCTCTTGGGAGTATTCGTATGGGGAGGAAAGATGCTTCTCGCGCACATAGAGAGAGCGATCAACGGAGGGAGAGGAGAAGGATCAGTCACTCAGTTTAACCTCGAGGGCGCGAGAGCGCTTCACCTCAAGGCTGCCCTCGAAAACTAAACCCCTCACCTTGGTGTATGCGTCCATAGCTCAGTGGTAGAGCGCTTGCATGACACGCAAGAGGTCTGAGGTTCAATCCCTCATGGACGCACATCAAGGCGAGGGGCAAAAGGTCGTCCCGCCGGCGGCGGGACAACGCGCACATGGGGCGGCTAGTTCAGTGGTAGAACGCTGTCCTGATAAGACAGAGGTCGAAGGTTCGATTCCTTCGCCGCCCACTTTCACGTGTTTCAAATGAACCTTTCTCGAGAGCCGAGAATTATTTACGAAGACGACGACATCGTCGCGGTCTATAAGCCGGACGGTCTTCTTGTACACCCGACATCGTATTCACGGGAGCCGACGCTCGTCGACTGGCTCTCTAAAAAATATCCAGGGATGAAAAAAGTGGGCGACGATCCGCGGCTTCGGCCCGGCATAGTCCACCGCCTCGACAAAGAAACGTCGGGTATTATGCTCGTCGCGAAAACTCAAAATTCATTCGACTACCTTAAGGCCTTGTTCGCCGAACACACTATTAAAAAAACATACCTAGCGCTCGTCTCCGGGCGGGTGGAGCCTTCTTCGGGAATCATTGACAAGCCCCTTTCCCTAAAGAGCGGAACCGTGAAGCGGACCGTGCACGCCGGAAAAATGCCGAAGCATGCTCGTACTGTCTACCGAGTTCTCAAGCGCTTTCCGGATACGACCCTTCTCGAAGTTGTTCCGGAGACAGGAAGAACCCATCAGATCAGAGTCCACCTCGCAAGCATCGGCCATCCCGTTGCAGGAGATAAGCTCTACGGCGGGAGACGGGGATCGTCTGGGATTTCTCGCCTTATGCTCCATGCTCATGCCCTCGAATTCTCAACGCCAAGGGGCACCCGCCTCCGGCTCGAAGATCCACCTCCTTACGGATTCTTTGAGGGAAGCGCCTTCTAAGTTATCCACAATGTCTCGCTCTCCGAATGTCGTCTGTAGTATAATAGGAAGAACCTAGCAAAGGTCGAAGCAAAAACTGAAAAGCAATAAATACAAATGTCTAATAAGGGTTTTACCCTCATTGAGCTTCTGGTTGTCATCGCGATCGTCGCGGTGCTTTCTGCCGCAGTCATTATCACTCTGAACCCAGCGGAACTCTTGAGGCAGACACGGGATTCGAACAGAATCTCCGACATGTCGACAATTAAAACTGCCATGGCCTTGTACTTGGCTGATGTTTCGACATCGACGATTGCGGATGCAAATGCAGGTGCTCGTTGCTATGTGTCGCTCCGAGTTGGCCCTGCTCCGGCCTCGCCTAACTGCGGTGGCAGATTCGGAAGCGGCGGCGTAACTTCTACAAGCACGACCCCGGATAACGTTGATGGCACCGGATGGGTTGGCAACACGACTGCAGTTGTAGGAGGGGGGCCGACTTTGTCGTTGATTACTGGCGGTTCTCCGATTAGCGCATGGCCGGTTGATCCGACAAATAGCGGTCTCTTCTACTACGCGTACGCGGCCGACAACCCGTCGCTTACCTACGAGTTGAACGCGAATATGGAGAGTACGAAGTACTCAAATACAGGAACAAGCGACGTGGAGTCAACTGACGGCGGCAGCGATCCGGCTATTTACGAAGTCGGAACGGATAGCGGTCTCAATCTCTAACTGATGTTGGGCGATTGGATTGCCCTCATCGTTCTGGGATTCCTCTGGGGGGTGCAGGTATTCCTGCGCCCCTTTCGGGTTTCTTATATCCGAGTAGCGCGGGTGATAAGCATTGCTCTCATTTTCTGCCTTGCGTTTTACTGGTCATGGGCACAGTACGAAACATGGACGGGGACTCCATTCGCATCAATTGCATACTTTTCTAAATACGCTGGACTGAAATTCTTCGGCCCGCCAGTTATCGCGCTTCTTGCCGCATGGGTCTTCTCCCGCGTCTTGCGATGGATGAACCGTAGGTACGAAAACCGATTTTTCGAAGAGGAAGAAATCCCAACTGCTTCACTCTGCGTTTTTCTCACCGGATACCCGCTCTTTTTCCTGTATCTCATCATCGTATTGATAGAAGGACTGGTTTTCTCTTTACTATATTCTCTGCTCTCGAAGGGGAGGGTGCCTCTCTATCACGTGTGGCTGCCCACGGCCCTCTTTGTTATAATCATGAAAATCTACTTTTTGCCCGCTGTGTTTCTGGCTCCGTTTACCCTTCGATAGGTTCTGGGGCAAGTAGCGAAAGCCCATCAATGAAACTTCCCATACCCCCACTCCAGCTTAAGAAAAAGCTGGCGCAAGAGAATCTCGTCGCGCCAGACCGTTTTGACGCGCTTCTCGCTGAAGCGACCCGTAAGGGTCAGAACCTCCTCGATATTCTCATCTCGGAGCGCATCGTAGATCGCGAGTACCTCACAGCTTTTCTTGCTTCCGCCCTCGGGGTTGAGCCGGCGAACTTCGCAGCGAGGCCAATCGATCCCGCCGCGGTGAAGCTCTTGTCGGAAGAGGTCGCGCGCCAGCGCCAAGTCATTGTCTTCGGCCGCGAACCGAGCGGCGTGTACGACGCTGCGATGGCGGATCCGAGTGATCTAGAGACACTCGAATTCCTGACACAGCACCTGAAGGCGAAAGTCAGGCCGTTCCTTGCGACGCTCGACGACCTGAATCGCGGATTTTCAATTTACGGCTACGAGCTTGGCCAGGACTTCAAAAAACTTATCGAAGAGAACGTGCAGGCGTCGCTCCGCGGCCAGAGCAAGAATACAGAAGAAGCGGCTGCGCAGCTTCCCGTTGTTGCGATCGTAAACAACATTGTTTCCTACGCCGTGGCGTCACGAGCGTCGGATGTCCACCTCGACCTTCTCGAAAACGCGCTCCTCATTCGCTACCGGATCGACGGCGTGCTCATCGAAATTATGCGCCTTCCGAAAGTCATTCACGCTGCGCTTGCTGCTCGGATCAAACTTCTTTCCGGTCTCAAAATCGATGAACACTACAAACCCCAAGACGGCCGCTTCCGTCAGCACTTAGGGAACCAGATGATAGACATCAGAGTCTCGGTCATACCCACGTTTTACGGAGAAAAAGTGGAAATGCGGCTTCTCGAAGCGACGCAAAAACCTCTATCTCTCGAAGAGCTTGGGATGAGGCCCGATGTGGCGAAAGTTGTGGGAGGGAACCTTTCAAAGCCTTATGGCATGATTCTTTCCTGCGGCCCGACCGGTTCGGGAAAAACGAGCACGCTCTATGCCTTCGTCAACATTTTAAACCGGCCGGAAGTGAATATCGTGACTATCGAAGATCCGATCGAGTACAACATGCCGTACATCAATCAAACCCAAATCAATCCCCAGGCAGGGGTGACTTTCGCCGAGGGACTCCGCGCGCTTTTGCGACAGGATCCCAACATCATCATGGTCGGAGAAATCCGAGACAGCGAAACTGCGGATATTTCCGTGCAGGCCGCACTCACGGGACATCTTCTCCTTGCCTTGCTCCACACGAACGACGCTCCGACGGCGATTCCCCGCCTGTTCGATCTCGGCGTACCTCCATTTTTGGTTGCTTCGGTCCTGAATGTTGTCGTTGCCCAGCGGTTAGTAAGGAAGATCTGCCGAAACTGTATCGCTTCTTACGAAGCGGGCGCCGACGTACAAAAGCTTATCAGCGATGAGTTGAAAACGCTCAACCTTGAAACGAAAGCTCAAATCGCCCCGAAGCTACTCTATCGAGGGAAGGGATGCCATGCGTGCACGATGACCGGGTACCGCGGCCGCATCGGAATTTTTGAGGTTTTAGTTGTTACTGATACAATGAAAAAGCTTATTACCGACCCTCGCTTTGATCTCGAGGCGGTGCGTCAAAAAGCGCACGAAGAAGGGACAAAGACGATGTTTGAAGACGGGGTTCTCAAGGCCGAGGTTGGGCTTACGACGATTGAAGAGGTCTTGCGGGTTATTAGGGAATAGCCGTCCCAGGCAGAAGGGGGCGGAGTGGATCCTATCTCATGCTCTATCATTATCTCGCCGCAGATAAGAACGACAAAGTTTCCGAGGGAGACTTGGATGTAGGAAGTCTCAATGAGGTTCTTCAATACTTGGGTAGCCGGGGCCTCCGGCCGGTTTCGGTGAAACCGATCAAAGAGGCAATCGCCGGAAAACAGAGCTTCTTCGGCGGCATCACGATTACCGATAAAATCTTTCTTACCAAATATCTCGGGCTCATGCTCCGCGTGGGCACTGACCTCTTATCCGCAATTGACATATTGATCGCTGACTTCGACAAACCCGCGGTTCGCGGACTTCTCTTCGAAATCCGGGAAAATTTGAGCAAAGGCCAGCCATTCTATGCCGCGTTTGCGAGACATCCAAAAACCTTTTCGCTCACCTTCGTAAACCTGATTAAGGCGGCGGAGGCTTCGGGGAATCTTCAGCAGACGTTCGAAGAGCTGAGCGACTCGTTGGGAAAAGAAGCAGAACTTCGCGGCCGGATTCGCACCGCACTTATTTATCCTATTATCCTTCTCGTCGCTTCGCTCGCAATCGTCCTTTTTCTGACGACATTCGCCCTTCCCCGCATCGCGAAGGTTTTCTTGGACACCGGCATCAATCCACCTCTTTTTTCTCGCGTGGTATTCGGAGTCGGACTTTTTATCGGAGGTAATGCGCTCCTTATTACGGTCACGCTTCTTGCACTCGCCGCTTTCGGAATAATTTTTTTCTTTCGAGTCGAGACCGGCCGGCGTCTTTTCGACAGGCTCCTCCGCCACACGCCGCTCGTGAGGCGCGTGTATCGGGAGCTTGCCATCCAGCAATTTGCCGCGACGATGAGTTCTCTTCTTCGAGCGGGGCTTCCTATGGTGCAAACGCTTACAGTGACAGCGGACACAGTCGGTTCGGAAGAATTCAGGGTAAGCCTTCTTCGCATAAGCAACGAGGGATTGTCTCGGGGACTCACGCTCGGGGAAGCATTTAAGCGGGAAGTGGTATTTCCGAAAGTGGTGACGAATCTTATTGCAATATCAGAGAAAGCAGGACATCTCGAGGAAGTACTCAAGGCGCTCGATGACTTCTACGCGGCGAGCGTCGACTCGACCGTGAAATCTCTCGTCGCCGTGCTCGAACCTATCCTTCTTCTGGGTATGGGTATTCTTGTCGGGGGCATTGCGATAGCGATCATCATCCCGATTTATCAGCTTACTACCCAGTTTTAGTGTTTTGAGAGATACGCAAAACCGTGTTCAAACGAAGTGGTATCAGCACGATTGAGATTCTTACCGTCATCGCCCTCCTTGTCATCATTGGCGGCATTACGATTGCAAACATATTCGGCCGGAAAGGGCGTTCAGAGATTGACAGCGCGACGAAGCAGATCGTCGCGCTCTTGAGAGAAGCCCAGAGCAGGTCGGTTTCGCAGGCGTCGAGTACTTCGTGGGGAGTTCATTTTGAAAACGGCACGGGCACCGCTCCATTCTACGCTTTGTTTCCAGGACAGTACGCCTCGACTACTCGCCTGGGGTCACATCGGTTGCCGGTCTCTGTCCGGTATGCAACCGCAACACTGGCTCTCGGTAGCTCGACAGACATCGTTTTTTCGCAGATTGTCGGGAGGCCCCAGGCGACGACGTCGATCGGACTCGAGCTCGTGGGTGGAGGGAATTTCGTCGTCGCGACCTCAGCGATCAGGGTGAATAACAACGGCTCCGTGGAGTATTAAAAAAAACGACAAACATGCAATCCAGAAACTTTTTTCTCGCAAAGATATCTTCAAGAAAGGGGCAGTCGCTAATGGAGATTCTCATTGCTACCTCTATCGGAGTAGTGATGATTGCCGCCGTTGCGACCTTGATCGGGGGGACGCTTCGCATAAGCTCGCAAGCGCAAAAATCCCAGGTAGGGGCCGCATTGAGCAGAGGACTTCTCGATGCTGTTCGGGTCTGGACCGAGAGGGACTGGTACAACGTCGCATCTCTTGCTACGACTTCCCTCAATCATTATTACCTCGCCACATCCACCTCTCCTTTTTCGGTTATGGCCGGCGATGAGGTTTTCATTGTGGCCAGCACGACATACACCCGCTACTTTTACGTTGACGATGTTGGGAGGGACGCCTCTGGGAAAATCCTCGCAAGCGGGGGTGCAAATGACCCGTCGACGAAAAAAATAACGGTCGTCTGTAACTGGCCGCAAGGCGCCGCAAGCAGGATCACGGCGTACGTAACGCGGTGGGGGAATAATGTTTTACATCAAACAGATTGGTCCGGTGGCCCCGGACAAGAAGGTCCCGCTTCGACTACGAACAGCAGATTTTCGACGTCATCAGAGATCAACGATTCTACAACGACCGGGTCGATCTACGTCGTCATTCCGGGACTATGAGACGCGTTTTGCTCACGAAACGAGGCTTGTTGCTGGGGTTTCTTGCCGCTACGGCACTTTTCGTTCCGGCTAGAACGGAGGCGGCCACGAACATCAGTCCGAACACGAGCGAGCACTGGGCGTGGAATGATGTCATCGGGTGGATTGATTTCTACAACACGAACACCGTGACGGTAACTTCACAGAAACTCGAAGGCTATGCGAGTTCGTCGATCGGTGACATTTCGTTTGACTGTGCCACAACTCGGAATGGAAACATCTGCGGGCAGAGCAATTACGGAGTGATGAATACAAACGGCAATCTTTCGGGATGGGGATGGAACGACGCGTACGGCTGGATCAGTTTCGACTGCAACAACCACGGAGGGTGCGGAACCTCGAACTACCGCGCATATGTTGACGGCAACAATGGAAATTTTTTCAACTACGCGTGGAACGACATCGTCGGGTGGGTCAGCTTCAACTGCGCTGACCCCGGACTTTGCGCGACGTCCAACTACAAGGTGATAACAAGCTGGAGACTAAGCGCGAAGACGGGGTATCTTGACTCAACTACGTTTGATACGGGATCTCCGAACGGGGCACAGCTCAATTCGTTTTTCTGGCTCGGATCGAAGCCCGCGGGGACGTCGGTTCGATTCCAGTTCGCAACTAGCAATACAACAAGCGGCCCCTGGAATTTTATCGGACCAGATGGAACCGGCAATACCGACTATAATGCGGACCCTGGCGTACCTGTGCGACTAAACTATGTCCTGCACGTCGGTTACCGCTATTTTAGATATCGAATCCTCATCGCCTCAAACGCTGCCCAGACCGCAAGCCCTCGGGTTGACGACATTGTCGTAAACTGGTCTCCCTGAGGACGAGAAGCGTGGGCGGCCAGTGCTTGGAGTATAATAAGTAAAGATGATTCGAGCTGAACCGTGTGTTATAGCCGAAAGAGGAACTTCCTTTCGGGGCGGGCAGACGGCTCTGTCGTTCGTGTTTCTTATCGGAGCAATAGTTGTCCTTATCGGCACCACGCTCGCATTTCTTACCGTAAGCTTTGTAAATTCGAGTTTCGGATTTCAGGCTTCTCAGCGCGCGGCCGGAATTGCTTTTTCCGGAGCGAGCGACGGCGTTTTCCAGCTTGTCCGGGACAGGAATTTCGCGGATGTTACGGGCTATGTCGTGCCAGTGGGAGGTGATTCGGCCGTAATAACCGTCACCCAAAATTCTCCCGTGAGCGGGCAAGCCACGATAGTATCCACGGCGAGTGCCTCCATTTATCAACGAAAAGTCCGCGTCGTTGTTTCCGTTCATTCGACGACGGGGCAGGTTACAGTGCTTTCGTGGCAACGCATATGAACATAGATGTACGAAATTTAACCCAGAAGCTTTTTTTGTTCCTCCGCGTGCGATCTCCGATCGGTGCGCTTGAGCTTGCCGATGTCGCTCTTCGATTCTCCTACTTCGACGGGAAACTGTGGCAGCTCAAGAGCGTCCGGCTCCCGCCCGGTACGATTGAAGGAGGAAAAATTAAAAACCGAGGCCAGCTTCTTGAAGCGCTAAAGACTCTCCGCAAGCAAATCCCCGATCCGATTCCCAAACGCGGAAGGGCTGGCGTTATTCTCGTCGCGAGCTCTCTTAACTTGTATAGCCAAGTATTCAGCCTCCCGTTTATCGAAGGGGAAGGATTCGATAAGGCGGTGGAACTCAACATGCAGATGGTTTCGCCGATCGAGGTCGGCCGGGCTTATTCCGGATGGCAGGTAGTCGGAGAAGAAGATGAAGGATTGCGAATCCAAGTCCTCGGCGCTTTCGTGGAGAGTGCCGCGATCGACGAAGTTAATAAGGCGCTTTTCGAAGCCGGCTTTTTGGGGATCGTGGCAGAACCCCGAGCACTTGCGCTTGCGCGCCTTCTGCGGGAAGCCGCTCTTGGGTTCGACTCAAAACGACCTGCTCTGCTTTTGCACCTCGACTCTTCGGGACTTACCTTTCTCATAGTTCGAGGAGGTCAGCTGTATTTCGAGTACTCCAACTTGTGGCGCGATGTGGCCGACGAAAAACAACAAATTACATTCCCAGTTTTTGAAGCCGCCATTACGCGCAGTCTTCACCAGGTCACGACATTTTATTCCCAACATTGGCAGGATCAACTTGAAGAAATTTTCCTTTCTGCTAACAACCTCATTCCTCAGATCACGAAGATTATCAACGAAAACTTCCCGCTTAAAGTGAAAGAGATCAAACTCGGCAGTAGCCAGGCGATTACTCCCGAGTGGTTTGTCGCTGTCGGAGCGGGGCTACGCGGACTGAAACCGAGATGGGAGGACAAGGAGATAAGTCTTCTTGGATTGAGCGCCGAAGAAGAGTTCCAAAATGAACAACTGGCGCACTTCCTCCGCTTTTGGAGAGTCGCTGTGCCAAGCGTGCTCGCGTTATTCCTTGCCGTATTTTTCGGAGCCGATCTTGTGCTCACGAAAGCCCAGGAGGATCTTGAAGCTAAGTTATTGCTCCAGAAAGGAGGGTCTGAAATGGAGGTAATCGGTGCATTTGAAACTCAGGCGAAGGAATTCAATCGCTCCGTCGCCCTTATCCGCTCCGCGGAGAGTTCCATAAAGCATAAGACTCCGCTCCTTGAGGTTCTTACCGGGCTTGTAGCGGAGAACGGTGTTCTCTTGAGGAGGATCTCCTTCGATGACATCAATAACCAAATGGTTTTGCTCGGAGTCGCCGGTTCTGAAGACAACATTAAAGCGTTTAAAAAAGCACTCGAAACGAACGCTATGTTCCAGGGAATCGACCTCCCTTTTACGGAAATCAAGAAAGAGGGAGGAGGCTTTTCTTTCTCAGTGAGTTTCGGGGTAACACTGTAGGCGCGAAGTTAACTTCTCCCAGCTTTCTTCGAAAACTCGATCGAGAACTTTCCTTTCTTTCGGGCGTATCGTTCTAAGCACCAAGTGGCTCGCCTTGAGCCTTGGTGACCCCTCGTTTTCGCTCGAGCCCCTGTGTTCTGCGGCTCTAATTCCGATGCGCAGCCGCCAAAACTCTTTGGTCTTAAGGCTCCGTATCACGGATTCGGCGCCGTGGTGTCCTCCCGAATTCCTCCCGAACGAGAGCTTGAAAGTTCCAATTGCAAGATCGCTGTCATCGTGCACCAGAAGCAGTTCGGAAGACTTCGCTCTGAAGAGTTTTCCGAGCGACGCCACGGCTTTTCCGGATTCATTCATGAACGTGGTCGGTTTTATGAAAAGACAGTTTCCAGATTCGACATACTCAAAGAGCGGCCTGCGTCGGCGATGGTTTACGGAATCTCCGCGTTCGGAGAGTTTGGTCGCGAAATACTCAAGGGCGATCGCCCCGACGTTGTGGTATGTCCGTTCGTATTTTTTCCCGGGATTTCCGAGGCCGACTATGTAGGTTAGAGGTGGTGCGTTTTTCATGCGATGAGTCTTACTTGCACATTATACCTGATGATTTATACTAGTCCGCGATGCGACGCTTCTTCGCTTCTGTGCTGGAGGTGTGCGAGATTGCCCTCGTTGCCGTGGGGGCAGTCTTTTTAATTCGTGGATTCCTTGTGCAGCCGTTCCTTGTGAGTGGTTCAAGCATGGCTCCAATGTTTTCGAACGGCGACTATCTCCTGATTGACGAACTTTCTTATCGATTCCGTCAGCCGGAGCGGGGAGAGGTGGTAGTTTTCAGATACCCGAAAGACGACTCCACGTACTTCATCAAGCGCATTATCGGTCTGCCCGGGGAGCGCGTCGTCATAAAAAACGGTATCGTGACAGTTTTCGACGAGGCGCGCCCGCAGGGAGTCAAGCTTTCCGAGGATTATCTCGGATCGGGAACGTTTACATCGGGGAATCTGGAGTTTTCTCTCAAGGCGGACGAATACCTTGTACTCGGTGATAACAGATCCTACAGTTTCGACTCGCGGACGTGGGGTCCCCTCAAAACTTCGGATGTCGTCGGTCTTGTTCGACTTCGGCTCTGGCCGGTGGGCAACATACGAGCGTTCGCGGCGCCACAGTACTGAGATGATTTCTCGAAATCCGGAGAGCAGAACGCCGAATTTTACTTTTTTCCTATGATTCCGAAAACAAGGAAAGAAAAGAGCAAAGAATCCGGTAAGACCTTCCAAACCCCCAAGGGGATGCACGACGTGCTCCCGGGCGATCAACCCTACTGGGATCGGATCGAACGAGTCGTGAGAGATTTGGCGGAGTTCTATAATTTCGCTCGGATTCGAACGCCGATCCTGGAATTTGCGGAACTTTTTCAGAGGACCGCCGGAGAAGAAACCGATATTGTCCGGAAGGAAATGTACGTCTTTAAAACGAAAGGAGGCGACGTTGTGACGCTTAGGCCCGAGGGCACTGCTGCGGTCGCGAGGGCGTATCTCGAACACAGCTTAGGGAGGATGAGCCAGCCCCAAAGGCTTTTCTATATTGAGCCCATGTTTCGCTACGAAAACCCTCAAGCCGGCCGCTATCGTCAACACTCGCAGGCTGGATTCGAGGTGCTCGGGGGCTCCAACGACCCGATTTACGACGCCCAGATTATCACCATGTTTCAGCGTCTACTCGAAACTCTCCGTATCAAAAATACGAATCTCAAGATCAACTCGATCGGCTGCCGGGTCTGCAGGCCTCTCTATCGCCGCCAGCTCCAAACCTACTATAAAACCCACGAGAAGGATCTATGCTCGGATTGCGTAGGGCGGCTCAAGCAGAATCCCTTGCGATTGCTTGACTGTAAAGAAGACTCCTGCGGCAGACTCAAGGAGCGGGTTCCGAATGTTTTGGATAAACTCTGCTCGACGTGTTCGGAACACTTTAAAACAGTTCTCGAATACCTTGATGAATTGCAATTGCCCTATACCCTCGACAACCAGCTCGTGCGCGGGCTCGACTACTATAACCGGACGGTTTTCGAAATTAGTGTGGAAGGGAAAGGCAGCGAGGTGGGAGCGCTTCCGGGCGGTGGGCGATACGACTACTTGATGGAACTCTTGGGGGGACATCTTACTCCCGCGGTTGGGGGGGCGTGCGGCGTGGATCGGCTGGTTGCGGTCATGAAGGCGCAAGAGATAAAAATCGGTGAAAGATTGTCCCAGAGGGTGTTTGTAGCTCATGCGGGCGAGCTCGCCAAAAAGAAGTGCCTTAAGCTTGTCGAAGAGCTTCGGAAGGCGAATATAGGAGCATCGGAGGCGCTCGCTCGCGAATCGCTCAAGGCCCAGCTCAAGGCGGCCGATCGGGACGGGGCGCCGATTGCCCTCATACTGGGGCAGAAAGAAATTTACGAGGACGGAGTCATCATTCGGGATCTTCGTTCGGGGTTGCAAGAGACGGTCCCCTTGCATAGAATTATCGACGAGGTAAGAAAACGGCTGCGGGATAAAAACGTGGTGGAAGTCACCCCAATCCATGACTAGCCAGAAAGACTGTCTTTTTTGCAGGATTCGGGACAAAGAGCTCACTGCCAAGATTGTGTATGAGGACGATCACGCGCTCGGGATCCTCGATATCCAGCCTCGCGCCCCCGGCCACACCATGGTTATACCGAAGTATCATAGCGCGACGCTCGTCGATCTCCCTGATTCCGAGATCCAGCCGCTTTTCAGTGCAGTGAAGAAAATCGCTGAACGTCTGAAAAACGAGCTCAAGGCAGACGGGCTCACGATCGGCATCAATCATGGGAAAGTGAGTGGGCAGATGGTCGACCACCTTCATATCCACGTTTTCCCCCGCTTCCAGGGAGACCAAGGGGGTGCGGTGCAGGGGGTGGTGAATAATCCGCCAAAGGAGCCAGTCGACTCAATACTCAAAAAAATAGCATTCTAAGTAGAAACAATGATCGAAGTAAAACGAAAAGAAGGGGAACCGGCAAACGCGCTTTTATTCCGTTTTTCGAAACGAGTGAAACGGAGCGGGATTTTGAGAGAAGCGAACAAGCGCCGTTTCCGGGATCGGGTCGTGAACAAAAGCAAGAGAAGACTCTCCGCGATCCACAGAGACCACAAACGGAAAGAACTTGATCGCCTGCGAAAGCTTGGTTTAACGTAACGCAAATGTCTCTCAAAGAGCGCCTGAGCGGAGACGCGAAGAATGCCCTGAAGAGCGGAGAAAGGGATCGTGCGGACGTCGTTCGATTTCTTCTCTCGCAGGTTCACAACCGGGAAATCGAAAAGCATGGCCTAGGGAAGGGAGAGGAACTTACCGACGAGGAAGCGCTGCAGGTTCTTCAGAAAGAAGCGAAGCGCCGGAGGGAAGCGATTGAGCTTTTTCGGAAAGGAGGGCGAGATGACCTCGTGGCAAAAGAAGAGAAAGAGCTCTCGTTCCTTGAGGCGTATCTCCCGCAGGCGTTGAGTAAAGATGAGATCCGAGCGATTGTGTCAGAATTCCTCGAGAACGGGACGCGAGAATTTAATGCACTAATGCGCGAGACAATGAAAAAAGTCGCCGGTCGGGGAGACGGTCGCATCGTAAGTGAAGTGGTCCGAGAAGCGTTAGAGTGAGCAGAAGTGTTCCAAAGAGAAGGAGCCTCGAACGTCGGCTCAGGAGGGCAGCCAAGAGCACCCTCCGTTTTCTTCGACTGAGAAACTCAAATGTAGAGGTAACTCTCCTTAGTGAGAGCGATTTTAAATCGCTCGAGAGAAAAGCGCTGGGGAGAGTGAAAAAGATCCCGAACATTTTGTCGTTTCCGGATCCCCCCGGATTTCCTCACCCGGAAGTGAAGGGGAAAATGCTGGGGGAAATATACCTGAATGCCGATCTGCAGAACGGGGATATTCGGGAACTTACTTATCTTCTTATACATGGCATTCTTCACCTCGCCGGCTACCGACACGGCAAAAAAAGTGATATGATACAGATGGAACGGGTGGAACAGAAACTTCTCAAGCGCCTCTCCGGGTAGTCTTTTCGGGGGATCCATCTTCCGGTTTTTTTAACCATGACATCTCGTTGGATAACGGGTTTAGATATTGGTACGACGACGATCAAGGCCGTAGTGGCAGAGCACTCGGGCGGAAAGCTTGGGCTACGGGCAGTGTTTCGTCAGCCGGCACTCGGTCTTCGGAAGGGCGCAGTCGTCGATTTGGCGGAATGCCTGCAGGCCCTCGGCCCTGTTCTTCACGAGATAAAAAAAATATCAAAATCCGCTGTCAAGAATATTTATCTCAGCATCGGTACGCCTCAAGCGAAGATACAGCACTCAAAAGGGATTGTCGCCGTTTCGCGGGCGGACACGGAAATATATCAGGACGACGTTGAGCGGGTCATTAAAGCAAGCCAGGCGGTGAACGTTCCTCCGAACCGCACCATAGTCCACAACGTTACCCGGGAATTTATCGTGGATGGGGTCGGCGACGTCCTTGACCCATTGGGCTTAAGCGGGAGCCGCCTCGAAGTAAACAGTCTGATTATTGACGTCTTCACGCCCCATGCGAAAAGCCTTATGCGCGTTGTTGAGCTTGCGGGCGGAGAAATCGGAGGGCTAGTATTCGGGCCGCTCGTGGGGAGCCGCGCCGCGTTAAGTAAGAACCAAAAGGATCTTGGAGTGGCGCTCGTTGACATCGGTGGGGGGACGACTGGCTTGAGCGTGTATGAGGAAAACAAACTCGTCGGCGTCGCAAAGTTTCCTATCGGAGGCGGACATATTTCGAACGATCTGGCAATCGGGTTGAAGATTCCCGTAGGTGCGGCGGAAAGTTTAAAAGTGCACTACGGGTACGCGCTCGCGAAAGAGGTTCCGTCAAAAGAAGCAGTCGAGCTTAAAAAGTTTTCGCCCGATGCGAAGGGAGCGGTATCCAGGCGGTTTATAGCGGAGATTATCGAATCGCGACTTGCAGAAATTTTTGAGCTCGTCAATAATGAACTCAAGCTCATGGGGAAAGCGGCCCAGCTCCCCGGAGGAGTAGTCCTCGTCGGCGGAGGATCCAAGCTTCCCGGTCTCACAGAGCTTGTGAAACAAGAACTCAAGCTCTCAAGCCAGATCGGATTTTCAATTCAGAACGAACTTTCGGCAGAGGGAGGAAGCTTTTCGGAATTTTTAGAGGACCCCGAGTTCGTGAACGCCTTCGGACTGGCCCTCTGGGGAGGAGACGAAGAAGGTTGGACGAAGCAAACAATGAAAGACGGTTTCGGAATACGGAATCTCATCCGCTATTTCTTACCATAACGATGAAACAGAAAAAAGGGGAAAAAAAGGAAAAAATCAGGCCGTCGCTCGTCAACGTCAAAGTAGTGGGAGTCGGCGGAGGCGGAGGAAACGCCGTTTCTCGGATGAGCCGCAACTTCGTTCGCGGCGTGGAGTTTATCGCTATCAACACCGACCACCAGGATCTTGACCACTGCGGAGTGCGCCGAAAAATTTATATCGGCCGAAATCTCACCCGGGGATTGGGAACCGGAATGAATCCGGACCTGGGACGCCAGGCGGCGGAGGAAAACCGTTCCGAGATCGCAGAATCTCTCCGAGGCGCCGATCTCGTGTTTCTTGCCGCGGGACTTGGCGGGGGAACGGGAGGCGGCGCTACGCCCATCGTTGCCGAAGCGGCGAAACAGAGCGGAGCTCTGACTGTTGCGATTGTTACGAAGCCATTCAGTTTCGAGGGAAGCCAGCGCGAGCGGATTGCCCAAGAGGCGCTCGCGAAACTCAAGGACAAGGTTGATGCGCTTATCATCGTTCCGAACGACAGAATCTTCACGGTTATCAGCAAGGAAACCCCGCTTCTCAAGGCGTTCGAAGCGATTGACGATGTTCTGAAAAACGCCCTCCGCGGCATCGTCGAACTCATCGCGGCGCCAGGCATTATCAATCTCGATTTTGCCGACGTAAAAAGCATTCTCCAGGACGCAGGCACCGCGGTGGCGAGTATCGGGATTGCGAGCGGGGCTGACCGGGCCGTGAATGCGGTAAATCTTGCTCTCAATTCTCCTCTTCTCGAAACGAACGCAGAAGGCGCAAAAGGCATTCTCCTCGGCATCTCGGGGGGAAGAGATATGCGGATGACGGAGGTAAACGAAGCGGCGAAGATAGTGGCCCAGCTTGCCGATCCTGCCGCCCGAATTATCTTTGGAGCGTACCACGACAAACAGCTTCGCCCGAGCCAGCTCAAAGTGATTCTCATTGCCACGGGTTTCAACGGAGCACCGCAAGGGGGGTCGCTTTTCGGCCATTTTGGCGAAGCTCGCTCGGATTTCTTCCCGGAATTTAAGACTGGCGGATCGGCGGTTCCGTCAAAACCAAAACCCGAACTTCTCGGCAGGAAAGAAAAACGCGAAATGCCTCCTCCGAGGTTTGAATCGGCGAAGCAGAAAGAAGAAGAGAAACAAGAGGAGGTTCACCGGGAAGAGCGATCTGAAAAGAAAAAAGAAAGCGACATCTGGGACATTCCGACGTTTCTTCGCAGAAAACGGAGATAGGATTTATTCCGTTTCCGCCTCTTCGAGTTCGGGCGCTTCGAGAAGCGTCGACTCGACGTTCATCGATTTCCCGGTAATCCGCACGAAGTCCTTGTCGATTTTTTTGAATTCTTTCGATGCTTTGTTGTACATGCCGACGGTCGTGCCGAGGTGATTTCCCAGTTTCTGCATATAGGAATCATAGGTCGCAAGATGTCGCGAGAGTTCGCCGATATTCTTCCGGATCTGCTCCGCCGATTTGTTGATTTCGGATTGCCGGAGGCCCTGGATGACTGTCTGGAGGTACGCAAGGAGGGACGTCGGCGAAACGATGAATACTTTCTTGTCTGAAACGGCGTACTCGACGAGGTCGCGAGCGGTGATCGACCCGACTTTGTTCACAAGAAGATCGTAGTAAAGCGCTTCGGACGGAATGAACATAAACGCAAATTCTATGGTGCCTTCCGACGGGCGGATGTACTTTGAAGTCTCGTCGATCCGGTTCTTGAGGTCGCTCCGGAGCGCATCCTCGAGTCTCCGGCGCTCATCGTCGCTTTTCGCCTCGAGGATTCTATTGTAGTTTTCCAGACTGAACTTTGAGTCGATCGGGATGATCCGTTCTTGGTAGAAGATGACTGCGTCGACAATCTCGCCGTTTTTGAAAGGGTACTGCATCTGGTAGCTTCCCGGCGGCAGGACGTTTTTCAGAACCGTCTCGAGATAATATTCTCCGAGCACTCCCCGTTGTTTCGGGTTCTTCAGTATATCCTGGAGGTTTTTGAGCTGTTCGGTCATTGAAAACACCTGCTTCTGGCCTTCGCCGACTTTCACGAGTTCCTGCGTAATGTCCTTGATGATACGGGCGCTTTCGGTAAACTGCTCCCGGAGAACCTTGCTCGACTCCCCAAGCTTGTTCTCAAGGGTTCGGTTGAGTTCCGTAATCTGATTTTGGAGAAGAACAAGTGCTTGATCAGGTTCTCTTCTCTTGGAGTTTTTCAACGACAACCAAACTACCGTGAAACCGATGAGCAGAATTATTAACAAGAGCAGATCCATTCAACCATCTTACAACTAGTTATCCACAATTCCAAATTATACGGATTTGTGTTACGATGGGGGCGACCCGAAATCGGGTAACGAAGAAACCTGTGGCCGATGTGAATTTATTCTCTTAGGCGCAGTGGTCGAGGATTGCCTAGGCAATCGTAGGCCTATTGGTATAACTACTGGCAGTAGGAAAATCTTATCCTCGTCGTGCAAAACGATAGAGACTCAGATATTGGTTGAAATGAGACAAGGAAAAAGAGTCCGACCCAGAGTTAGAAGTCAAGATTCGTCGTTACCCGATTTCGGGTTTTTCTATTCATATCGCAGGGCGTCGATCGGGCTTTTCAGGGATGCTTTCCGTGCGGGGTAAATACCGAAGACGAGTCCGATGACCGAAGACACGCCGATGCCGAGAAGCACTGCGGAGAGGGGAAGCGCGAACTGCCAGTCCAGGGCGTAGACGTGGCTTAAGGTGAGCGTGACCGCGAAGGCGAGCGTCCCTCCGAGGATGATACCTACAATCCCGCCTGTTATGGTGAGCATCACTGCTTCAAGGAGAAACTGGGAGAGGATATTCCGGTTTGTCGCTCCGACCGCCTTGCGGAGGCCGATTTCGTGGGTGCGCTCGGTTACGGAGACAAGCATGATGTTCATAATGCCGATTCCTCCGACGACAAGCGATATGGCGGCGACGGCCGCAAGGAAGAGCGTAATCACGCTCATTATGGATCCTACGGTTTCAAGCGCGCTTGCCTGGGTTTCGACGAAGAAATCGTCTTTTTCCGGATCGGTGATGTTGTGCATTGTCCGAAGCGTCGCTTTGATGTCAGCTACGGTTTCGGGAATGTTTTCTTCGGTATCCGCCTCGACGACGATCCGGTTGAAGTATTTGATGCCGAAAATGTATTGCTGAGCGGTTGAATAGGGGATAAATGCGGTTTGGTCGAAGTTCAGAAATGAGAGTTGTCCGACTTTCCCGATCACCCCAATCACGCGGAAGTTTCTTCCCTTAATTTTTATTTTCTCCCCGACGGCTTTTTGGCTCCCGAAGAGCTCTTCCTTCACTTCGTTTCCAATGACGATGACGTCCGCGTATCCCTTCCGCTCTTCTTCGGTGAAGACTCTCCCTTCGGTTGGGTACACCTGATAGAGATCCGCGAAGTATTCGGTAACGCCGAGAATCGTTGGCCGGTACGTCTCGCCTTCATATGAAGCAGTCTGGCTTCCGAAAACGATCGGCATGATGCGGGTCGCGTGCGGGACATTCGCGGGACTCGAAAGCGCCTCGAGATCCCGCTGTTTCAGTGAATCGGTGAAGGTCGAAAGAATGTCCGTCGGGCCTCGTGGTTGGCGCCCCGGAACGATGGCAATGACTTTCGAGCCGATGCTTTGGAGCTGGCCTAGGATGAGGTTGCGCGCTCCTTCTCCCAAAGCCATGACGAGGATGATCGCCGTGATTCCGATCACGATCCCGAGGATAGTAAGAAGCGACCGGGTTTTGTGGGTGCCGAGGCCGATGAGGGCGGTTTTAGAAAGCTGGCGAAACGTCATTTCTCGAAGCGATCTTTGGCCCGGCGGCGCGCGCCCACTCGCTCGTCCTTTTCGATTTTTCCGTCGCGAATATGGATGATCCGTTGTGCGTGCTCGGCGGTGTACGTCTCATGCGTGATAAGGATTACGGTGTGTCCAAGCTCTT
This sequence comes from Candidatus Parcubacteria bacterium, assembly GCA_003599135.1. GTDB lineage: Bacteria > Patescibacteriota > Minisyncoccia > UBA6257 > 2-01-FULL-56-20 > SURF-56. Next base: position 4,494 of record QZIV01000003.1, on the reverse strand, counting down.
CGTTCAGCCGCTGGACAGTTTCCATGACGAGCTGACCGGATTTCGAATCGAGATTCCCGGTGGGCTCGTCTGCAAAGATGACCTGCGGTTTCATGACGAGCGCCCGCGCGATTGCCGAACGCTGTTTCTCGCCGCCCGAGAGTTGTGACGGATGGTGGTGCATGCGATGCTCAAGGCCGACGGCGACAACCGCGTCTTTCGCGAGTTTTTCCCATTTTGATTCGGGAATACCGGAGTAGAGAAGAGGAAGCTTCACGTTGTCAATAACAGGAGTCCTGGAAAGCAAATTGAACGTCTGAAACACAAACCCCATTTTTCGGTTGCGGAGGCGGGCCATTTCCTCTTCGCCGTAGTCGGACATCTCTTTCCCGTCGAAGATGTACGTTCCGGAGGTGTACGTATCCAAAAACCCCAAGATATGAAGGAGCGTTGACTTGCCGGAGCCCGACGGCCCCATGATGGCGACAAACTCTCCCGGCTCAATCGAGAAAGAAATATCCTCGAGCGCAACGGTTTGCACTTCTTCGCTCGCATATATCTTTCGGAGCGATTGGACCTCAAGAAGCGGCATGGAAGGTTTATTCTGACGAGCGGAGAATGCGTTCTCCAACCTCGAGGCCCGAGATCACTTCAACGGAGCCATCCGAACCGCGGAGGCCGGTCGCGATCGCCCGCTCCGCGGCCTCCTCGGAGTTTGCCGTAAGAACCCGCACGAACTGCGCCCCGTCTCGAATATCAACCGCCCGCTGGGGGACGGAAATCACGTTTTCTTTTATTTCTGCAATGATGTCGAGGTTTGCGGTCATGCCGGGCTTCACACGGCCATCGGCTTCTTCAAAGTAAATCGTCGTTTTATACGTCGGCACCCCTTCGACGACGGTTTCTGCGGGGTCGATCGCGGCCACTCTGCCACGGAACTCGACGCTTGAGCCGTACGCGTCAAGCGTAATACCCACCGGGTCGCCCACGGCGATTTTGGCAACGTCGGCTTCGGGGACGTTTGCTTCGATTTCAAGCTCGCTTTCGGAAATCACCGCGGTGAGGTGAGCGTTTGCGCCGACGATCTCTCCGACTTTTGCGTCTTGTTTCGTAACCGTTCCTTCGATGGGGGACCGGAGGACGGTCTTCTCGAGCTGCGCGCGGATAAGTTCGGCTTTAGCCTTGGTCTGCCCCACAACGGCCTTCTGGGCAAGAATTTCCTCAAGAGACGAGCCCGCGAGTTTCAGATTGAGTTCGTCTTGGGTTTTTTGAACCGTAATTTTTTGAGACGCGATCGCTTGAACCTGATCGCCGACACTTGCGGCGGCTGTGTTTACATTCGAGAGCGCGGTTGAGATGTTTGTTTTATAGGTATTTATGGTTGATTGCGAGATCGGTCCGCTTGCACTCGCGACTATGCTTACTAGGTTGGAAAGAAAATTGCGTATGAGTAAAAGTCGCGTTTTCGTCTTTTCTGCAGCAACGTCAAGGAGTTGATCCGAAGAAGTGGACGAGAGGAGATTAAGTTCGCTTCTCCATGATTTAAGTTCTTGAGTAAGTAAGGCGCGCTGAAATTCGACTTGTGTTTCAAGCTGCGAGTCGGCGGTTGAGAAAGTGAGTTGGGGGCTCACGCCCTCGTCGTTTGAAAAAAGCTCGTCAACCTGTTTTCGCACTGCGTCGTCTGCCTTCGCGTACGCGTCGTTCAGGACGGTCGGAATGCTGTCGTATTCGTTTGCAAGGTCTTGGCGTGTTTTCTCGAGTTCGGTTTGCTTGATTCGGATGTCTTCCGGCCGCGTTCCTCGTTCGAGTTCCGCCAGTTTTGCCTCTGCGGCGTCAACATTTGCCTCCGCCTCGCGGAGTTGCGCGAGAAGTTCTCCTTGGTCAAGCGTAACGAGTGCCTGACCTACGGAGACTTTCTCTCCCACGTCAGCGTGCACCCGGACGATCCTTCCGCTCCGCTCAAAAGCAAGCTGCACGCTTTTGACGGGCTTCGTCGTACCGGTAACGCTTACTTCCTGGACGACAGAATTCCTCGTGACTGTGATAAACGGCGTTTCTGGCTCCGGGGCCCTAAAGAATTGGTATGAAGCAGTGACTGCAAGAACCACAAAGAGCGTGGCGGCGACGCTTTTCTTCCTCAATTTCGATCGTAAGTAGTGCATACGTCGCTTGTTTTATCTCGCAGTACATCGAGCGAGAGAGTAGTATAACAGATTTTTCCAGTCTTCAAAAAACATGATCATTTTCTTGAGTTTTCCACAGAAATACCGCCCAGCTTCGTGGTATACTGGTGTTCACGTGTGGCGATGGATGCGTCCGACACCAACATGCTCGAAACACTTTATTTTTGTTCAGGGTGCAATGTTCATTTCAGAGAGGACCGGCTTCCGAACATCAACCGGCTTCATCACTGCGGCAAGGTTGCCCAGATCGTAAGCACGGAGGGCCAGGGAGAGGGGACAAACGAGGGTTAAGAACGGAGGTCGCGCCGGAGGGTCGGCGCTTTTTCTCTACATAAGCGATCGGGCGATAAGTCCGATAAGAAAAATGCCCGCGAAGTTCATGACGAGCGAGAGTGCTGCAAAGAAGGAGATTTTAATTTTTGAGAGTCCTATGAAAAAGAGCCCGAGTTCATCGGGGAGGGGGGAGGCAATGATAAGCGCCCCCACAAATGCAAGGAACCATCGGAAGAGACGGAACTTCATAATATGAGAGAAGCGTTCTCGGCCGCTTGCCCGTTTCAAGAGTTCTAAGAGGTCGTCAACGACGCTCCTCTCGACGAATTTCAGAATAAGAAGGTCTCCGATCATCGATCCGATGCCGCCGACGAAGGCAACCAGAAATATCGAATTCGCTTGGGCAAGTTCTCCAAGAATGACTATCGCCGGGGCCGTTGTGAAAATCGATGTAAAAAAAATCCCCGCGATGAAGCTTCCGAGGATTACCGACTCTGCGCTGGACGTGAGAAGATCTTTGAGTATATCCGTGCGCGCAAGAAGAATTGCGATAACGACGCTCAAGACGACAATGCCGAGATCTTTCATGATATTCGGCTGTTGAGGAAGTTTCCTCGTCATATGAAGATGTCCGAAGCTGCTCCGACCCGTCGGTCGTAGGCGGTAGCGCTACGCCGGGTCTGGAACCAGTCTCTTATAAACCTCGCCCGCCAGCTTTCTGAGCAACTCCCGTTTTTTCCAGAATGAATTGCTGTCCGAGACATCTTCGTTCCGGATCCGGTTTAGTTCCAAGAGCACTGAATACCTCTCGTGCCCGAGATCGGCGTTCGATTTGTTATCCGCGTCTTCCAGTCCTTGGTAAATTCGCTTCAAGTAACCGTATTTGACGGGGATTTTCAGTTCCCGGTTGGGCTTCATGCGCGGCGAGAGAGCTCCGGAAAGGGATGGATTCGATTCGATGTATTCGATAAAGTCGTGAATTGCAACGAAAAAATCGAAGCCCGCGGGAGTTGTTAAGACCCTTTGGAATTTTTTATCCAAGCCGCTTTTCACCTTCTCCTTTGGCTTCATTATCCAGATTCTATCACGATTGCGGTTAAATAGCGATTAAAGCATTGGAGAGCGATGACCGCGCGAATTCGTATCATCCTATCTGGCTCGCCCTACTCAACGATTTTCGAACTTTTGACTGGGCGGAGGAGTATAAATATCCTACCGTGGTTTTGGATCAGATGAAAGGATTACTGGCCAAGTACGAGAACCTGTAACCCCTGATTTCCCAGCTGGTTGCCCTTGTGGCGAGCTTTGTGCCAAGAGTAAGAGCTTTGCACCAATTGCGACACTGACGAGCCGCAAAACCAAATTTGAGAACGTGGGACGATTTGCTTAACTTCTCAAAAATTAAGCAAATTATACCGAGTCATATTTGCTTAACAAAACTTCTTATCCGAACACGAGCACCTTATCGCTCTCCTCAACCATCTTGAGTAAATCTGTCATCGTAGAGACAGGACAGACCCCCGCTTCTTTTTTACCGCGAATTTCCAAACACGTACCGCATGCATACAGGTTTCCTTTCAATTCCTTGTATTCGGCAACCTTCTTGGAGATATCAAAATGTTCCGTATCGGCAATGGTATCAAGTTCGGCTCCCTCGCTCATCAAAAATATAGTCACCTCATGACTAGCTTTAAGCGAAGTGATGCCGAAACGAAACGTGTTCCAAATATGTTCCGGATTGTTGGATTGTAAAATAATGCCGATTTTCATAACAGTCTAACTTAAATCTTTTTTCTTTTCCTCAAATTCCTGCTTGTTAATCTCGCCCTTGGCGTAGCGTTCCTTCAAAACGTCAAGCGCGGATTTCTCGTTATGGTGAGTACCACGCGATTGACTCGTGAGCCATTTGATAAGCGCGACAATGCCAGCGATTATCAAGACCCACCATAGGATCATAAATATCCAGCCGAAACCGCCAAAAGGCCCGAATCCAAAGTTCATCATATTGTTGTCTGTTAAATTATTACTGCCAAAGGGAGACGACCACCCTCCCCACATC
>QZIV01000015.1 GCA_003599135.1 Candidatus Parcubacteria bacterium | reverse complement strand
CAGAGCGAGGGGAAAGAGTGGGTGAGGTCTGCTCTCTGGGGACTCTTGCTCCTTGTGGGGGCGTATGTAGTCTTGAATACGGTGAATCCGGGGCTCGTGAAGCTGCGGCTAGCAGGCCTCGCACCCATCCCAGAAGCGGTAATAACAGGGGGGACAGGAGGGGTAGGAGGTGGTTACGGAACACGACCTTGTTTTCCGGCTTCCACGGGCCCGGCCTCCATCGACACCCTTCGAAATTCCTGTTTTAGGGACAGAGCAGAAGAAGCCTCTGCGATTGCGATGGCCGAGAGCGGCGGAAACCCCTTCATTCCGAGCGGCGTTGATAAGTGTCAACCAGGAGGGGAACCAGTCTCGTGGGGGCTTTTTCAGATAAATCTTTCCGCAAACGGCGTGGGAGGTCTTCATTGTCAATCTGCGTTTGATCGCACGTATACCCAAAACAATCACAACTGCACCATTGTGAATAGACCTCTCTACGATCAGTGCGTCGCGGCAGCGAAGGACCCGCAAAAAAATATCGCGGCGGCGTGTCAGATATATAACGCCGCCGGAGGGTGGAGACCATGGGGTGCAAACAGAGTCTGTGGGTTCTAGTCTAAAGCACGACGTAATTTTATGATATAACTGATATAACCCGAGATATGAAGAAATCAATAATTCTTATCAGTCTTGCTCTCGTACTAGTTCTTACTACTGTCCTTCTTTTTACTTTCGGCAGAAAGAGCGAGCCCGCTCCTCCGAAAGGGCCCGTCACGGGAGGGCTCCCCGCGGTTTCGGCGACAAGCACGATTCCGCAAGGGGAAAACTTGGCGATCGGTACGCCATCGGGCACCGTTACAGTGAAAAACTTTTATAGGGATCCGGTTGAACTGAACTCCGAGCGAGATGCGTTGATAACCCGCACCGGAGACTACGACATCGTGTATCTTGCGGGCGACAGTTCGTTTCTTATCACCATCTCTCGACTGCCCTTCGACGCTGCTCGGCAAGCGGCGGAAGGTGGTTTTCTAAGAGTGCTCCAAATCGCGAAGGATGAAGCGTGTAAGCTTAGAGTCGCCCTCCGCGTTCCTCGGTTCGTTGACGAGGGTCTTGCCGGGAAAGATTTCGGATTGAGTTTTTGCGCGGGCAGTGTACAATCGAGGTGAGGCAGATGAAAAAAATCACCCGACGTTTTTTTCTCATAGGTTTGCTCTTCGTTCTTCTCGCTCCGGCGATACTTGTCTTCGCCGACACTGGCAATCCCCTTCCTCCCGGGGGTAGTTCCTTTAGGTTCCCGAATCCGCTCGGCGAGGATTGCACGACTTTCGAATGTCCCGCCGGACGAATTACAAGCGCGCTCTACCAGGTTGCAATTCCCATCGTTGCGATAATGGTTTTGGTCGGCGGATTCCAGATCATGACCGCCGGCGGGGATCCCGAAAAGTTTCAGAAAGGAAAATGGACGGTTCTCTACGCCGCCATCGGCTTTGTCGCAGTGCTTTTGGCGAGCGGGGTGGTGAGCATTATTAACAGCATTCTCGGGGGGTGACGCTTTGCTTTTATCGTGCGTATGGTATAATCCTTGCAATCGTATTTGAAAGGTCGCGCCTATCATACGGCAACGTTATATAAGAACACAATCATGAAAAAATTTTCGGCAATCACGCTCCTTATCCTTGCGGTCTTTCTTCCGCTCGCGCTTGCGTTTGCGCAGGGCGGCACCCCGCAAGTGACCCCGGTTCAGCCGCCGCGGAATCCCGGACCGATCCAGGATGTGGGCCAGGGACTTAGATTACTTGATCAGATACTCACCTGGATCGCGACGATTTTCTGGATCGCTGCCGCGGTGTTCATTCTCTATGCCGGTTTCCTGTATCTCACCGCCTCCGGAGATCCAGAGAAGGTTCAGAAAGCGAACCATCAGTTGATTTACGCGGTTGTAGCGATCGTCATCGGGATTATGGCCTTCGGTTTGCCAGTCCTTGTAGAGAACTTCCTGCGAGGCCGCTAGATCAGTGTCACTATATTCGCAATACCCCGGCTCGAGCCGGGGTGTTGTTTTTTACTGTCGTTGTGGTATGCTATTTCTCATGAAGAAACTATTTGTCGCCTCGGTCGTAATCCTGCCGCTCATCGCAATGGCGCAGACATCTCCGATTAGAGACGTGCAGGGGATTATAAATCTTGTGAACAGTATCAGTGTCTGGGTGGCAGCAGTGTTTTGGATCGTGGCGATCATCGCGGTGTTCTATGCAGGATTCCTTTTTCTTCGAGGAGGTGGGGATGAAGAGAAGCTGGCGCAAGCGAAAAAGCAGTTGTGGTACGCCCTTATCGCTATGGTCATCGGCATTATGGCCTACGGATTCGCCCCGCTTATTCGAAACATTTTGGAAACAGGTGCCCGGGGCAGCCCGAGTGTTTCTCCATCTCCCACACCGAGTACCCCTCCGCCTCCTTACGACTGTACAGACGATGGTACTTGTTGATTGTTGAAAATTAAAGCCCCCGAGTCGTAAAGACCTCGGGGGCTTCTTTTTGTTGCCGCCGCTATCGAAGCTGGATTCGAACAGATTTGTCTCGTGAGTCGGGGTTCCAGAATCGGACCCCGGTCACAAGTTTCGTGTCCGAGTTTCGGAGAAGCGGGCTGTCATTGATGAGTTCAAGGTTCGGCCCGTTCTCGAATGCTTTCTGGAGTTGAATGTCCTCATCGGGCATGATCCAGAACGCTTTCGAGTCACTCGGTCGAGTGAGCCACTTGGTTGGCATGCAAGCAGGTGGGACGACGACCACAACCTCCGTCGCTTGCGGGTAGTCGGCGAGACGGTTGTCGAAGGAGCCCTCACTGCACTCGAGGGTGAAGGTTGACGGTTTCATTCCTTCGGCGACTTTTCTTTTAGCCACTCTGTAGGTCGGTAAACCCACGAAGAAGAGAAGGAGAACGATGCCGAAGCGCCACAGAAAGACTTTCGTCTTCGGGTGAAAAAGCAAGCTTGGGTTCTCAGCAACGTGCATGGCTATTTACCTCCTTTCCTGTCTCCCAAAGCGGAGACAAGCGCACCCAGGCCCGCATCGCCTTCGACGGAAATCACCCTGCGTTCCACTTCTTCCGGGTTAAAGGTCGCTTCAGTGAGGTTGAGCGCCATTTGTGGGGTGAGGCCGGGGATTGCTCCTCCCTTCTTCACACCCAAGAGGCCCCGCATAGCTTCCGCCTTCGCATCGAGCACTTTTTTCCTCGCCTCGGCTTGTTTCCGTTCTTCTTGAATAGCCTCGGTTTTCTCTGTGAACTCGATGCCGGCGATTTCACAACCGACAACCTCGATGCCGAAACGCCGTTCAACCAGAGATTTCGTTTCCGGCTTCTTGGTTTTGAGCCACTCCTTGACCAGCTTGAAGTGGGTCGAGTAGTAGCGGATGAGGTATTTGGCCGCCAATGGAGCCTTTGGGATGCGATCTCCCTCCGGCAGAGATTCACAAATCTCGCAATTTGCCGGGTCATGGTTATCGTGGGGCATCGTGTCAGCCATGAGCACGCAGTGAATGAAGTCGATGATTGCGTGCCTGCCATGGATAAGATCCTCTGCGTCAACTGTTCCGCCGAGGGCCTCGAGTCGAGACTGAACTGTCGCAGGAAGGCCTTCCTTGAAACTGACTTCGTCCACGGAGATAAAGGCGTTCCTGCCACGATGTGGGTCGTTTTCAGAGAGATCTTCGGCTTTCGCCTCGGGATCAGGCCTAAACTGGAGGACAACCTTCCGGACAACGATCCGGAGCGTGTCGCCAGCGGTAAACTCGAGACCAAATGTAAACGTCTGAAGCTTCCGAGATACGATGACCACCCGTTCGATCAATGGCCACTTGGGATGTGGACCGTGAGGGAGAGTCCCTTCTTTCGGCTTGCGGAGAAGGATCTTAACCCCGTAGTGAAACTCTGGGATAAGCACGATTGCGTCAAAAGCTGCAATCACGAGGCCGAGAATGATCACTACGGCTATCGCTCCGGCGATGACTGAATCTCCGGTAGCGATTAGTCCGAGAGCGATCACCGCGGCCAAGATTCCAAGAGCAACCAAAATCCTTGGGTCGCGCAAAATTTTCATTTCAGTTCACCGTCCTTATTTTGAAGTCAAGATTCCAGTTGCTAGATTAGCATAATATGGTCGATTTGTCAACGTTCGTCGATGACGCTATAATCTAGTTCTTGATGCCCTCGTGGCGGAACTGGCAGACGCGCACGGCTTAGGACCGTGTCTCGAAAGAGTTGGAGGTTCGAATCCTCCCGAGGGCACTCCTTATTTCCTCCTTCTCCCGTGAAATGCTTCGTGGATTTCGCGGAGTTCTTTGTTCGTAATATGCGTGTAGATTTGCGTCGTAGAAACGTTCGAATGGCCGAGGAGCGCCTGGACAGATCGGAGATCGGCGCCGTTCATTAAGAGATCTGTCGCAAAACTGTGCCGGAGTTCGTGAGGATGGATTTTTTTCCCGATCCCGGCTTCTTTTGCACGCCGTACGACGAGGCGTTCCACCGCCCGCGGCGTGATTCTCCCCATGGCGCCGCCGCTTTTCGTGATACTTATAAAAAGCGCCGGATCGGCATCCGGCCGTTTTCCGAGGTACGCCTTCAAAGCTTTTCGGGCTCTGTCCGAGAGGAATACAATGCGAAGCTTGTCGCCCTTCCCTCGGATTGAAATTTCCCCACGCTCGAGATCGAGATAGCGGTCGAGCGCACAGAGTTCCGAAACCCGGAGACCGGTCGAGAAAAGAAGTTCCAAAATTGCTTTATCCCGCAGACTCCGGAGATCGTCTTTGTTGGGCGATGCGAGCAGCCGCTCGAGGTCCTTATAGTCTACGACTTCAATTTGCCTGCTCGGAGCTTTCGGGAGTTCGATTTTCTCGGGCGGAAGAGCCGCGATGTCGCGCTTCGCAAGATATTTTAGGAAGTTGCGGAGCGCGATGACATAATATCCTTGCGTAATCTTTTTCAAGTCTCGGCGCGCGAGATTCATGCGAAAACTCCTCACCACTTCGTCCGTAATGTCTTTCGGAGAGCCGACGTTCGAGGCCTTCAAGAATTCCTTGAGGTATCGCTCATAGTTCTCCCGCGTTTTCGGCGAGCGATTTTTTTCAATCTCAAGATAATCGAGATAGTCGACAAGAAGCGCGTGAATTTCCTTCATCTTCCTCATTGTACTTCAAAACCTTGATCATTTTGAGAATCTGCGGTATGATAGGGCAAATGTTGGGTAAACGCGTGAAAGCCAAGATTGTCGTCGAGCACAGGAAACACGAGAAAGACACTGGGTCCGCCCATGTGCAGATCGCGATGCTTTCTCGGCAGATCGACGAACTTGCGAAGCACCTGAAGAAGAACCCGAAGGATCACCACTCGCGCCGAGGCCTTTTAAAGATGGTCGGACACCGGAGGCGCCTGCTTCGATACCTTAAAAAGAAAGAACCGTCGGCCTACGAAAAACTCGTAAAGAAATTAGATCTGAAGAAATGAAAGGAGCAAAGAGTACAATCACCCACGCCGGTCAGCGAGTGGGGATTTTTGTCGACGTGCAGAATTTATATCACTCGGCAAAAAATCTCTATCACGGACGCGTGAATTACAAAGAGCTAATCCGGTATCTCGTGGACGGGCGCCAGCTCATCCGAGCACTCGCGTATGTCGTGAAGAGCGAAGGAGTTGAGCCGCCGCGGGAAGTGCCGCGTCAAGGCGCTTCGGAGGCCTCGTTTTTCGAAGCGCTCGAGAAAACCGGCCTTGAGCTCCGGTTGAAAGATCTCCAGATTTATGCCGGAGGGATGAAAAAAGCCGACTGGGACGTCGGCATGGCGGTCGACGCAATCAGGATGTCGTCATTTCTCGACGTTATCGTTCTCGTTACCGGCGACGGAGATTTTCTCCCTCTCGTTGATTACCTGAAATGGGGAGTGGGGAGAATGGTAGAGGTCGCGGCGTTCCACCGGAGTGCATCGGCGCGTCTTCAGGAAGCTGCGGACCGTTTTATAAATATCGAAGAGATCCCCCGCGCGATTATGCGAAAGGAAGGTCTCTAGAGCGACAGAATATGAAAGACAAAAAACAGTTTTCAACGACTGTGGGCGGAAAGACGCTCACGCTCGAAGTTTCATCTCTTGCGGGCCAAGCGAATGCCGCCGTGCTTGCAAAGTATGGAGGAACGGTTGTGCTTACGACCGTTGTGATGTCGAAGGGCGACATCGACTCGAATTACATGCCGCTCAAGGTTGACTACGAAGAACGGTTCTATGCGGCGGGAAAAATCATCGGGAGCAGGTTCATCCGGCGCGAGGGGCGTCCGTCGGAGGAGGCGATTCTCGCGGGGCGGCTCGTGGACAGGACACTCCGACCGCTTTTCGATCAGCGCATCCGGCGGGAGATCCAGGTTGTCGTGACGGTGCTTGCGATCGACGAAGAAAACGATCCTGATTTCGTGGGACTTGTCGCGGCCTCGACCGCTCTCGTAATTTCTGACGTCCCATGGGGAGGACCGGCGGCGGGGGTTCGCGTCGCAAAGATCGGGAGCTCATTCGTCATAAATCCCTTGAATTCAGAACTCCGAAAACCGGAATGGATATTTGACGCCTTCGTCTCCGGGACGTCGGGCAAGATCAACATGATCGAGCTGGCTGGAAACGAAGCTCACGAGAAAGACGCTATCGAAGCTTTCGAAAAAGCACAGCGGGAAGTGGATCAACTCGTCGAATTTCAGAATAAGATAGTGCAAGAAATCGGAAAAACGAAAGCGAACCTCACACTATTCGAACCCGACGCCGCGCTTCGTTCTGCGGTAACGTCGTTTCTCAAGGACCGGCTTGAAGAGGCAGTGTACCATCGCGACAAGGGTGAATATCATAACCGACTCGGTGCTTTGCGGGACAATCTTTTCGCGCATCTCGTTGAAACACTCGAGAAACCAAATCTCAAAATCGCCGACATGCTTTTCGAGGAGGCGATCGATCATCTCGTCCATAAAAACGTCCTCGAGAAAGACGCCCGTCCCGACGGACGGCGTCCCGACGAAGTGCGGAATCTCTACGCCGAAGTGGGGCTTTTTGAGCGGACGCACGGATCGGCGCTTTTCTCGAGGGGGAACACGCAGGCCCTTGCCGTCACAACGCTCGCGCCTCCGGGAGCAGAACAGCTCATCGAAACGATGGAAACGACCGGGAAGCGGCGGTTCCTGCTTCATTATAACTTCCCCTCCTATTCCGTGGGAGAAATCGGATCCTTCCGCGGTCCTGGAAGAAGGGAGATCGGACACGGCGCTCTGGCGGAGAAAGCGCTTCGCCCCCTCATTCCTTTGGCGGACGAATTTCCCTATACGATCCGCATCGTTTCCGAAATCGTTTCATCGAACGGTTCTTCATCGATGGCAACCGTGTGCGCCGGAACGCTCTCGCTTTTGGATGCGGGAGTTCCGCTCCGGAAACACGCCGCGGGCATTGCGATGGGGCTTATGATGCGTGACGGAAAAAACTACAAAGTGCTCACCGACATTCAGGGTCCCGAGGATCATCACGGCGACATGGATCTGAAGGTTGCCGGCACGGAGGACGGAGTGACGGCAATTCAGATGGATGTAAAAGTAGACGGACTTACGCTCGAGATACTCGAAAGAGTGCTTGCCCAAGGGAAGAAAGCCCGTCTCGAGATCCTCGCTTTTCTCAAAGGAGTTCTCCCCGGGAAGCGCGAGACCCTTTCGCGGTATGCCCCCGTCATTTTCCAGACAAAGATTAATCCAGAAAAGATCGGGACGCTCATCGGCCCAGGCGGGAAAATGATCAACGGCATTATCAAGAAGTTTTCACTCACTTCGATTGACGTCGAAGAAGACGGGAGCGTTTTCGTTTCGGGGCCGGACCGGAAACAGGCCGAACTTGCACTCGACGAAGTCAAAGCTCTGACGCGTGAGTTTAAAGTAGGGGAAATCGTTGAGGGGAAAATAATTAAGATTCTCGATTTCGGAGCGATCGTTGATTTGGGAGGGGGTCAGGACGGGATGATACACGTCTCCGAGCTCAAAGAGGGATTCGTAAAAACAGTTGCGGAAGTCGTGAAGCAGGGAGACTTTGTTCGGGCGCGGATTATTCGCGCTGACGCTGACGGCCGCATCGGACTCTCGTTAAAACAGGTTTAAGCCCCGTGCTACAATAAGCGGCATGGATAACCTCCAAGGGGGAGTTTCGGCCGGATATACCGCAGTTTCTTCGATCCCGGCTCCTTCTTCCGAGTTCAAAATCAGGACGCTCGCATCAGACGTGCGTTCAATGACGGCGAGCGGTGGGGGTTTGCCTCAGGCGGTACGAGTCACTGGGCCTTTTTTTGCGGGCGCTCAGGAAGGGGCCTCCTCGGCGAAAAGCAGGAAAAGCGTGGTCATAATTTTCTCGGTGATTCTCGTAGTTGCCGCGCTTGGAGCAGCCGCCTATTATTTGTATCCGCGGTTCTTAGGAGAGAAAGACGAGAGCGGGGCGGACGTAAGGGGAAGCATGGAGTCCCAGGGGGCGCTTGGTACGAAGCCTGAAGTCCGCGAAGCGCAATCGATCATTCCGTCTTTTGAGCACCTCTCTTTTTTCCGGGCTCCGGCGCAAGAAACCTTGACGCTTTTCTTGTCCGGTCCGGCGGCGAGCGCCTCAGATTTGTGGACGTATGGTCAAAAAATTACCTCTCTCCTCAACTCAGCAAATCGAGCCTCAACATTTTTTGAGATCACGATTCGAAATCAAGATGGAAGCGCTGCTCCAGTGACGGCGTTTTTCGAAGCGATAGACGGCGCAGTGCTTGATCCGCAGTTCGTGCTTACAAATTTCAATCCGGACTTTACGTACTTCATGTATCGGGACCAATTCGGATCTTGGCCGGGTTATATTTTAGAACTCAAGTCGGGGCAAAATTGGCTGTTCTTGAGCGAAGATGTTTCTCAAATCGAGATCTCTCCGAAGATTTCAAACTTGTTTCTTGGATTTATCGGGAAGCCGAGGACGGATGGATTTGTAGATGACACCGCAGGCGGCCAGCCGGTTCGAACGCTTTTATTCGAAGGAGGAACTTCGTTCACCTACGGATGGTTCCGCGGATATCTTATAATGAGCACGTCGAAAGACGGCCTCCGCGAAGCTCTCGGCCGTTTCTAGGCAGCAGCGGCCTCGCGGACTTTTTTCTCGATCGCTCTGAGTGTTTTTTTGTCTTCCTTCAATTTCTCGCGAATGGCGTCAAAACCGGTTCCCAGGCGCTCTCCCTCGAAGCTGTAGCTCGCACCGCTCTTTTTCACCACATTCGCCCTGATGCCGCTGTTTAAAACGTCTGCTTCATAGGAAATTCCTTCTCCGTAGAGGATATCGAATTCGGCAGCCTTGAAAGGCGGCGCAACTTTGTTTTTTACCACCTTTGCCCTGATCCTGACGCCGACGACGCCCTCTCCTTTCTTAATTTGGGCGGTGCGCCTCACGTCGATTCGAACCGATGAATAAAACTTAAGCGCTTTCCCGCCGGGAGTCGTTTCGGGGTTTCCAAAAAACACTCCCACTTGCATCCTGATCTGATTTATAAAAATAATGAGGGTCTGGGATTTCGCTGCGAGCGCAGTAAGCTTCCGAAGCGCCTGCGACATCATTCGCGCTTGGAGACCGATGAATTGTGCCCCCATCTCTCCGTCAATTTCAGCTTTCGGCGTGAGGGCTGCGACGGAGTCAACCACGACCACCGATATCATTCCCGACCGCACGAGGCTTTCGAGGATGTTCAGGGCCTCTTCTCCGTTATCTGGCTGTGAAATTAAAAGGTCATTCACTTTCACGCCTAATCGGCCCGCGTAGTCGGGATCGAGCGCATGCTCGGCGTCGATGAAGGCGGTTTTCCCTCCTTGCCGCTGGGCTTGCGCAACGACATTCAGGGCCAGCGTTGTTTTCCCGCTCGACTCCGGTCCGAAGATTTCAACGATGCGTCCGCGAGGAAGTCCCCCGACGCCAAGCGCGAGATCGAGCGAAAACGACCCCGTTGGAACAACCGCAACGTCGACTTTCCTTGCGTCTCCGAGCCTCATGACCGCTCCGTCTCCGTATTTTTCCCGGAGAGAAGAGAGGAGGGTATCAATTCCTCCTTCCTTTTCTTCTTTTGTTTTTTTCTGCAGAGACACGATAGTCTAAGTATAAGGGCTTTCTCCCGCCCGCGCCACTTTTTCTAAAAGTTATTGGTTGAACTCGCGCTCGCCGGCAGCGGCTCAAAAAGAACTTGCCGTGACGCCCTCGTTTCTCTGCCCAAAAACTTCTTCCCGAGAATCTGGATGGTATTCAGTCCGGGGTGAAGAGTGAGCGTTCTCTTCCAGGATCCGTCGGCCGAAATGAGAACAGATTCGTCATTCACGGAGAGGGAATCAGCATTTTTAACCGTGCCGTATATGACTATTTCGCTTTCGCGCACCGCAAGGATGGGTTCGTCCGGATAAGTTATATGAATAACTGGCTCTCCAAGTATGCGGGGGAACTGGGTTCCGAGATACAGAAGAACGATGAGGATGCCGCCGCCGACCCAGAAAAGTCGCGTCCGAGATCGTTTCGCAAAACGGTTCCTCGGAAGTTCGTCGCCTTCACCTGAAACTTTGACGAGGTTGCCGGCTTTCAGGCGTTCCCACCATACCTCTGGATCGAACCCGAGAAGTGATCCGAGGCGCCTCAAATAGCCCCTCACATACGGAGCGGGCGGGAGCGATCCGAAGTCTCCGCTCCGGAGACTTTCAAGATGGCTCGTTGCGATGTTGCTCAACTCCGAGAGCCGCTTCAGCGTGAGCCCGCGTTCGCGGAGTTTTTCGTTAAAGAGATATTCGAAATCCGGGTAATCCGAGTTTGTCATGAATCGTCGAGTGCGCCGAGGTTTTCCGAGTACACCTCTCGTGGTTTTGCGCCGTCGCCCGGGCCAATAAGATTATTTTTTTCCATGAGATCAAGAAGACGGGCCGCTCTGGCATATCCAACTTTTAGCCTTCTCTGGAGAAGGGATGCCGAAGCTTTTTTGGCTTCTCGGACGACCTGCACCGCCTCTTCGTAGAGTTCATCTTCCCCTTCTTCTAGGAATTCGTCAAACACATCGCCGGTCGTGTTTCCTGAAGACTGCTGAGTCGGGGGATCAAACTTGGCCTCAATCTCTCCCGCGCTTATCCCCTGATTATGCTCTTGGATGAAATCGGTGACTTTCCTAACCTCCTCTTCGGAAATGTACGCGCCCTGGATACGCTTCGGCTTTGAGAGTTCTGCTGATATAAAGAGGAGATCTCCGCTGCCTAAAAGTTTTTCTGCACCCGATGTATCAAGAATAGTCCTCGAGTCAATTTGACTTGCGACCTGAAGGGCAATCCGAGAGGTGATGTTCGCCTTAATGAGTCCGGTGATGACCTCTACGGATGGCCTCTGGGTCGAAAGCACAAGATGGATTCCCGTTGCTCGAGCCATTTGGGCGAGCCGCACGATCGATCCCTCGACTTCTCTGCCGTACGTCGTCATAAGATCCGCGAGTTCATCGACGATGACAAGAAGATACGGAAGCGGTTCACCGCGGCCATTCGAGTTGTAGCTTTTGATATCGCGGCTCCCCGTTTCTTGCAAGAGGTCGTACCGACGCTCCATTTCCTGGATCGCCCACCGGAAAACACCTATCGCCTTTTTGCTTTCCGTGATAACCGGCCCCACGAGGTGAGGAAGTCCCTGGTACGCTGACAACTCGACGCGTTTCGGATCGATAAGGATCAAGCGAAGCGTTGCGGGGGAATTTTTAAAGAGAAGCGACATGATAAGCGAGTGAATAATAACTGACTTCCCGCTGCCCGTCGCTCCAGCGACAAGAAGATGCGGCATTCGCTCAATGTCCGCGAAAATAGGCTCGCCACTTACGTCGCGCCCCAGTGAGAAACCTAAAGATCCAGATTCCTGGAATTCCGGATACGCCATGAGACTTCCGAGGCGGACGAGCGCTGCAGCTTTGTTCGGGACTTCCACTCCGACGAGCGATTTCCCAGGGATGGGCGCCTCGACTCGTATTGGATGGGCGGCCAAGGCAAGCGCGAGATCTTGGTGGAGCGCTGTGATCCTTGAGAGTTTTACTCCCTCCGCAGGCTTCAGCGTATATCGAGTGACGGTCGGGCCCACGTTGATCTCTCCCATCTCAACGGGAATTCCAAAGCTATCAAGCGTTCGTTTAACAATGTTTGCGTTGGCGCGGAGATCTCCAGTCGTCGGTTTCTCGCTTCCCGCCTTGAGAAGCGAGAGGGGAGGAAACGAATACGCCTTGCCTCCGATGGACGTACTCGGTGGCGCACCGCCTCTTTTTGGTTTCGTTCTCGGAAGAACTTTCTCCGTTTCTTTTTCTTGAGTCGCGGCACTCTTCGCTTCGGTCTCTTGAGGGACTTCTTTCGCCTCGCCCACGATCGTGAGAGCATCCTCGGCCCTTCTTTCTTTCCGTTCTTTTTTCGGCCAACTTACTTCTATCGGGATGTTGAGCGTCACTAGCGCGGCGATGAGAAGGATCACGATATTAATGATCAGGGCTCCCAGCTGACCGAAGGGAATTTTGAGAGATCCCAAAACGAGCCCGAGCCATCCCCCTTGGCCGGCCGCAAAAAGATCGATGAGGCCGAGTGCCGAAACGAGGAGGAGACCTGCTCCAATCAATGCGGTACTTATAATTTCCTGCTGCTCTCTGAGGAGAAGCACCGTCCCGGCGAGAAGGAGGCTGAGGGGCAATAAGAAATATCCCCATCCGACTAGCGTTTCGAGTATCGCGTAGAGCCAGTTCCCAACCGGTCCTGCCTTGGCGATTCCTGAAAGAATAAGGATAACGGCGAGACCGATACACACAACGCCCCAAATGCTTTTTTTCGTTTCGTTCCGGAGCCGCCGAGCTTTTTCGCGAGACGGCTTCTCTTCGGTTTCGTTTTCTTCTCTTCTACGTCTTGGCATCTCCCATATTTTCGGTGATTATGGGCGAAAACTCAAATTTGCTAGAATGTGGTGAATGCTTTTACTTTCATGAAGCTGAGGCCTAAATTTAGGAACAAAAAACTCGTCGTGTTTGATCTCGACGGCACGCTCACAAAGACTAAATCGAATCTCGAATTTGAGATGTCCCGCGCCCTCAATGCGCTTCTTAAAGAGAAAAGAGTCGCCGTCATTGGCGGAGGCACATACGTACAATTCGAAAAACAGTTCGTCGCCGAGCTGAAATGCCCCCCCTCGCTACTTTCTCGGCTTTTTATTTTTCCTACCACGGCCACATCTTTCTACCGGTATCATAATGGATGGAAGAGAATATACAGCTTTGAGCTTTCAAAAAGAGAGCGGGCAGGCATACAAAAAGCATTTCAAGAAACTCTCCAAGAAATCCGCTACGTTCCTCCGAAAAGGATATACGGAAAAGTAATCGAGGATCGCAGGACGCAAGTCACTTTTTCTGCTCTCGGCCAGGATGTGGTTGCGGTACTTGGAAAGAAAGGAGTGCTTCTCAAGGAAAAGTGGACAAGAGAAAACACTCCACTGAAGCTGAAAATCGCGAGGATGATGCAGAAGCGGCTCCCGGGACTTGAAGTCCACGCCGCTGGGTTCACTTCAATCGACGTTACTCGAAGGGGCATAGACAAAAAGTACGGCGTGCGGCAGATCGCAAAACACCTCCGCATGTCCATAAAAGATATGCTTTTTGTGGGAGACGCCATTTTCCCCGGCGGGAACGACTACGCCGCGGTCAAAACAGGCGTTGATTACGTAAAAGTGTCGGGTCCCGAAGAGACGAAAAAGGTAATCAAATTCTTGCTTTCCACATCCTTTCCACACAAGAAGCACTCACTGCGCTTTCGGGGACGGGGACGCACTATAATGTAAGTAGCCCTTCGAGGCTACAATCCTGCTTGGATTGGGAAAGGAGTGAAACATCGGTGAGTACGAACGGCCTTGAGAGTGTTACGAAAACCGCGGAGGAGTTAATAGCCCACATTGAACAGAGGTACAGTTCGCTTTTCGCGGTTAGCAAGGAGGCGATGCCTCCTGCGAACCGTGTCACGGCGGCCTGCACGTTCATCACCAAGATGAAGGCTCTCACAGCGAGGCTCTCCAATGCGACAGACAGCGCTCAAGCAAGGCTCAAAAAATTCGCCGAGGTACAGGGTCTCCCCCTGCCTACCGACTGCTCCGTCTAACTCCCGCGAAGCGCCCGCTTAGTCTACGAGTTCAATCCTCGTCGGCGGGCGCTTTCTTATTTCCCAGACGGGAGTATAAAATGCTACATATGCATAATACTCCGAAGGATAATATGGAATGGAAAGAGAAACTTACTCCGGAGCAGTATCGCGTGATGCGCGAGAAAGGTACCGAGCGCCCGTTTACGGGAAGATACTTCGATTCCAAGGAGAAAGGAGTATACAAATGCGCAGCGTGCGGCAACCCACTTTTTTCGTCCGACGCCAAATTCGATTCCGGCACTGGTTGGCCGAGTTACTACACTCCGATTTCCGAAACGAGTCTTGCGTACGCCGAAGATACGAGCCACGGCATGCGTCGAGTCGAAGTGACGTGCGGCAAGTGCGGATCCCATTTGGGCCATCTATTCGACGACGGTCCCGCGCCGAGTGGGAAACGCTATTGTATAAACTCCGTCTGTCTGGATTTGGAGAAGGACGAAGAGAAGTGAAGAGAAGTGAAGAGAAGACATCGGACGCTTTTATTGACAACAGAACCTTGCTCGCGGTAGAGTGGGCGTGATGCCAGAATTTTTAAACAGCTCTTTTGGACTCAAGCTCACCATTCCGCAGGTCGTCGAAGAAATTCTCCGCTTTATGCAGACCGAGCCCAAGCGGAGCTACAAGGTTACGATTGGGACAGATTCGCAGCTTCTTGCAAGCGGCCGCGTTGACTTTGTAACCGCGATCGTCATCCATCGAGTCGGGAACGGCGGGCGCTACTTCTGGCGGCGACTCGATTCTCAAAAGACACACAATCTCCGCGACAGAATTATCCGAGAAGTACTTATCTCGCTCGAGATCGCGAAAAAACTTCTTACGGAATTTGAGGGTACCAACATTCCCTCCTTTGACTTCGAGATTCACGCCGATGTGGGGGAACACGGCCCGACGAGCGCGATGATCCAGGAGGTAGTAGGCATGATTCGTGCAAACAACTTTGAGGCGAAGACAAAGCCGGAAAGCTACGCGGCATCAAAGGTTGCCGATCGGCATGTATAGGAAGACTGTTGAGGATACGCTCGTTTTTGACATCGAGACACAGAATTTTTTCACGGATCCGGGGGTCGGCTGGGACAACTTCGAAGCCCTTAAAATCTCGG
Source organism: Candidatus Parcubacteria bacterium (assembly GCA_003599135.1). GTDB lineage: Bacteria > Patescibacteriota > Minisyncoccia > UBA6257 > 2-01-FULL-56-20 > SURF-56. The sequence goes on along the minus strand of QZIV01000015.1, from coordinate 30,682 downwards.
TCGTCGGAGTTTACTCGTACGATCAGGATAAGTACTTCTGTTTTGAAGAGGCGGAGCTCGGGAAGGCCGCGGAGCTTTTTTCGACAAGCAACCGACTGGTGGGGTTCAGTATTAACCGGTATGACGTTCCGGTCTTAAACATCCACTTTCGGAGATTGCCCCTGGAAGAGAAGCCAAATCTGTGGGAAAAAACGAGAGTTGATCTGCTTGAGGAGCTTGAGACTGTGTCGGGTCAGCGTATAAGTCTGAATAAGCTGGCACAGGCAAACTTGGGGGTCGGGAAAGACCGGCACGGGAGCGAGGCCACCGTGCTCTACCGGGAAGGGAAGATTAAAGAACTTAAGGAATATTGTCTCAACGATGTTAAACTCACGAAAGACCTTTACGACCTCTACCGCTCCAAAAAGTATTTTTTAATGCCAGACAGGCGGACGGGAGAGATTCTGAAAATCAACTTCGATGCACCGAAGGGACAAAGACAATCATCGCGGGAAGCCAAAGGAGCCACAGCATCTCTATTTTGATTACGCGGCTTCCACGCCGATTGATCCGGCGGTTGAAGCCGCAATGCGGCCGTACTTTCGTTTTCGATTCGGGAATCCCGGATCGCTTCACCGATTTGGTCAGGAAGCGATCGCGGCGGTTGATGGAGCGAGAGAGGCGATAAGCGCCTCCATCGGGGCGCGATTCAGAGAACTTATCTTTACCGGTTCGGCAACCGAAGCGAATAACATTGTTCTTCGCGGCATTGTGCGTGCATGGAAACGAAAATATGAGAGAACTCCCAAGTTACTTGTCTCGGCGATCGAGCACGAGTCGATTCTCGAGACGGCGGAGGATCTTGTAAAAGACGGCGTCGAGGTAATACGCATTCCCGTCAACAAAGAAGGAATAGTTGATCTCGCGGCTCTCGAAAAATTACTGGACGAAGACATCTCACTCGTCTCCATCATGTATGGCAACAACGAAACTGGCGCGATCGAGCCGGTTCAAAAGATCGGAGAACTCATTCGGAAAGCCAGAGCGGCGTATGCATCTCTCTACCCCCTGTTTCATTCCGATGCGAGTCAGGCTTTCCAGTTTCTCGACTGCAACGTGGAGCGGTTGGGCGTAGACTGTATGACGTTTTCGGGCCACAAGATATACGGGCCGAAAGGTGTGGGAGCCCTCTTCGTCAGGGAAAACACCCCAATCGATCCGGTCCTGACCGGCGGCGGACAGGAATTCAGTCTTCGTTCCGGAACCGAAAACGTTCCGCTCATCGCCGGACTGGGGAAAGCCGTAGGGCTTATTCTTGAAAGCCGAAGCCGGGAGGCCGAAAGAATCCGCGTCCTCACTCGTCTTTTATGGAAAGGGATCGGGCAATTGTGTCCCGGATCGAAAGTAAACGGCCCCTCGATCGGGTCCAAAGAAAGTCTCCCTCACATCTTAAATGTTTATTTTCCGGGGAAGAATGCGCAGGAACTCCTCACACACCTCGATCTTTTGGGACTTGCGGTTTCGGCGGGATCCGCGTGCTCAAGCCGTGCCGCAGAGCCGTCGTACGTCATTCGCGCAATGGGCTTTTCTGAAGCGCGCGCCCGGTCGAGCATTCGACTAAGTCTCGGAAAATATATCAAGAAGTCGGATGTTGACAGAGCTTTGCGGGTCATTACAATAGTACTCCGAAGCGTTACGAAATGAGGACCATGTCACAGCGGAAAAAGTTTTTCATTATTTTTTTCCTCGGCGTAACCCTCGGGGGGTTTCTCGCGTCGTTTTCAGCGCCACCTCGCGCGCAGGCGGACTTTTTAACCGACCTTTGGAATAATTTTCTTGCTCCCTTCAAAGGAAAATCTCCCGACATTTCGGCACCACCCTCCGCGCCGGGTGCTCCTCAAAAACCGGAAGCAGTTCGTCCGGAGCCAAGTGTGCCCCTGTATCAGCCGGTTATCGACTACGAAAAAGCGGTCGTCCAGGCCGTAAAGAAAGCCTCTCCGGCGGTTGTTGCGATTACGGTGTCGAAAAATGTCCCTATCTTAGAAAATTGCCCCTTCAATCCGTTCGCGGACTTACCAGAGGAGTTCAGGCAGTTTTTCGGAGATTTTCCTCAATTTTCTCAGCCGTGCGAGAAAGGTTCTCGGCTGGAACAAGTGGGAGGGGGGAGTGGGTTCACTATTTCCTCCGACGGCTTAGTGATCACAAACAAACACGTCATTTCGGATCCGAAAGCCTCTTACACTGTGTTTACGAACGAAGGCAAGAAGTACGATGCGAGAGTTCTTGCGCGCGATCCGCTCCAGGATCTTGCGGTCGTGAAAATCGACGCCACGGGGTTGCCGACGGTCGAGCTCGGCGATTCTGACGCGCTCGAACTTGGGCAGACCGCCATTGCGATCGGGAATGCGTTGGCGGAGTTCCGGAATACAGTTTCTGTAGGGGTCATCTCCGGCCTTGCAAGGAACATCACGGCGGCCGGCGGAGGAGGCGTCGAAACGATTCACGGTGTCATACAGACTGACGCGGCCATCAACCCCGGGAATTCCGGCGGGCCGCTCCTTAACCTCCGGGGGCAGGTAGTCGGAATAAACACCGCAGTCGTGTCGGGCGCCCAGAATATCGGTTTTGCAATTCCTATCAATAAAGCGAAGCGGGCGATTCAATCGGTGAAGACGAGCGGAGAAATCCAGATTCCGTTCATAGGTGTTCGCTACATAGTTATAACGCCCGAAATCGCCGAAGAGCAGAAATTGCCCGTGACACGTGGGGCGCTTCTCAGGGGAATGGAAGACGGTCCTGCGGTTATGGCCGATTCTCCGGCGGAAAAAGCAGGTCTTCGGGCGGAAGACATCATCGTCGAGCTTAACGGGCAGAAGGTGGACAACGACAATCCTCTTGGGGCATTGATTGTCCAGAAGAGTGTTGGGGAAACTGTCACGCTGAAAGTCCTTCGCGAAGGTAAGGAGGTAATGTTCCGCGTGACACTCGCGAAGAGGAGCGAGTAGTTGACAAAAGTTCAGTCTTAATTTATAAATTTTCTCAACGGAAGCTCTGCGGCGCCGGCAATCCGTCGCCGGTAGTGGTATAATCTTTGCTGAAGCGGAAACCCGCTTGTCGAACGAACCATCCATGCCCAACTTTCATCGTTTTACAATCAGAGCCCAGGAAGCGCTTCAAAATGCCCAGGAGTCGGCCGCCCGACAGAATCATGGCGAGCTCAAAGCCCTCCATCTTTTGTCCGCCCTTCTTGAAGACCATCAGTCACTCGTCGTGCCAGTACTCACGAGATCTGGAGTGAACTTAGAGAAGCTGAACCAGCAAGTACAAGGAGAACTCGAGCGATTCCCGAAGCTTGTCGGAGGATCAAACGTGAGCCAGCTCTATCTCTCGCAGGAACTCATGCGAGTGCTTGATCAAGCGGCAAAGGTGGCGGCGCAGCAGAAAGACGAATTCGTTTCATGCGAACATCTTCTCCTCGCGCTTCTCGAGGTTCCGTCTGCGGCAAAGAGCATTCTCGAACAGTTCGGACTCAGGCGCGAGACTGCGTTCCGGACGCTTGCCCAGCTCCGGGGCTCAACACGGATTACGGATGAGACGCCTGAAACCAAGTTCCAGGTGCTCGAGAAATACGCAATCAATATGACGGAGAAGGCGAGAAACGGCGAGCTCGATCCGGTGATCGGCCGCGAAGAGGAATTGCGCCGAGTGATGCAGGTTCTCTCGCGTCGCACGAAAAACAACCCCGTCTTGATCGGCGAGCCCGGCGTGGGGAAGACCGCGATTGTTGAAGGCCTCGCGCAGCGCATTATAAGCGGCGACGTCCCAGAGCCCCTCAAGGGGAAGGAAATTTTAATGCTTGATCTCGGCGCGCTTATCGCGGGCACGAAGTTCCGGGGCGAGTTCGAAGACCGTCTCAAGGCGTTCGTAAAGGAGATTAAAAACGCAAGCGGGCGCATTATCCTCTTTGTCGATGAGATTCATACAATAGTCGGCGCTGGAGCCGCCGAAGGAGCGGTTGACGCCTCCAACCTTTTAAAACCAGCTCTTGCGCGCGGCGAGCTCCATGCGATCGGAGCGACTACAACCCGGGAGTATCAGCGATATATCGAAAAAGATCCGGCTCTTGAGCGCCGCTTCCAGCCCATTGTGGTTGATGAACCGTCAATCGAGGACAGCATCGCAATCCTCCGCGGCCTCAAAGAAAAATACGAAATTCATCACGGCCTTCGCATCAGCGATGAAGCGATTGTCGCGGCGGTGAATCTTTCGGCGCGGTATATCACCGACCGATTCCTGCCGGACAAAGCCATTGATCTCGTTGACGAGGCGGCCGCCGCGCGCCGGCTTGAAAGCGAGAGTTTACCGAAAGAAATCGATAAAGTGAGGCGGGAGCTTACGCGCCTCGAAGTTGAAAAACAGGCCCTTCTCAAAGAGGGCAAGAAAGAAGCCGCGCGCCTCAAAGAAATCGAAAAGGAACTTAAAAAACTGAAAGAAACGAACGATGATCTCTCCGCCCGGTGGCGCACGGAGAAAATGAAATTCGAAACGTTGCACCAGCTGCGCCAGAAGATTGAGACCCTGAGACGGGAGTCGGAAGTCGCGGAGCGAGAGGGCAACCTTGAGCGGGTCGCCCAGATCATTTACGGAGAGCTGCCCCAGGCCGAAAAAGATTTCGCTATTTTCGAAAAGAAACACTTTAGTCCGGCTAAGAAAGGGACAGAGAAACGAGACGAGACTTTTCTGAAGGAGTCGGTTGATAAAGAAGACGTCGCGGCCGTTGTCGCCGTCTGGACGGGGATTCCGCTAAAGCGGATGCTCGAGTCGGAGAGTTCGAAGTTCCTTCGAATCGAAGAGGTTCTCCGCGAGCGGGTTGTGGGGCAGGACGAAGCGATCACGGCGGTTGCAAGCGCCCTGCGGAGGGCGCGAGCGGGGCTTGCCGACCTAAACCGGCCCCTGGGATCGTTCATGTTCCTTGGCCCGACGGGGGTTGGAAAGACGGAGCTCGCGAAAGCCTTGGCTGAATTCATGTTCAACGATGAGAAAGCTCTTATCCGCATCGACATGTCTGAATTCATGGAGCGCCACGCGGTAAGCCGCCTCGTCGGTTCTCCTCCGGGATACGTAGGACACGAAGAGGGAGGTCAGCTCACGGAAGTTGTCCGTCACCGCCCCTATAGCATCATTCTTTTCGACGAGATCGAAAAAGCGCACCCCGAGGCGTTTAACATCCTGCTACAGATCCTCGACAACGGGCGGCTTACGGACGGCAAGGGAAAGGTGGTGAACTTCAAAAACTCAATTATTGTTATGACTTCGAACGTAGGGAGCGAGTATCTTCGGGCGATGTCGAGTTTCGGATTCAACGGAGGCGGTCTCTTGGAAGGAATTTCCGAGGATCACAAGAACTACAGAGAAAAAGTGATGGCGGCCTTACGGGACAGCTTCCGGCCGGAGTTCTTGAACCGCATTGATGAGATTATTATTTTCAATCCGCTCAAACAGAAAGACATCGAGAAGATCATCGACATTCAACTCGGCCAGATTCAAGAACGACTCGCCGAGCGTAAAATGAAAATCGAAATTGACTCCGCGGCGCGCGAACACCTCTTGAAAGAAGGTTTCAGTCCGGAGTTTGGAGCCCGGCCTCTGAAGCGCCTCATTCAGAAAATCATTCTCGACAAGCTCGCCGACAAGATCATTCGAGGCGAACTCAAAGATGGCAATAAAATTAAAATTAGCTACAAGGCAGATTCCTTGGTCTTTAGCGCTTAAATCGCTTCTTGTCGGGCTTGTGTGGATTCGCCTGCCATTCTGGGCTTTCTTTCTCGTCGTTTCCTATTTGTATTTTGTCCCGATTTTTCGGCCACTCCGGTTTTTCCTGCCGTTTGCGCTCTTTATGTTTTTCGGATGGACGCTTCCGCACACCTTCTTCACCGCATGCTTCCTCGCCGTCGTTTTTTATTTGCTTCTCGGCATAAAAGAGCTTACATTCATCGAGCGATTTACTGCGTACCAAGTGCTTGAGCTCCTTCTTCTGTTCTTGACGTCATGGTATTTTTTCGAGACTGCCCGAAGCATAGATTCGGGGATGTCATTTTTTGCATCTCTTGCTCCTGCCGCAGTGTTTTTCTTCCTTACGTGGAATCTGTCGCGCCGCCCCGAGTTGGGGGGTAGGCTTTCGGTCAGTCGGGAGGAGAAACTTAGAACGTTCCTCGAGATCGGCGTTGCCTCGTTTATTCTTTGGCAGCTCGCGCTCGTGCTCCTTTTTGTGCCGCTCGGCACGTTCGAGCGGTCCGGCCTTTTTCTCATCACGAACTTCTTCTTCGTTGAAATTTTATTTTCAAGGGGCAGGGGCGTGCTCACGCGCCCGCGCCTGCTCTTTAACTTTTCCCTTGTATTTATCTTTGTAGTCGGAATTCTCGCAGCCGCGGAGTGGAGCGTTTAATCGATGCGATGAGGCCGAACACAGTGAGAAAAATCGTGTTCCCGGTGGCGGGAGTCGGGAAACGTATGCGACCGCTTACATTGCACACGCCGAAGGCTCTTGTGCCTCTGCGCGGGCGGCCGCTCCTTGATTACGCTCTCGACGAGGCATATCGGAGCGGAATGCGGGAAGCAATTCTTGTTCTGGGTCCTAAGCAAAAAAACCACTTTGCACGATACCTGCGGGCGGCGAAAAAGCGGTACCCGATGCTTGCATTCCATCTCCGGTTTCAACGAGAGCCGCTCGGCGACGGCCACGCGGTCCTCCAGGCGGCGGATCGCATCGAAGCCGAGCCATTCGCCGTTCGTTTCTGCGACGACGTGATCGTGAGCGAAACTCCGGTTCTCCAGTCGCTTCTCTCGTTTCACTACGCGTATCACGCACCGGTCATTCTTCTCGAGCGTGTTCCCAAGAAAGAAGTTTCCCGGTACGGTGTCGTGGGAATCGAGCGGGTTCAGAGGCGAAGCGCAGAGCTCCCCAGCGGAGGTTTCTACCGACTTACCGAAATAGTGGAGAAGCCCTCTCCGAGGCGCGCTCCGTCGAATTTCGTTATCATCGGAGGATATATTTTTACTCCGGAAATTTTCCAAAATCTGAAGAAAATTGCCGATGCCCTCCCACAACCGGGCTACGGAGAACTGCGCCTTGCGGTTGCGCTTCAGATAGAGTTTCTGAAAAAAGGGAAGGTATACGGATGGGAGTTTATCGGCACGCGGCTGGATTGCGGCACGATCGAAAGCCTTCGGAAGGGCGAGCACATCCTCGCAAAGCTGGATTCTCAAGCATCCTAGAGAGTCGGTCCTGGTCTCGCAGTTGACAGGCCGAGGGATGCTTTTTATACTCTCTGGAATCTTTTATTGTATGCCTATGGAGCAGAGCGAATCCCCAATACTTACAAAGGCGTTCGAAACAGCCTACGCCCTCTTTAAGCTTGCCGATGCCATTCGACATTCTCCCCTAGCCGAACGGCTCGAGGCACAGGCCCTCAAACTTATGGAGAGCGTTTCCGAAAGCGACTACCGCACTGTTCGGAGAATGCTTACTCTCACTGGCCATATCCTGCAGCTTGCAGTAGGAACGGGGAGGACGCATCCAGCGAATTCTCAACTTATCGGGAAGAACCTCGGGGAACTTCAAGAGATGATTTCCGGCATCGAGAAGTCTCCCGAGCCCCTCAAGTCTTCCCTTGAAGAAATTCTCAAAGGATCAGTGAACTCAGAAAGAACCCAAAATGCGATGTCCCGGGAGGGAAAAAAAGAGTTGGAATCAGGCAATCCGGCAATGAAAGAAAGGGAAATAAAGAAAACTGATATTTTTCAGAGGATAAATCACGAATCGTTTATCCAGAATCAGCCACATCGCCCTGGATCAGAAATGCGGCAATCGGCAATTCTTGAGAGAATTCGGCAAATCGGCAATTTGCCTGGTCAGGCAGGATGCCGCCTGAAGGATGTTCAGGAATTCATGCCCGGCGTGAGCGAACGAACCTTGCGGTATGACCTGCAGAAACTTATCGAGGAGGGGCATATCGATCGTTCCGGAGGTGGCGGCCCGGGAACATTCTATCGAATACGGGAGAGGGGGGTGCTCCAGGCTCCCGTTTCGGTCCCCTCACTTCCCCCCGAGACCACGTAACCTAATACCTCCCATTTCGTTATAAGTATTGCTCGGCCCGGTTTTCCACAGCCACTGGTTTTTGGGAAACCAAGCCCTGCTATAATTCAAGTCATCCAAGGGTTCAGAGTGAGGCTGGATCCCGAATTTCTTTGCGGTTCAGCCTCGCTTTCGAAAGCGAGTTTTTCTTTTTCCCCACGATACGAACCCTGCCCAGCCCAGTTCCTCTCTCATCTTCCTCACAGATGATGCGGAGGGTCGAAATTGGATGAGCAGGTTACCGACATAACATAAAAAGGTCGACGACCAAATAAAACTATACAGGTCGATAACAATTAACAAATCGAAAAATAAATGAATACATTCAGTAAGAAATTCGTTTCTGGAGTGCTCACGGCGACCACGGGACTGTGGATGTCGGGCGCATTCCTTCTTGTGCCGGTTGCGCAAGCCCAGACGAACGCAGACCTTCAGGCCCAGATCGCAGCGCTCTTACAGCAGATTGCTCAGCTCCAAGCTCAACTGAATGCGGGAGGCAGCAGCATGCCGTCATCGTCCTACAACTTTACCCGCGACCTCACCGTGGGAAGCCGTGGCGATGATGTAAGCGCCCTCCAGCAAATTCTGATTAGCAAGGGGCACCTTACTGCCGTTTCAGCGCCGACCGGGTACTTTGGTTCGCTGACGCAAGCAGCCTTGGCTGCATGGCAGGCCGCAAACGGCGTTTCTCCCACCGCTGGCTACTTTGGTCCAAAAACCAGAGCGGCTATGGCGACAATGGCAGGTCCCTCAATGCCCGGCCCATCAATGCCCGGACCGACAGGACCAGCCGCACCGGCATCCGGATTGTGGGTAAGCGTTGCTTCAAGCAATCCTCCGGCCGGATCCCTCATTTCTTCTTCGGGCGCTTCGGCGGCTCGGGTGGAAGTGTTGGCGGTATCCCTTACCGCCGGGAACTCGGGCGCAGTCACAGTGAACGGCTTGAAGTTTAGGAAACAGGGCGTACTCTCCGACAGCTCCATTTCATCCGCCTACCTCATCGAGGGAGGCAAAGTTGTCGCGCAGTACAGTTCCCTTAACCAAGGCGTTCTTGACTTCCCGGGTTTGGGATGGGTCATAAACCCCGGGCAGACACGAACCTTGACGCTCGCGATCGATCCGGCAACGGGTCTTTCCGCCGGCAACACGGTAGCGTTTGCGCTTTCTTCTGCCGCAGATGTGTCTGCAACCGATGGATCGGGTAATGCAATCACACCGGCTGGCGGGTTCCCCATGAACGGGAACATCTTCACGGTAACGTCGGTGTCGAATCCGGCGATTGCCTCCATGACCGTGACTTCGTCCTCGATCGCGACGACCGTAACCGCAGGGACCCAGGGGTCGCTTGTGGGCGCGTGGAATTTCAACGTCTCAAACAGCAAGGTGTGGCTTAAAGGCATCACCTTCAAAGTCGTTGGTTCCGCGAGCAAGTCGGACTTGAGGAACGTGAAGCTCGTCGTGAACGGCACGCAAATCGGATCGACCTTGGCGGCCGTACCGGGAGACGGATCGGCGCATTTCGATGCGTCGGCGAATCCTGGGAACCTGAATACAGGGTCAAACAACATTCAGGTGTTCGCGGATATCATGGGTTCTCCGTCGTATAACTTCCAGTTTGAGATCTTGAACTCGTACGACATCTACGCGGTTGACTCGCAGTACAACGTCCCGGTGGCTGCCGAATCAGACACTGGCTCGCAAGTCTCGATTCAACAGGGTCAGATCACGGTAACCCAGGCGACGGATACCCCGACCGGCTCGGTAGCCAAGGGGCAGTCTGGCGTCACGATTGCGAAGTTTGCGATCTACGCGGCAGGCGAGGCCGTGAAAGTGAAGTTCTTAACCTTTACGATGACCTTCACCGGAACGACCACCACTTTGTCGAACATGGTCAAGAACGTCGCCTTGGTTGACGACGCAGGCGGTCAGCTTGGAACCACGATCAACACGCCTCCGACGTCGAATACCTGTACGGACGGTGGCGCGGCTGGATTGAGCGGATTGGTCTACACAGACTGCTTCGGGACGAGTGCCTCGAACGTGAACTACATCGTTCCCGCGAACACGACCCGCGTGCTCTCCTTGAAGGGCGACATCCAGTCAACTGCTGGATTTAGCACTGTTGTTGGCGCCTTGTCCGCAAGCACGAACAACAACCTCCAAGGGCTAACCTCTTCGCAGGTCGCAAACAGCGGTTCTGCGTCGGGTAGCACGCTTACCTTGGCTTCGAACTCACTCACGGTTTCTAAGAACAGTGCAGTGGGCACGCAGACCATGTCTGCGAACTCGGTGAATCAGCGAATCGGCTCGTTTGCCTTTGCTGCTGCATCCGCCGAGGGTGTGAACGTATCGACGGTGAATATCCAGGTATCGAGCTCAAGCGCCTCGGTCTTGCAGAACTTGCGCGTGAAGATAAATGGCGTGCAGTTCGGCAACTCGCAGGGCACTGTCACGAACAGCGCGTCCTACTCGTTTGCGGGAACCCAGTTTACGGTTCCTGCGGGCGGAACGACGATCGTTGACGTCTATGCGGACGTCTTGAGTTCCGCGACGGCTGGCACGAAAGCCGCGATCTCGACAGTGAGCGGCTGTGCGGCAAGCGGCGCGTCGTCATTTACCGCAATCAGCTGTTCCTCGACCACTGGACAGGATATCGTCATTGCCGGCCAGTCATCGATTACGGTGACTGCCGACACAAGCCTTGCCCCGGCGGATCAATTCGTCATGGGCTCGGCTGGGAACTCGATGGCCTACTTCAGGTTCACCGAGACCTCGAACATTGAAGATGTGAAACTCGATAACTTGAACATCTTCGACCAGGTCGCCACGACCGGCACGGTCAAGTCCGCGTTCGAGAACCTTCAGCTCTTCAAGAGCACGGATCTCGCGACGCCTCTTGCAACGGCCGGATCAGCGAACACTGCTGCTTCGAGTTCGAATCCTGGTTCCGGGTACTACTACAAGTTCAGCTTTGCGAACCCCGTCGTGATTCCGAAAGCTGGATCGCTCTTGTTGGTGCTGAAGGCCGGAGTTGCCTCGTACTCTTCATCGGGTGCGACGGATAACACGACCCACGTCTTCAAGATCGCGACTTCCACCGACTCGGATAACGACGAAACGACTGAAACAGTCGATGCGAAGGGTTCAACCTCGAACGCAAGCTCTTCGGTAACTCTCTCGTCAGCAACCGCTTCGACGCAGACGGTTCTCCGATCGAAACTTACGTTCGCCGCAGCTGCGCTTGGCGTGTCATCCGGTCGCGCGAAAGCGCCGTCCGACAACCTTGCATCTCTTACCTTTACGGCGGACTCCGCCGGAACGGTTGCAGTGAACAGCGTAGTCGTCACCTTCAGTGGCACCGCGCCTTCGATTGCGACGTTCTTGGATGGAGTAACGCTTATCGATGAGAGCGGCAACTCGTTGGGCTCGGGCAACACGACCTCGAGCACCGCATGCAACGGCTCGAACACTTGTACGAAGACCTTTAACCTTGGGTCGACCTCAAGTGGTCAGGTTGTAACGCAGGGCACGTCCCGAACGTGGACACTCCGCATTGACTCCACAAAGACTCTAGCGGCTCAGGCGAACATCTCGCAGACATTGACCGCAACGATCAATGCCATTACGGATATTCGCTACACTGATGCGCTGGACAATGCGGCTTCAACGGCGATCGGTCTTCCGTCACGAACGGTTGTCCCGATCACGGTGAACTCCGTGTCGTACACCACAGGTACGTAGTCCTCGTCTCTGCTTCGATCCCGGTTTTCCCCGCCCATGGCGGGGGATGAACCGGAACCCGAACCCCCCGCCGAAAGGCGGGGGGTTCTCGTTTCGCACCACGCACATTTGTCGTAGAATGTTTTTACATGGGAAGCGCAGAATGGTGGAGAAAAGGAGCAGTCTTTTTTCTTTTTGTGGTTGTCATCGGAACCCCGCTTTTCTATTTCCGCCAAAGCGTGTATCCCTACACCCTTCCCAAAACGGCCTTTTTCCAAATTGCGGTCGAGGTACTCCTCGTTCTTTGGGCCGGAGCCGCGATACGCGACGCTCGATACCGCCCTAGGCGGACGCCGCTCCTTATAGCCGGATCAGCTTTTCTCTTCGTGCTCGTCCTTACCGCGCTCGTGGGCGTCGATCCGTGGAGGGCTTTTTGGTCGACGCAGGAACGAGCGCTTGGTGTCGTTGCCTTCCTCCACGTTGGAGGGTTTGCCCTTGTCGTCTCCGCCCTCGGCAACGAAAAGCTCCTACGGCGACTGTGGTACGCGTCACTTCTCACCTCGGTGCTTCTCGGCGTCATCTCTTTCATCCAGCTCGAAAATTACAACATCTTACTCCAAGAGAGCGTCGGCGGGCGGGACCGCCCAGGAAGCACGTTCGGCAATCCCACGTTTTTGGCGGGGTACCTCCTCTTCCACGTTTTTCTTGCACTCTACTTTCTGCTGAAACGACTGGAAGTCAAAGCCGGGCAGTTTCTGCGCGAGAGGAAAGGAGAAAGCATATTTCTCGTGGGTTCGCTCGCGGTGAATGTTGCCGCTCTTTTTGTCACTCAAACGAGAGGAGACATCCTCGGCCTCCTGGGGGGAGGCCTCGCGTTGCTTTCTCTATTCGCTCTCCGTCCGCCTCGGATTACCCCGGCTTTCTTGGCCCGGAGGACGCCCTATGTCCTTTTACTTGTTCTTATTCTCGGCGGAACCTCCGCGTTTTGGGCGACTCGGACGCACACCTTCTGGTCAGGCGTTCCGGGGCTCAGCCGGTTTAGAGACTTGTCCATTGAGGATAAGAGCATCGTGCCCCGTCTCATCGCCCTCCGGTCGGGCTGGCAGGGGTTTCTCGAGAGGCCTGGTACGGGATGGGGGTGGGACAACTTCAACGTGGTTTTCAATAAGTATTACGATCCCCGGGCGCTCGAGATAAGTTATCAGGAAACGAGATTTGATAAGCCGCACAATGCGCTGCTCGAGTACTTTGTGGCCGGCGGCCTACCTCTCGGAATTCTATACCTCGGACTCCTCGGGGTGTTCGCCTTCGAGGCGAGGCGTCTTCGGGATCGGCTTTTCGGAGCGGTGGCTGTTGCGGCGGTGGCGGGATATTTTGTCAGGAATTTTTTTGTGTTCGAAACGATCGGACCGCTCCTTGTGCTTGCGTTTCTTTTCGGCGACGTTGACGGGAAGTATCGGGCCGGCATGGAAAGCAATGCAGACGACAAGGGAAGAGAAAAAAAGTCCGCTCCACGAGGAAGGAGAACCCGGGAGAACATTGTGACCGCGGTGGTCTGTTTTGCGACCATTCCGATGTGCGTTATAAACATTCTTAGTCTCCGTGCCTCGTACCATCAATTCTGGGGATTCACCCGCATTGCTCAGGGGAGAGTTTCTCCCGCGGTCGAAAACTTTAAAAAAGGGATTTCGACCTGGAGTCCGTATCGTCTGAACTTCAAACGCGACTATGCAGTCGCGGTCGGAGAGGCGTACTTCTACAACCCGGGCCTTATTTCGGAGGAAGAAGCTCGGGCGGCGCTCCGGGCGATGGAAGAGGTGGTTGAGGCGCAACCAGCGGATGCCTACAACCATTACTCTATTGTTGACTTATATAACCAGCTCTCGGACTTGGATCCTGCGCGGCTTCTTGACGCCGCGGAGCGAGAAGCCCGCGTCGCCCTCGAGCTTACTCCGAATCGACAAGAAGTTTACTTTTCCCTCGCGAAGACGAAATCGATACGGGGGGACTACGAAAGCGCGCTCGATATTTTAAGGCGGACGCTTGAACTTGACCCCAACGTTCCCGATGCGCACTTTTACTACGGCCTCGTTGCCTTTGCGGCCGGAGACCCGGGTCTCGGGTATCGCGAGGTGAAGGAGGCCACACGACTTGGCCGGCGATGGCGGAATTTCTATGAACCGCGCGTTGTCGGCAACTATTTTGCCGATGCAGGGCACATTGAAGAAGCAATCGGGTTATATAACGAGGCTCTCGAAATGCGGCCCCAGGACCTCGAAACAAAGGCGAAGCTTGGGATGGCTTATTTTTTCTCCGGCAAGACCGACTTGGCGAGAAAATATCTTCTTGAAGTGGCCGGCGAGGCCGACCTGTCAAAGAGTCCTCAATACGAGGGATTCAAACCGATCTTCGAGTCGTTGGGCATCCCCTTGTGATCCGAGAGTGGCTTTTCGTGATTGATTTTGCTATACTACTTGCACTTACGAGAAAAGGTCGAAGAACTCGATTGAAAAAATATTTATGACAAAAGAAGGATTAGTAGAAGCCGTCATGAAGGCGGCTGGTCTCGAAACCAAAGTGCTTGCACACAAAACCGTTGAAGCCGTTTTCGACGCCATTGTAAAAACGATGGGTCGTGGCGAGGATGTAGCAATCACGGGCTTCGGCACCTTCCGTGTAGTAAAGCGGGCGGCCCGAGAAGGCCGGAACCCGAAGACGGGAGAAAAGATTCAGATTAAAGCTTCCACCAAGCCGAAGTTTCGGGCGGGGAAGATGCTGAAAGAGGCCGTAAAGTAGCCCTGAAGGTCTAAAAAATTGTTTCGTAATTCAAAACTGCCTGACGAGGGCAGTTTTGAATTTTCAGTGCGGCAGTATTTTTCTCACAGCGTCTCCCAGATTTGAGAAGCCCTGGTAGGTCTCGGCGAGCGCTTCGAGGGATGACTTAATGAGCGCAAGCGAGTCCTCGGGGGAACTCGACGGCCCGAAAGCGTTTTCGAGCGATTTGTTCGTTCGTTCCGCCGCTTCGAATTGAGAAAGAGACCGTTCGTATAGTTCTTGGATTTCTTCATTGTCCACGAGTTTGAGGATTCGCACCGTATGTCGGATTTGGTTCAATCGCGCTTGGGCCGTTTGGAAGAAGCGCTGGTTTTCGGCCCAGGTGATGAAGTTCTCGGCTTTACCGGCAAGCGGCTTATGATTCGCCACTCTCCATTCTCGGAGATCTCGGGAAAAGTTTTGAGCGCCTTGCAGTCCGAGGTTCTTGATTTGACTTTTCTGATTCTCGTAGCGGGAAACGATCTCTTCGAGTTGTTCTCTCAAAACTGCCTGGATACGAAGCATGGACGGCTCGTTAACCGGGAGCGACGAAATCTTTTCCTTCAGTTGCTTCGTTTCTTCGATTGCGCAGTCAGTGACCTTCGCGAGAAGCTGTTTCCGCATTCCGAGCTCGGCAGTAAGGTTCTCTGTCGAGCCGGAAAATTTTGCCTTTACAGCTTTCAGCGCTTCGAGGTCGCCGCGGAAGTTGCACGCCCCGGTTTCTTCTCCGAAGGAGGCGGGCGCGAGAGCAAGAAAAGACAGGAAAACGATGCCGCCGACCGCGGCTGAGGTATTTCGGAGGGACATTGGATTATTCGGCCAGGCGGAGCAGAACCTCGTCGATTCCAAGGGATTCTTCCTGGTCGCCTTCGTTGTCGGTATTTCCCTGCTCCAAAGGCTCCGCAGCTTCGTTTCTTTGATATATCGCCGCTTCTTTGATGGTTGATTCGCTTGCACTCAAGGGTTCTTGGTATTGTAAATTCGTAAGCCGTATCTGTATATCGATTGCCTGGGCTTCGGCTTTGAGACTCGCAGGATCGAGGCTCGAGAGGCGGAGAGGAGAAAGCGATTTCCAGCCTGAAAATCCGCCGAGAATAAGGAAGATAAGAAGACCGGTGAGGGCTACCGCTGCGCCGACCTGGGCGGTGTGCAGAAAAAGCTCCCAGAAGTTCTTCGGTTCCCGGTCGGCTGAAATACTCAAAATGAAACGGCGGGAGCGCGCTGTGTAGTCAGCTTCCGCTTCTATGTATTTAAGTTTTTGAATGATTGAGAGAAATTTATCCATTGCTGTGAGTTGTTTCAAGTACGTTTCTTAGTTCCTTGAGTGCTCTGTGTTGCATGAGTTTCACAGCCCCCTCGCTCTTTCCGAGAGCGACTGCCACTTCCTTAATAGAGAGATCTTCTACAAATCGCATGACGATAACGTCTTGATATTCCGGCTTCAGTTTTTGGATTGCTTTCCGAACGCGATCGAGTTCTAGGTTCAGTTCGGTGTCGAGTTGTAGCGATGAAGAAACGATAAGTTCTTCGGCGACTTGGTCTATATTCGCCTCGTTCCGTTTTGTTCTGTAGTGGTCGACAACTTGGTTGCGGGCGATTTGATAAAGCCAACTCGAGAACGGAAAACCAAGATGTTCGTACGTTCGAATGTTCTGCCAAGCGTGAAGGAATACCTGATGGGTGAGGTCCTCAGCTTCCTCACGACGGCCCACTTTGATAAGTACAAACCGATAAATTTTCGGCTGGTAATGATCGTAGAGCGAACCAAAAGCTGAGGGCCTCCCCTTAATGGCGTTTTTGATTAAGCGTTCTTCGCCATCTATCATATGAAACGTAAAAGTCTACGGTTGGTTACGCAGACCCCAAATTGAGTCTTTTTATCCTACGGGTTATGAGAAGCATCGTCAAAACACCTAAAAGCCTAATTGCGGAGCGGGCGAGGAGAATCGAACTCCCGGCTCCTCCTTGGCAAGGAGGTGTATTACCACTATACTACGCCCGCATTTCCACCTTAGTGAACGCAGTTCTCGCTAGATTCACATTCTAGTCAGGCCGGCTTCTCCTGTCTAGTAGTTCGGCGGCGGGCCAGACGGCCCAATAATTTTTGGCTGACCTGTTGGCCCCCGGAATCCTTGAGGGATGATCGGTTCGGTTGTCGTTGCTTGAGGAGGCGGCGCCGGAGGCGCGGTTTCATTTTCTTCGACGAGTCGCTCCGGCTCTTCCGGGAGAGGATGCTCCCTCGCGACTTCTACCACAAAGACTCCGACGAGGAGTATCGCTGCGACCGCGACTGCGAAAAGTAGTTTCCGCATAATGTGGTGCCCTCGAGAGGAATCGAACCCCTATTACGAGATCCGCAATCTCGCGTCCTATCCGTTGAACGACGAGGGCATTCTGTTTTTAAAATCCTACCAGGCGCTCAAGTGTATCGAGGAAAGAATCCTCCGACTCTTTAAGAGGGATGAGCGCCGCAAGAACGTTTCTCACTTCTTCGAGTTTTTCTCTCGGGAGCTTGACGAGAAGAGGGGGGCGGAGCTTTTTCCGAAAGTGCATCACGAGATTTGCAAAATGCGGGTCGTTTTCCTCGGAAACGCTGAATGCGGCTATCGTATCGTACCGATACAGCGAGTGCCCTCCGATGAGGAGGCCTTTCTCGGTAAGCGTAAAGCGTACAGGTAGCGGTTCTCGATGGGCCCACACGAGAATGAGGACTTCCGCGATCACGACGAAGAGCCCGAAAAGAAAGTTTTTCTGCCACACTGCGAGTCCGAGTACGAGAACTGCAAGAATGATGCTCAGCCAATACCACGAAACGTCTTTCTCGCGGTATTCGAACCCCGGAGCTCCCCATTGTATTTCACGAAAGCCCATGAGTCAAAGTGTACCACACTCGCGCGCGGTTTCCCGGATGTTTGGCTCAAGCTTTCGCGACTGCGAGAGCGATGATGCGCCGCACCTTGAGAGACTTAAGTACGCTCGCTGCCTCGAAGAACGTTGCGCCCGAAGTCGTTACGTCGTCGACGAGAACGACGTTCCTCGGAATCGTTTTTCGGGACTCCGAGATCCGGAAACATCCTCTTATGTTTTCTTGCCGCGCGGCGCGGCCTTTGAGTTCGCTTTGGGGAGGACCGTCCTTCGCGCGCTCGAGGATTCGGTGAGAGATCCGGAGAGACATCCTGCGGGCGAATTCTTCTGCAATGATCAGCGACTGATTGAATCCGCGGCCGCGTTCGCGCCGTTTTGAAAGCGGAATCGGCACGACCTCGAAAGTTTCCCAATCGACCGGAAGCCGGCCCGCATACGCGGCGAGGAGATTTCCCAGGGGCTTCGATGCGCCCTCCACGAGATCGAACTTGAGAGTATGTATGAGTTTTCGTGCAATCTCGTTATCGTACGACGTCGCGCTTCCGAGAACGTAAGGGAAATCAAAGTGACATATTCTTTTCGCATTCGGAAGACGCGCGCCGCAACGTCCGCAGGCGAGAGTCTCCCCGAGAGGGATGCTCTCAAGGCAGGTTTCGCAGACGACTCCCGCGCCGACTCGATTGTTCGCGTCGAGGTGGATTTTGCACTGGATACATTGAGTCGGGAATATGAGATCGAGAACAGATCGCAAGTTCATGCGTTGATTTTCAAAATTATAAACCCGATTTTCTCTTTGCGCATGGGCGAAAAAGGAAGCAAGCAGGCATGATATAATGTCTGCACATGTTGAACCCGCTAGGTTTTCTGAAACAAAAAATCTCTCCTTCGTATCTCGCTGTCGATATCGGGACCACTTCGGTTAAGTTGGTCGAAGTGCGCCGCGGCAAGCAGCTTCCCGAGGTGACAAACTACGGCATCTTGGAGTCGAGCGGCCACCTCCTCAGAGCCAACAAAGTGCTCCAAACAAGCAATTTGAAAATTTTCGAGGATGAAGCCGCGGAGCTTTTGAAGCTGTTGATTCGGGAAACCAAAGTTCAAGCGAGAGATGCCCTCGCTTCACTCGCAAGCTTCTCGGTCTTTATGACCGTACTCGACTTTCCCGAGATGGAGGGCGGCGAAGTCGAGAAAACCATGGTCTTTCAAGCTCGGCAATATATCCCTCTCCCGATCTCCGAGGTAGCCATAGATTGGCTCAAAGTCGGCGAATTTGAAGACCAAAAGGGACAGCGCCGGCAGCAAATATTGCTCATATCAGTTCCCCAGGAGCAGATCAAGAAGTATCAGAAAATTTTCCTTGCTGCCGGGCTCCGCCTTTCAGCTCTCGAGCTCGAAAGCTTAAGCGTCGTGCGGGCGCTTGCAGGAAACGATCCCACTCCGACCATCATCATAGACATAGGGAGCCGATCCACGAATATTTCGCTCACAGAAAAGAGTCAGCTCAAGTTTAACGTGCAAACCGATTTTGCAGGCGCGTCACTCACGCAGGCGCTTGCGACGAGTTTGAGTATCAACCCCTTGCGCGCAGAAGAATTAAAAAAAGAACGAGGCATCCTTACGACCGGACCAAGCTACGAGTTATCCACAATAATGCTGCCATTTTTGGATGCTATAATTAATGAAGTCAAGAAGGCTCAGTTCAGTTATCAGAGCCAGTTTCCGGGTGCGGCAAAGATGGAACGAGTCATTGTAACAGGAGGAGGGGCAAATCTCTTAGGGGTCGAAAAGTATTTTCAAACCGAATTGGGTCTGCCCGTCGTAAAGGCAGCCCCCTTCTCTCGGTTTGAATATCCTGCGGTCATGGAACCTCTCGTGCCGGAGTTGAATCCGCACATGAGCGTGGTGCTCGGCTTGGCGCTTCGGGAATTCGCCTAGAAAGAGTAGATTTTCCTCGCATATTCACTCGGCAGAGGTTGTAGTTCGGCCCTCCTCGGAGTAAAGTTTCCTTATATATGGCACTTCCCCAGAAAGTCGTTGAACAATTAAGCAGGACGTCGGTGCAGACTCCCGGTTGGTCGGGGCAACTTCTTATGTTTTCAAGCACCGCCTTCCTCTTGAGTCTCTTTATATACCTCGGCCTCGTCTACGGCTATAAGCCCTACCTCGAGAAAGAGGTTCAGAAATTAGACAGTCAGATCCAAGCCTTCAGTCAGCAAATTTCCGTCGAAGAACAAGGGGAAATCATAAATTTTTATTCCCAGCTCGTGAACGTGAAGTCGCTCCTTGCGCGTCACGTCGTGGTCTCTCCTTTTTTCGACTGGCTCGAGAGGCATACGCAAACCAGCGTCTATTACACGAAGCTCAACTTGAATACCCAGAGCCGCCAGGCTTCCTTGAGCGGCGTTGCCCGAAGCGTGGAGGACCTCGCCGAGCAACTCCAGGAATTCCAGAATGATCCTGGAGTCGAGCGCGTTAATTTTAGCAACGTTTCTGTCGGATCAAACAGCCTGTGGCAGTTCGATCTCACGTTATTTTTTAAACCGGCATTTTTTATTCCGCAAACGCCGAAATAAAAATACGCTATCCATGAGACAAACAACAAAACGATTTTTGAGCATGATTCTCGCCCTCGTGCTCGTCGTCGGCGCTTTTGTTATTTTGATCGACTTCACTATCCCGGCGTACGAGGAATCGGGTAAAGTTCGGAGTGGTCAGTTGAGTCGTCAGTCGTTCGTCGAACGGCAGAGTCAGACGATAAAGCAAGTGCAAAATCTAATCAACGCTTACGAAGGGCAGGGACAAGTTCAAGAAATTGTTTCTCTCGCACTTCCTACTACACAAGATGTCGCAGGCGCACTCGCACAGTTAAACGGTCTTGCGCAAGCCGACCGACTTGCGCCGCAGGCGTTCTCGGCATCAGCCGCCGAAGTTCAGTCTTCCGGCGGTGCTCGGACAGAAAAAACGGAATCAGACGCTCCGATTAAACCGCTCGCCACGCTCTCGCTCCAGGTTAAGTTCGTGGGGGCATACGACGACTTGCAGGGTTTTTTAAAAAGACTCGAGAGCAACATCCGGGTATTCGATGTGCGAAGCTTAACTGTTCAGCCGGTCGGAAGGTCGACTCAAGATCTCTATAGCTACGATATGACGGTCATCGCATACTATCAAAACCCGTAACACATATGGCTATTATCGTCGAAGAAGGGAAAAACAAAGTTAATATCGGAGCGATACTCACATGGCTCGTCGTGATTCTCGTCCTGGGCCTCGTCGCTTATTATGTATTCTTTCAGCGACCGGAGTTTATAGAGCTCATACCTCCGTCCGGGCTGCGGGACACGACGCGCCTCTCAAAGATCAACCTCAACTCCGAAGAGGTGCTGAACAACCCCCAGTTTCAACTGCTGAAGCAGTATATCTCCGTCCCCAGGAGTGGGAATGCCGGGCGCGAGAATCCATTCTTGAGTTTCTAATGGTGAAGGCGCGCGAGTCATGACGGACCAACAATTTCTCAAAGCGCTTCAAGATGCCGGACTTTTGGACGAAACGGCCGCGGCGAAGCTTGGTCGCGAAGCGGCTCTCTCTGGGAGATCCGCCGAAGAGCTGGTGTACCGGAGGAGGATGGTAAGCGACACAAAGATCGCGGAACTGAAAAGCGGCATTTTGAAGGTTCCTTATCAGAAAGTAGACCTCGAACATTTTGAGAACCAGTTGCTCGAGTTGGTGCCAGAAGAAACTGCCCGTACGTATAGCGTTGTCCCTTTGGGGAAAAAGGGAGATCTTCTCGTCGCCGGGATGCTCCACCCCGACGACCAAAAGGCTCAAGAAGCGCTCAAATTTTTAGCTCGACGCAATCGCTTAAACTTGGGAGTCTACCTCGTTTCCTACAGGGATTGGCAGGAAATTATGCGCCGATACTCTCCGTATCGGAGCGAAGTTGAAAAAGCAGTACAGGCGTTCAGTGCGAAACCCGGAGGAGTATCCGGTCGGGTCGTCCGTCTCGAAGAGGGAGGAGAAGGGGAAGAAGCCCCGGTCATCCGCATCGTCGCTGGGACGTTTACTGAAGCGGTTCAAAGCGGCGCTTCCGACATCCACGTTGAACCTCAGGAAAATTATCTTCGAATCAGATTTCGTATTCACGGCGAGCTCAAAGAGGAAGCGTCTCTGCCGGTCGAGCTCAGTCAGCCGATCGTTTCTCGCGTCAAGGTCATTTCGAACCTGAAAATCGACGAGACGCGGATTCCTCAGGATGGACGTTTCCGCACGAGAATATTCGACCGAGATATTGATTTCCGGGTGTCCACATTTCCGACCCCGCTCGGAGAGAAAGTCGCGATCAGGGTTCTCGATCCGACGACGGGCCTTCGGAGCTTCGACGAACTTGGGCTCGTAGGAAAAAGTCTTGAGATTGTGAAATCAGGGCTCGGGAAGCCTTTCGGAATGATTCTCGTGACCGGGCCAACCGGATCGGGGAAAACTACGACCCTCTACGCACTCTTGAAACTCTTAAACAAGGAAACCGAAAATATCGTAAGCCTTGAAGATCCCGTTGAGTATTTCGTGGAAGGCGTAAACCAGTCGCAGGTTCGACCGGAAATCGGATACGACTTCGCTTCCGGGCTGCGGCAGATCCTCCGTCAGGATCCGGACATCATCATGGTTGGTGAAATTCGCGATAACGAAACCGCCGGTCTCGCAGTGCAGTCGGCGCTCACCGGGCACATTGTGCTCTCAACGCTCCACACGAATAACGCAGTCGGCGTCATCCCGAGGTTGATCGACATGAAAGTTGAGCCGTTTCTTATTCCGGTTTCGCTGAATCTTATGATCGCGCAGCGTCTTGTCGGGCTGCTTTGTCCGGGCTGCAAAGTCGCTGAGGTTGCCCCGCCGGCGCTCCAGAAAGTCATCAAGAAAACTTTAAGTGAACTTCCGCCCGAGGTTTCCGGGAAGCACCAAGAACCTTTCAAGGTGTATCACGCGCCGGGATGTCCTCGATGCAAGAACAGAGGTATCGTCGGAAGGTTTGCGCTCTACGAAGTCTTTCAGATGACCCCTGCACTCGAAGAAGTCATCAACACCGGCCCTACGGCGCAGCGGATTTTGAAAATAGCGAAAGATCAGGGGATGATCACACTTCGACAGGACGGGATTCTCAAGGCGCTCGCAGGGCTCGTCTCCGCCGAAGAGGTGGTGCGTGAAACCGAAGAGTAAAAGAAAAGAGCAGCTTCGTGATATAATGAAATATCTCGAACGCGAGGAAACACCATGGGAGAATACCAAGAGAAATTAAAAGATCTTTTGATAGCCGCTGCGAAACAGAACGCATCTGACTTGCATATTGCGGTCGGGCGGCGGCCGACGCTCCGCATCGACGGAGCCCTCGTGCCTTTGCAGAAGGAACAGATCGTAACTCCGGAGGTCGCGGAAGCCCTCATCACCGAACTTATAAGTCCAGAGCAGAAAAACCGGCTTTTGAAAGAGCGCCAGCTTGATTTTGCTTATAACTTCGAAGACAAAGCGAGATTCCGCGTGAACGTGTATTTCCAACGCGGGTATATGGCTGCGGCACTCCGTCTTATTCCTTCAAGAATTCGCACCATAGAAGAACTGAACCTCCCCCCGATTCTTCACGATTTCACGAAGCTTTCACAGGGGTTCATTTTGGTTGTAGGTCCCGCCGGGCACGGGAAGTCAACGACGCTTGCCGCGATGCTCGACGAAGTAAACCACACCCGGGCAGATCATATTATCACCATCGAAGACCCGATCGAGTACGTTGCGACTCAAGATAGGAGCATTATCTCTCAACGGGAAGTGGAAACCGACACGCCGTCGTTCCACGACGGCCTGCGCACGATTTTGCGGCAAGATCCCGATGTGATCATGATCGGGGAGATGCGAGATGCGGTATCCATCTCGACGGCTATGACGGCCGCAGAGACGGGACACCTCGTTTTTTCGACGCTCCACACGAATTCCGCGTCTCAGACGATAGACAGAATCATCGACACCTTCCCGGCCGAACAGCAGGGCCAGGTTGTGTCTCAGCTCGCCGCGACCCTTGTCGCGACGGTGTCTCAACGACTCATTCCGCGACTTTCCGGCGGGAGAATCCCGGCAACCGAGATCATGATTGTGAATCCTGCTATCCGGAACTTGGTCCGAGAACGGAAGATCTATCAGATAGACCTAGTCGTTGAAACGAGCCTTCAGGAGGGCATGGTAACTCTGAACCGTTCGCTTGCGACTCTCGTGAAGAATAAAGAAATCTCGATGGAGAATGCAGAGCTGTATTCCTTGAATCCTGCCGATCTGCGGATTCTCCTTGAAAGGATTTAATCCTTCCACCAGCCATGAAGTTTAAATATCAAGCGCGGTCTCAAGACGGAGAGCTGCAAATCGGGCTCGTGGAAGCCCCCACTCAAGAAGCAGCAAGTAATATTTTAGCAAGCCATAACCTTTTCATCTTAAGTTTGGGGGCCACGGAGAAGCTGCGCTGGTACGATCACGTTTCGGGTTATTTCAGTCGCGTCCGCCGGCGGGACATGATCATTTTTACCCGCCAGCTTGCCACACTCCTCGAAGCTCGATTGCCTCTCGGCGCTGCCCTAAAAACGCTTCACGAGCAAACCACCCACCCTGCGTTAAAAGAGGCAGTTCTTCAGGTTTCCGAGGACATCGACAGCGGACTTTCTTTTTCTCAGGCGATGGAGCGACAGGGCGCCATATTTCCCGAGTTCTACATTACGATGGTTCGAGGCGCCGAGGTGACCGGGAACCTTGATGCGGCGATCGGCTTCCTCGCTGATTATACGGAGCGGGAGGGCGTTCTCGCCGGGAAGGCTGTTTCGGCGCTCACCTATCCGGCAATCGTCATCGGCCTTTTTGTTATCGTCGCTTTTATCATGGTTGCGTTCGTTTTTCCCCAGGTTGAACCGGTATTCGGGCAGGCCGGTGTCGATTTGCCGGCATTCAGCAAGATACTTCTGGGGGTCGGGGGCTTCCTTGGGCGGTGGTGGGTTCTCCTCGTTATCGCGTTTGTGATTCTTCTTGTCGTTATCATAGATTATTTTCAAACAAGGGAAGGGAGAGCATTCCTCGATGATTCGAAAGTCCACCTCCCGATTATTAAAAAAGTATATTTGCCCCTCATAGTTGCCCGGTTTGCAAACGCGATGTCGTTACTCTTGAAAGGCGGCATACCGGTTGCGCAGGCCTTCGAGATCGTAAGTCACATCGCCGACAACGTTGTCTATCAGGACATTCTTGCTCGGGTTGCCGATTCGGTTCGCGAAGGGGAGCCACTCTCACAATCCTTGGCGCAACACCCCGAATATTTCCCGCCGCTTGTCTCACAGATGGTCGCCGTAGGAGAGACGACGGGTAAGCTTGATCAAATATTCGCGCGGTTGGCAAATTTTTACGGGCGAGAGACGGACACCACAATAAGCAGCGTTGTCGATCTCATTCAGCCGGTGCTTCTTATCGGCATCGGGGTGCTCGTGGGGCTCCTCTTCACTTCAATTCTCGTGCCGATTTATCAGCTCACATCAACGATCCAGTAATGTTCGCAATCTTTCTGTGGTATAATGGTTTGGAATTGAGCGCGCCGAGGAACACAGCTCACCGGTGTGGCAGTTCGCAGGGTGTTTTATGAAACGCGATCTCATGTTGAATTCAAAAAGCGGTTTTACTCTTATCGAACTTCTGATCGTCGTTGCGATCATTGCGGTTTTGTCATCCATAGTTCTTATTGGTTTGGGGCCCACCCAGCGAGCTGGCCGCGACGCACGTCGGATCGCGGATTTGCGGCAGGTTCAGACCGCACTTGAGCTCTATTTCAACAAATGCGGCTATTACCCGGGTTCCCAGCAGCCGGTGTCCCCCTGCAGTCCATACAGCCCGATTTCGACCTGGCAGGATCTGGTATTCTCTCTTCGCGGAAGCAACATCGGCGTGAACCAGGTTCCGAACGATCCTACCTCCGGAAGGACTTATTCCTACGGCGCCGACGTTTCCGGATCGAGCTACGTTTTGGGGGCGTTTCTCGAAGACGCTAACAGTTCCGCTCTCGTCGATGATATCGACGGACTGCAGAATGGAGTGAACTGCGACGATCCGACGTACTGCGTCCAGCTTTGAGTTTTCTTGCAACCAATGCAGTCGTTCCTCGGTGAAACGCTTTTATTTTTTCTGGGCGGAGCCTTGGGGAGTTTTTTGAACGTCATCGCGCTCCGGTACGATCCGGAGAAGTTTTTGATCCGGAAAGAAATGCTTTTCGGTCGTTCGTATTGTCCTCACTGCAGGGGAAAACTTCGCTGGTTCGAACTCGTTCCGTTTCTCAGTTTTCTCATCCAGCGGGGTCGTTGCCGGAGATGCAAAGCTCGCCTTAGTCCGCAGTATTTCCTAGCCGAAGTTTCTGGAGGAGTCGTTCTTCTCTCGGTGTATCTCCGCCTCGGGGAGTTCCCGTTTTCGTTACTCTCCGGATGGAGTGTTGCCTTATGGTCCCTCGTTTTTGCGACTCTTCTCCTTATCACACTTATCGACATTCGATTCCACATCATTCCCGACGAAGCGAATGTCCTTCTTGCCGTCGTCGGACTCTCGATCGCTCTTTTTGCGGGGAATGTCTTTGTCGGAGGACAAGGTTCTTTCGTGGGACCCTATGTTTATCTTTTCGGTTATCCGGCGAGTATCTGGCTTAATCGGGGTCTTGGAGCTCTCCTCGCGGGGGCATTTTTTGGATTCCTGGTCCTTATAACTCGGGGCCGCTCGATGGGCATTGGTGATTTGAAACTCGGTGTAGCGCTCGGCGTTGTATTCGGATGGCCCGACATACTTCTTATAATAGCCCTCGGTTTTATTTTTGGTTCTATCTACGGCCTTATTGCTATTGCCTCGAAGAAGCGCTCAATCGGAAGCTTCGTCCCCTTTGGGCCGTTTCTTGCTCTTTCTGCGCTTGTCACATTCCTTTTTGGGGAGGTGATTCTTCGTTCTTACTTCGGCCTTATTCCGCTCTGAGTCCTTTTCCCGAAATACCTTGAGGGGATTATAATGGAGGGGATGAGGAACCTCGGATTTCGAAAGGGCCTTACCTTGCTCGAGCTTCTCGTGACTATTTCTTTGACAACGCTGCTTTCGAGTCTTGTGATAAGCTACGGTCATGTCGGTCGACAGCAGGTTTCTCTCTACGTGGAGGCGTCGAAAGTTGCCCAGCTCATCCTTCGCGCAAAGGCGCTCGCTGTAACTACCTATAATCAGCCGATTGTGCCGTGCGGCTACGGCGTCGAGGTTGACTACGCTCGGGGCGTCTACACGCTTTTCAGTTATGATGTTCCAAATTGCAACGTGATTGCGCTTACCGGCATCAACTCGGTGAATAAAACGCCGCTTACCTCAGTCAGCGTGCAGGCTGGCCTCATGCTTCAACTCGGCTTGGACAGCCTCCGAGACGTCCTTTTTCTTCCCCCGAATCCGACTACGCTCGTGAGCACCGATTCGAGCGGAGCAATTGGGTCCCGCCCTGGGAAAGTTTATCTCCAGACACCGAATGCTTCGGCGAACGCGACCATCGTTGTAACTCAAACGGGAGAGGTAAGTTTTTAATGTTTCGCATGCGAAATTCCACTCCACACCCGATCTTTACAGAGGACCGCACCGGGCAGTTTTTAGTTGAGGCCCTCGTTGCCTTGGGCATACTCGTCGTGGGACTCCTCGGGATTCTCACGCTTCTCACCCGGTCGTTCGCTCTGGGACGCATCGTTTCAGACAACAACACCGCAACGTATTTAGCGGCCGAAGGAATCGAGATTGTGAAGAATCTGATCGACGCAAACGTTATCCAGGGCCAGTCGTGGCTCGGTGGTTTTACGGACGGAGATTTCGAGGTTGAGTACGATGTACAGGTGCCCGCGGGTGTTGGGCAGGGCGGAGCGCTTGTGCCGTATCAGGATCGGTTCTTAACATTTGACTCTGCGACAAATCTCTATGGGTACACTGGCTTTGATACAACGAAGTTCAAGCGCCTCGTTCGCATCGAGCTCATTCCTTCCGGCGTTGTCGTCGACGAGGTGAAAGTTAACTCAATCATTTCTTGGACGAGCGGGGGAGGGAGTTTTTCGGTCGATCTCGAAGATCGTTTCCTGAATTGGCGACCGACACCATGAAGAAAGAACACAGTCAGCGAAGTAGGGTATCTACCTCGGGATTCAGCCTCGTCGAACTTCTCGTTTCCATGGGGTTGTTTTCGGTGGTCGTAAGCGTCGCCGTGGGCGGCTTCATCGGGGCACTTCGGAGTCAGCGGCAAGCGGCCGCCCTCGTTGCTGCGGAGAGCAACGTAAGCTTTGCTATCGAGCAGATCGCACGGGAAATCCGGACAGGTCATTACTTTTGCGACGGAACGAATACGACATGCGCGTCTCCGAGCGAGCTTGCATTCGTGGATGGAAACGGCGCGACGGTATTCTACCGGCTGAACAACGAATCGATTGAACAGAGTGTCGGCGGAAACGCAAACTTCCAGAAGATCACCGGCGACAATGTTTCCGTACGGTACCTCGTATTTCGCCTACAAGGGAACCTCCGGAACGACAATTTCCCTCCGCGCGTAACCATCTCGGTAGGGGTTGCGCCGAAGGCGAGTCCGCTTCTTAGTCCGGTCCGTCTCCAGACGACGGTAAGCGCTCGCATACTTGATAGCTGACGTTTTTGCAGCGTTGCTTTGACTAGCGCGGAAGAGGTTCGTTATAATGGAAGTATCTAAATAAATGCAAAAATCGAACACCGTACTTATCGCCGTAGGCATCCTCGTCTTTATAGGGGCCGCCGCTCTCCTTATCTGGAAAAAACCGTTTTCTCGACCGGTTAATACGACGACTAACGTAACGGCTGAAAAACTACCCGAGAAGTTCCCGGTGGATGTTCCTCTTGAGGAGGGCGCGAAGATTCTCAAAAACTACAACTCGGTTTCTCCAGAAGGGAGAGTGCAAGCATCGCGGGTGTTTGAGAGCAACCGATCGGTAGCCGCGAACTTCGATCTCTACAGGAACTTCTTGACCGATCGTCAAAACGGATGGACGGTCGTCTACGAACTCAATAATCCTTCCCAGCCCGCCTATAAAGCGATTTTTGCGCGACGAACTGACGGCGTTTTAAACGTCACGATCCGAAGCAGCACCCAAGAGAGAGCATCAATCGTTGATGTAAGCTTCCTTGCGTCCGAATCCAACTAACGCAATGGAAAAGGAGAGCTATCACATCCCAGACTCTTCTCGGTTCTTTTCCGGCGCAACACTCTCTGTCGTCGGCGTGGTTTTGGTTTTTCTCTTCGGGCCCGCGGTTGCCGCGGCGCAGACATCCGTAAGTCCGCAGCCGAACTTTGTCATAAACGGAGAAGTAAGCGGCGGTCCAATCTATAGCGGTAGCTCGGGTCTTCGGTCAGGATGGACGAACTCACTTCCGGCGAATGCCGTAATCGTTGAGATTGGATATGGATCGGACGAGCACGACTATCACATGGAGATTTTGCAGGGAAGCTTTGTGCAGCGGCCGGATCTTACTTGGAGCGTGCAGAGCGCCGGGACGAAGCAGGTTTCCCGGGGCAGTGAGCGCCGGGGCGCGCTTGTAACGCTTCTGCCTCCGGCAGACTCTTTTATGACCGAGTGGGGATGGGACTCGAGCCACACGAGCGGTGGGATTCCCGGGAACGACTCGTGGCCGAGTAAGGTGTGTGTCCACGCGAGGTATCAGCTGTATCACCCCACGACGTTTCAGCTTCTGCCCGGCGAATATGAAAGCGGAAACTGTTCTTTGCGGGGGTATCCGATACCGTCCGGCATTCGCGGCCTAGTTCGGGCGGATCCAGGGAAGTTTATACTCGGCATCCAAAGATTCCAGTTCGGAAACGACGCGAAGCTGTACGGAGGGAGCATGCGGTATCGGACGGTGACAAACGCCATTGTTCAAAGTTCGTACACCGCAGACACCTTTCCGACCGCGCTCTTAACTGGAAACTCCTACAGCGGAACTATTTCCATTCGAAACAGCGGGCAAGTCCACTGGTTCTCCGACAAGCTTGTTTCGAAAACAGGTGACTGCTCCGGCTACGTTCCTGGTCCGACTGCAGGAGAGTGTCACGAGACCCACGTCGTGGGGTCAAACGTATATCAGCTAACCCGTCTCGACTCATCGCCCATTGTTTTGGGTAGTCCCATCGACTATGAGCGCATAGTCGATGTGAAATACAGTTCTTATGAATCCCCGATCGCGTGCGACGAAAGGACAGACGAGAGTTTTGGAAGAGACTATCCCGGTTACGATGACGGTTTCCCTATCCAATTCGAACTTCTTTTTAAGAATTTCTTACGCCCTTTTTCCCATCTCGGTTTTCCGCTTATCGCAGAAGCGCAGCTTACGTGCGAGCCGCTCTCCGAGTGGATCACGCTTGTCACCCGCACGCCTTCTCCGGCCGTTGTGCAGGGAGATACGGTGTCATTTCCCGTTTCGTTCATGACGACAAATACGAGCGGCCAGATGAATCTACGATTTCAGATGATAAAAGCCGATGTGGGGCGGCAGTTCGGCGACATTATTACCGTTCCGCTTTCCGTGAGCGCCCCCCAGCCAGCCGATTTTTCGGTTGTTGTCGCGCCGACATCGCAAACAGTTATGCAGGGAACGGGGGTAACCTACTCGGTTTCGATATCGCCGCTCGGCGGCTTTTCGGCGTCCGTCGTGCTCTCGACACAGGGGCTTCCGCAAGGCGTGACGGCAATGTTTACGCCTTCGTCTATAACTCCCGACCAGTCCGCGACACTCACCATAAACGTTGGACCGGACGTTCCGCCGACCACCTATTCGTTCGATGTAGTGGGCGCGAGCGGGAGTCTTACGCACAGCGCTCTTGCGGACGTCGCGGTAACCCAGCGTCCGTACGCCGCTCTGCTCGACGTGAGCAAACAGCAATTCGTTCTTTCAAGCGATGGGCCAACGGGCGACGTGGCGCTTGTTATGAATACGGGAGAGGCAGGGAGCAGTTTTATCGTAAACTGCTTAAGTGATCGGTCGTGGATTGTTGTCGATAGCTGTCCAAGCGGCCCGTACGTTGCCGGGCAAGCTTCCGCAGATCAACTTCTCAGTGCTTCGGTCGCGACTTCGAGTTCGGCGGTTGCT
>QZIV01000011.1 GCA_003599135.1 Candidatus Parcubacteria bacterium | reverse complement strand
GGGATTGTTACGCAGCCTTCAACATAAACATTTGCAACCTGTGTGCGAACTGATGAGGTTGCGTACGCGTTGGTGTTGCCATTCTTTCTAACTGTGAAAGCCGCCCCTACGGTAGCATCTTTGATCATGATTTTGAGAAGCACCCCGGTTGCACCTGCTGGCACGATTGCGCTCAAATCAAGGTCATGATATGTGCTGTCACTCGTCAATGTGGCTTGTGTGTAATCATTGGCCGCTGGATCGCCTCGATCTACAAATCCGCCACTTCCGCCCGTATCTTCCTCCAGTTTAAATTCATCCGTTGCGGCATCGTATTTGACTATGAAGTCATCGGCCAGGCTTGCAAATTCATCCTCATGAACGGCGATAGCGTACATTTGATTTGTGGCGTCAAGGGCATAGACGATAAGCGCCCGGTCGATTGACCAATCCGCAAGGTCGGTATCAAGTGCTATTTCGCCGGTAGCATTAGGCTGTGGATCTGTGCCATTGGGAATCTCTAAACTGGTAGAGCCGCCGAAGTCGATTGCCCCGCCCGTATCCGTCGCTTTCAGCATCCCCACCGTAGCCGCGCCTGTTCCCACATACAGCCGATCGTCAGTGTCCCAGCATATCTGACCCTCTGCGGTAGCAGCGGCGCAATCAGCCGCCTGCGGCAATATGATGCCCTCGCCCGTACCTGAGCAGTTGACAGCCGAACCATTCAGCAGGTCCCCGTCGGCCATGGCTATAGCCGCACAGTCACCCGATGCACAGTTGTAAACGTCTGAGATATCGCCAGCGCCGCCAGCCGCGCCTATCTGAGACGTACCGCCGTCGTTGCCGATATAGAGCGTGGTGTTGTCGGTATCCCAGCAAAGCTGACCTTCAGCCGTTGCCGCCGAACAGTCGGTAGACTGCGGAATGATAATGCCTTCAGTCGTGCTCGAACCATTGACGGCAGAGGCATTGAGAAGATCACCGTCCGTCATGGCGATAGATGCGCAATCGCCGGTGGCACAATCAAACACGTCTGTAATATCGCCGCCGCCCCCTGTATCATCCGTACCGTCAGCGAATCCGGCGGGGACAGAACC
Source organism: Candidatus Parcubacteria bacterium (assembly GCA_003599135.1). Classification (GTDB taxonomy): domain Bacteria; phylum Patescibacteriota; class Minisyncoccia; order UBA6257; family 2-01-FULL-56-20; genus SURF-56. The sequence goes on along the minus strand of QZIV01000011.1, from coordinate 45,160 downwards.
CAATTGAGTCCAGTCAACCTTTGCGTCTGCGGCATTCACGCCTGACGGGTTTGTGTCATCGAGTTCGGCAAATGCAGCCTCAACCGTGGTAGCCGTATAGTTGCTGTCGCCGTCAGCAAAAGGCACGTCCGCCGCTGATACCTGATTCGTTCCGGTCCCCCAATCAACATGCAGGTCGTTCACGCCGTCCGCCGCAACTTCGAGAACGAACCCGCCAGCCCAATCGAGTGACGCGCCTGCGGTGAACAGGTCGGAAGGCGCTTCCCATTCAAAGTCACCCGTCGTGCTCTCATAGGTAAAGCAGTATTCATCCGAAGCGGCATTGACGGCCTTCAGGAGTGCTTCGGTGATTGCATCATTCGCAATGGATACCGCACCGGAAGAGACGGAGAAAAATGAGCTCACAAACGAGGCAATACCTTTAACCGCGGTCGTGGCGTCAATATAGATGCCGCTGGAAAGCTGATTTGCCGCCACGCGCTCGTAAGACGTGCCGTCGACAACATCATCCTGGCTAACCTGGTCCGCGTCGGTCCCCCAATCGATATGGAGGTCATTGATCCCATCGGCCAGAATATCGAGGAGAAACCCGCCGCGCCACACAAGAGGATCATCCACGCTTATCCATTCGGAAGGCGCGTGCCATTCAAGATCATCGTCGGTTGTTTCGTAGGTGAGCGTATATTCGTCTACAGCCGCGTTCGTGATATCGAGCATCGATTCTGTAATTGTTCCGGCGCTGGGAGTACCCGCACCGTCCTGTAATCCGACATCAACGTCCGCATAGCAGAAGCCGGCTGACGGCGTACCATCCTCAGTGATCGCCCGGCCAAATACTCCGTTAACGAGCGTGGCCGACGCAACCGCCTTGCCCGCCGTCGTACTCGTAATCAGGTAATCGCCGATCGAGACGCTGCCCGTAACCGCCACTTTGACGCATGGGCCGCTGGAAGTGATTGGCGCGGGCTGCCCGAGTGAGGCCGCCTCATCGCACACGCCGGCCACAAGCTGACTGCCTTGCGTGGTGGTCGTGGTCACCTGATAGGCAGTCGAAGAGTCCCATATGACCACGTCACCTTCGCCAACGGCCACGGCGGTGATAGGGCTGTAGCCCAAAGCCCATGCGGAAATTTGGTCCAAGGTCCAACGTCTAAGGTCCAAGGTCAGGGAGACCAAAACGAAAAGACCAAGACAGAAAAACACGAAGATTTTTGACCACGGATTCATTTTCACGGCTTTTCCTCCTCTTCACGGGCACGGCCCGCAACCTTGGACCTTAGCCTTTGGACTTTGGACTTCTCACACGCCCGCGAGCAATGCCGCCCCGAGCGTGTGCTCATACAGCCGCCCTTTAATTCTCATGGCGGTAACGGTAAATTCGACAACCGATGTAATCCCGATATTCAGCACAACCGCCGATGCCTCCGCCCGGATGCCGTCGGTCGAATTCCTGTTTGCGAATACCTCTCTTTCCCGCACTCGCCCCGGGATATAGAGATTCCCGGATTCGTCAATCTCAGCCACACACGTAAGATCGAGTAAGCAGAATTTAATCCGGCCCGTTGTATCGTCATACGAGAGATCGTCAACCGTGCCGGCGGCCAGCGCCTGCCGCTCTCGCACACGCCCCAATATGTAAAAATCTTTTTTATTGAATGCGAAAAGCGCGGTATCGGACATTTAGGCAATCCCCCGGCCGAAGCCGATCCCCCAGCCGCCGCCAAACCAGATCCCACGGTCGCCCGGATCAAACGGATTATCGGGCGTCTCGGGCTCGCCCTCTTCCGGCTCTTCATCGCTGGGGTTCGAGGTCCAATAGAAGTCACAGGGATAGAGCAAAACATTCAGCCGCATTTTATACATGCGTCCTGCAGGCGCCGATCCTGGTAGCCACTGGATGCCAACAACCACGCCTAACGCACCGGAAAGCCCCCATTGGCTGTCAGTAATAGCAACAACGTCCCCGCGCTCGAGATCCATGTTTCCGAGGTATGTTTCCGCCTGCCATATGTAGCGCGGCCCGAGGTGCCAGGCGAGATAATGATTTGCGATATTTAGCGCCCATTCGTACTGCCGGACCGCCCATGCGTCGATCGTGAGCGTCCGGATTCCGAATTCCGTTTGACTGTCAACGTCCTGAGCGATAACCTTTCGTTTGTACGGGTCCAGTTCATCTTTATTCGAGTGATAATATTTGACGATCACTTTGTTATAGATTTGCTTCAGTCCCAGCGGAAATAGCTTTGTTGTGCCGCCAATGAATCCGGTTACTCCGGTCGTGCCGATCGAGCGGACGGACGTGGTTAGCACGGTTGGCCTGACAACGAGCTTGTATTTGCCGGAGTCCATGAATAACCAGCATCGGGCTTGATACGCGAGATCGGCAAGGATCTCCTCTCCCGCCCTCGCCTGTGAAAGCGCGAACGCGAAACGCACGTCTCCTAATGTATTCTTTGCGTCACGAAACGACTGCTTATCGATTCGCGCGGCCGGCACCTGAAACCAGTAACTCAGCAAATGATAGAGGATTGTTGCCGGGTGCTCCGCAACAACCCCACTGCCGTCAACAACCGGCTCCATATCCTCGGTGACCGTGTCGCCCCACACCGTCGCCCGCACATCATCACCGACGCGGATATCGGCCGGGTGATACTCGATATTAAAAAGGACGTTCCGCACCTTAACCGGCGAGCTTGTTGTGCTGCTCACGCGAACCACCTTGTTTGTGAAAAAGCCCCAGGGGTCCGTCAGAATGTCATCGAGTCCGCTTCCCAGGTTGATTTTGAAATAATTGATAGTCATTTGTCAGGGCGCCTCAAATGTATGGCGTATCGTGTCGCCCTCGCCCTCCCACCATGTCTGCCACTGTCCATCTATCAGCAGTTGGTATTCAATAGAATCCAGGCTGGGCGTATATTTATATCGCGTCCCAGATGTTGCCGTCATTAGCACAGTCGAAGCGTCGCCGCTAAAAGTGAATTCCCAATAATCCCCTAGTACAGTCAAAAAACTCACGGTAGGGGAGAAATCAACCATTCTATCTGTTTCGCCAACGGCAACTTCTGCCGTCAGCGCGCCGCCGGTCTCCCATTCCCCTGTTTGCAGTGTGAAATGATAGCCGTCGCACGCTACGGAGCCCTTCTTGCCCGCAGCCCCTGTACAGCTCAGCGTCCAGAATCCGTCCTCTCGATACGGCGCCTCACTGTAATTTGTCCGTGTCGCCGCCGCTTCTTGAACAACGGTTTCTCCGATATATGTCTTTGGGATATACCAGATACCCGGAATCAAGAGATCGGCGCACTTCAGAATTTCCTCTATATCCTCGGGATCGTAATAGCCCAACCCCTGAATTGCCGCTATCGTGTGTTTCCAATCTTCTCTAGCAACCGCATCAGTTAACAGCCTCGCGAGCGTGTAGTCCTCATAGGTATCGGGTGTTTTATACCTGCCGCTGGCAATGAGTTGGTCAATCGCCGTCCGCATATCGTAAATTACATTCGAGTGACGCCACGCTTTGAAATTCTTGAGCGCGTCATCATCCGGGCATGAAATATATGTGTCGCTGATCACTGCCGCAAATGTATCGCACGAGATCGCGTCTCCCGCATTCCAATCAATGGTGCTTGTGGCAATAATTATGATGCGTTTAGTCGTTGTGTTGATTGAATATATTTCCGCGCTTGCCGCCGTCGTGTCGTTTTCGAGCGTCTTGCCTGCGGAAATATCCTCCTCGTTTTCTGCCTCTTCGTATGTAAACGATAAGTGTTCGAGAGCTCCGATCACCGAACCATTAGGGCGATACGCATACCATGTAAAGGGCGACATCTCGACAATGGCGGCGCGATTGTTTAGCGCCTGCATCGCCTCACAAAAGATGCGACTCCAAAAGAATTGCTTTGTAAGGGACGTGCCTTTATACCAGCTATAAGGAGGTTCGCCGCTTACAGGCATTATGAAAACCCCGTGATTGAAACCCACATTGACAGTGAAAAGTTATATTTATATTCATGGCCGTCGTCAGTGTCTTCCCAAAAGTTTGTCTTGCCGGCAACAGGCGTCGGTTCGGATGACTGCCTCCAAAATTTTGCGTCCTGGACGCCTCCGCGCCCAACAAAATCCCGATCCTTCGTATCATCCGAATTTTTGGAATGGCCTTGATCGACATCATATAAATTCCAGGACTGCATATTAGGCTACGTCCACCGTAAAATCGCCGACCGAAAATGTGCCGTCATATTCATACTCAACCGTCACGAATGCCTGCTTTATCGGGCCGCGCTCATACTCGTAATCAGATAGATCGAGTGTCTGTTTAACCGCCAGCGGGGTTGCGGCGGCCGATACTTGGGCATAACTGTCTCCCTCGATTTGATCAATCGCGTTTGTCGGGTCGGTTGCGCTATTTACTGCATCCACCACATTCGGATATACATTCATCGATTCCACGCCTTCCTGTATCTCCAGATATCGCGCCGGCGACTCGTCAAACGTGAGAATGCACGTCCGCTGTGTTTCTCCGTCGCGCAGCCGCGCGAATGAGGTGGATGCATCATTGCTCGTATAATCGTCAATCGGGCGAATCCCATTGATCAGCGGCGCCCGGATCGCCCCGCAACCGTGATCGGCAAAAATATAGATGTGTTGCTTTGCAATGGCGACCACGCTGCCCTCTTTGTGGGGAAGGGCTGTTGTGCCACCGGCGCCGCGCGTGCAATCGAGCAAGGCTCCTATTGTCTGGCCTTCAAAGTCATACTCAACATCGATGTCGCCATAGCTGATCTCTTCCATGCCAATTAAAACGGTGCCAGATGACGGAAAATTAGACACATCATCACAGAGAATTACGGTTTGTTCGGCCCGATGCGCCGTGTATAATTTCGTGGTCGGATAACCCCAAATACAAAGCCCTTTCGCATTCTCCAGCTTGCCATAGATCACCGGGATTTTCGCGCCCAGGTTTTCAGGCGGCAAATCCCAATCAAAATCATCCTCATTTATCTCCCGGAGCGGAAGTTCTTGAAGGTATTTCTTGCCAAATTCCACGCAATGCAGCGCCGTTCCGCCGTTTGCGTGCTCCCGGATCGACTCGATATGCCCGCGAAAAAGGGTTATAGCGTCTGTGCTGTATGTAGTCCCCGGGAACCACAGTTCAACCCAAACGGCTTTACCTTCAAGCTGATTTGTGATTGCGATTGTGGCGAACTTCTCCGTATCGTCATTTTTCATGATGATCTCAATGTCATCCGTGCTTCCGAGTTTCACGAGATCGAGGGAAGAGTTGATGTCGGATATCTCCTGAACGTATCCCTCGTAGGTGTTGCCGGATACATCCATGTCCTGGTCTGAGTACATGCCGGAATAGTCGCCGTCGCCGGAAATGTCAATCCTGACGAGAATGCGCGGGGATGTTGCGGTAGCGGTCCGTTGCGCCTCCATCGCGGCTGTTAGAGTTCTCATTCATACCTCAAAGTTACTTCCCCGGCCCAGCGGCCTTCGGATGTCTGCTCCCATTTCCAGCCGTTCATCCAGCGGGCGGTATGCGCGGAAGCATCCGGGTCGGTAAAGGTAAACGTCTCATTTGCTCCATCGATCGTTGTATTCCAGAAGCTATACAGATCGGCATAATCGCTGTCTGAGACGTTAGCGAATCGAAACGTATAAACCGAATCCTGTGTTGCAAGCTCCTGGACAATGATTGTATTACCGGCCGTCCGGCCTATGAGCTGGTATTTATCCGTCTGCGGCGTGTACGGGAATATCGGGCCGCGGGTTAATGTTACGGTCGTTGCTCCCTGTGTGAATATCACACTCATGAGATCGGGTCCCAGCCAACGCGAGAGCGCCGGTTCATCTTGTGTTGGAGCCTGCGGACAAATTCATCTGACAGTGTTTCGGGGTCATTCGAAGGCGGAAGAGAAACATTGATGCCGCCATTAATGACCGTGGAATACGACGTTTGATAATTTGGCCTCGACTGAGCCGTTAATACTTGCGACTGCGCCATCATGTTTGACATCGCGCTCGCAAACGTGGCTTCAATCTGTCCAATACCAGCCGCCCAATTCTCGATCATGGACGGGCTTTCTTTATGCTGAGGACGCGCAACCCCGAAGAATTCCTTGACCTTATCGATACCCGCGCTTATGGTTTCGTTCCAGAGGGATTTGAACCAGGTGGAAAAATCCTGCCATGTTGCCTTCGCGCCGTCGATAAAACCATTAAGCGCCAGCGTCAAGGCATCAAATGTGAATGCTTCCTTGATCATTTCCCATGTTTCGATCGCGGCATCCCGGATTGCCCACCAACCGTCACGAAACATTTTCCAGATGTTTTCCCAATTGAGGTAAATCGAGGTGATTGCGGCAACAACGCCGATGATCGCAAGCGTCAGCGGTCCACCAAGAACACCCACAACCGCGCCTATGCCGGAGATAATCACGGGGATTACTCCGCTCCCGATGGTAAACAGGAACGATGCGATAGTGGCGAGCGGCCCTACTATTCTGGCAATTGGCGGTCCGAGCAGAATAAAGGCGGCGCCAAGGGCGGCGATATCCGGGTGTGCTTTAGCAAAGTCAAAGGCGAGGCCGGCAAGGTTTTTTAATATTGTGTACGTTGGCCGAAGTACGCCAGCGATTACAGCAACATCTTCCCTGAAGGCCGCCCAGCTTCTCTTTAAGCCTTCGAAGTCTCTTTTAGCCTCGCCGGATTTGATATATGCAAACGCCGCGAGAATCTTCTGCTCGATCCACGTGAACGCATCGGCAATGAATTGTTTGGCGTCAACTCCGAGCGCCTTTAGCGCCTCTCGAATACCGCCGATATCCGCCAGCGTCCGGGCCCGGGTCGTGGTGGTCTTTTCCGTTCCGAATCCGGTGGAATGCACTTTGGTTTCCGTGATCGTTCCGCCAATAGGAATACTTCTGAGCAGATCGAGCGCCTGCTGTTTCATGTTCTGCAGCCGCGCCCCCACATTCAATGTTTCAGTGAAAAAGCGGCGGATGCTGTCGGTCCAGCGGTCTATCGTTTCGGAGATATTCACCCCGAGGATCTTATCTTTCAATTCAATGAATGTATCACCCAGCCATTTAACGGCGGCCTGAAACGCTTTGCTCTCAACGATCCCCTTGCCGATATGCTGAGCAACTTCTCGGATCGCCGCCCAAATCGAGCGGAATATGTTCGTAGAGCTTCCCAGCGTCCGGTTAAGATCGCCCTGAGCCTTTTTCGTTGCTTCCATCAATGCGCCGTAACGAGCAAGAATTTTTTGGTTTTCCGTAAGCTCTTTTCCGGCCTCGCCGATGCCATGCGCCATGGCGTAAGCTTTTACGGTCGTTTCATTCAGCACAATTCCCAGGCGCTTTAACGGCTCCACCTCGCCGGTGATGCCGGCCTGAAGTTTCAGGAATGCCTCCTCGGGCTTCAGATTGTAGAATGAGCTAATATCGTAGGCGAGCCGGACAAGCCCCTTCGACATCTCATATGCTTCGTCTGCGGCGAGTCCGAGGCTTGACAGCATGACATTGAACGTGCCCAAAAATTTCTTTACGTCATTGACATTCAATCGCAGGGTGCGCGAAAATTCTTTCGCCCATGCTTCTGCCTGCGAGCGCATTTCACCCATTGAAACGACAAAAAGGTTCTCCGCTTCCGTAACGTCAGAGCCGATCTTGATTAAAGCTACCGATATCGCGGCAATTCCTAATGCCGCCCATTTCGCGGCCTGTACGAGTTCGGAGAATACGCGCCTTGCGAGGGACAAGAGGCTGGTAAATCCGCGCTTGATTAGGCCGATGCCGGAATTGAAAAGCTGGCCCATTGCGGCAGTAGCAGATTTAGCCTCCGCCTTGACCTGATTCATCGCCCGCTTGTATGCGGGTGTGATCTTGTCGTCAAATGCTCCACGCAGGATTATTTCAACTGGTCTTGGCATTTTCTTTTGCCTTCTCTGCGGCCTTCTGTTCGGCGTGTGCGATCATCAAGGCCATGAGATCGATTTCCCGCAAGGAATATTGGCCGGCCAGCGTGGGGGCGAGCTTCAGCCGCAAAATGCCGCGCTGCAGGCGTGAAACATAAGCCGCATATTCGGGCGTGAATCGGCTGAAAGCCTCTTTGTAATGCGGACAGTCTTTGCATTCCCCGCATGGCTCGCCCTCCATGTCCCTGCATTCCTGGAGCCGCCGAAAATAGTCTGACTCCAGGAACGCGATTAGTTTTTTTCCGGGTCCTCGTCACCCATTGCGTCACCCGTAAGGAAATAATTGATCGCTCGTCGTTTCCAGCGAACGGGGATTTTCGATTTCCATTCAGGGGTTGTGGTGGTTAGCGGTACGAATTGGCCGGGATTGGCGGGATCGGGAATCTCGATGTTTTCACAGCCGACAAGATGCTTTTCGATGAACTGAATATCTGCGGCATAGTCGACTTTGGTTTTGACTTTGCCGTGACGCGCCATTTCGACGGTTGCGCGGTCGCGCTCGTGTTTATCGAGCTCTTGCTCGTTCGGATACGTCAGAATCAAAACCGGCCAGCGTTTTTCATCGTCTTCGGTTTCGATCCTGATTCTGATTTGATCGCCTTCGTTGAGTACCCTCGCCATTGCTGTAGTCTCCTTTCATTCGCCCATACCCTAGCCTAGATAGGCCGTTACCTTGTTGGTCACCTGCGCCTGCCAGAGCGGATAGTCATTGACTGAATCGTCTTTTATGGCAATCCATGTCTGCGTTGCCGTCTGTACCAGGTTGTCCTTATCGAGCGCCCCCGCATTGACGCGAGTAACCGGGAAGTAGAAATCCACGGTGTAGTAATAGGCGGCCTCTGCGCCGCCCATTGATGCGCCCTGAAATTCGATCTGCAGGACGTTCTCCGTTTCGCCGGTAAGGTAATCAAGCTCTAAATCGGGATCCGCCAATGCGGGTTCAAATTCGAGCTCGATTTTCACGATTTCGGCGTCCTTCATGTTTCCCTTAATTGCTCCCGAGGCGTAGTCGTCCGATTCCCCGAGCGCATAGAGCAGGGCGCCGTTGTTTTTGATCGTGATTTTCCCGCTGCGAATCTGTGATTTGATTGACGTTCCACCCGCTACCGATCCAACGCCTGCGGCCTCGGAATATGTGCCACCGACAAGAACATCAACATCGCTCCATTTGAGATAGACCTCCGAGGTATTCGCTACCGCAACGGCTGAGAGATCGTCTCCCGCCGCAACCGCGCCGTCGCCGATGAGTTGGGCCGTCAGCTTGCAGAATTCGCCGCGCCCGAATTCAATGGAAACCTCAGTGCAAGCGATTCCGGTAAATTCCTGCTGGCCGTATGCGGGCGTATCCTCCCACATGGTTACGGAGAGCAGGTCAACAGCGTCGGAATCATCCTCTATCACATGCAGATATGCGGCGGTCGCTGCCTGCTGTGTTGCAGTAGTCGATCCGCCGACAAGCGAAAGAAATAACCCCGCGACATATGGTAATAGGCGCTGCTCATGTGTGAGTTGGACCGCCCATTGCACAATGTCATGCTTTTTGCGATAAGTGCTGCCCGTGTACTCGTCTTCATCGGCATCGACAAGCCCGCCAGGTTGCGGCATTGTGGCCTTGTCCTGAAAACGGGCAATCCACGAGGCGGCGGCCTCTGCCGTTCCATACGGGCTTTCCGCCGTAACCGAAAAACCCCTGTATGACGGTTCTGCAAATGTACGTGCCATTATTCGTCACCCCCTTCCGGCTTGATCTCAACATTTACGGGTTTCGGGCCCTCCTTTGGTGGCGTATCGGCCGGAATGAACTCAAAATCATGCGGCCATTTACGGGCGTAGACATCCCGCAGGTCAACGTCACCGGCTTTGAATTTGCGCCTGAGAGCGCCGGTAAAAACCTCAAAATCGCGTTTTGCCTTGCTCGGCATCTGTCGTATCCTCCTCGTTGTCAGGGCAAAGAAAAAGGCGGCTAATAGGAGGGTAGGCTCCTACCAGCCGCCTTTCTTTCTTTCATTGACCGTCTGCCGCGTCCGGCTCAGGTCAAGCCCTGAATGCTATTTTATATTCCCCCGATATCCCCAATCTTTTGAATGTCGAATTTCACAATGCCAACTCCGATATGCGTTGCCCCGTGCGGAATCACGTTATATGAGTCCTCAATGCTGTCGGGTACGGTTATGCCGTCACCCGTTCCCCAATCGGCGCCGGAATGAATTTGCTCCTCTGCAACGTCGGTGGCCTTTTCGATCATCGTGATAATCGCGCTTTCGCAATCGTCATAATCGGCCTTTTGCAAGATGCACAGAATCGCCATTGGAATAAAGTAATCGTATTCGCCGGTCGTGGTATGTTCGCGCCGGACCTTACCCTCGAATCCGTTGCGCTGAATTGCCGCCACAATGATAACGGCGGGTAATTCGCTTGTTGGCTCGAATCCATAAAAGGCGCGGTTATAGTCCTGCGAAACGCGCCGGAATCGGGCCTCGATAGTAACGCAGTTTGCGGACTCCGAGAACCATGAATCGGCGGCATAAACCACCTTAACGGCGTCTTCAAGGCTGGAAATATCAATGCTCAACTTCCGCGTACCTTCCGGTCAAACGCATCGCGCATTTTGTCAATGCCCTGGTCTATAGCCTGATTGGCCGCCGCCATACCAGCGTCAACGGCATGCTTGAAAAAGGGATTAGGCGGCATCGAGCCGGTATAGCCGAATTTGTTGCCGGTGCCTTCCCAAAAGAAATGACGCGGTCCGTATCGCTTTATTCCCCGCTCTGTCCTCCCGCCAACGAAATGCTTTTTGATTCCCCGGAATCGCGGCCCCGTCCCGAGTTCCACCAAATGAGCATGAGGAGCAACGCCAGCCGCTTTTGCCGCCGGTGGTCTACCCTGGCGCTTTTTAAGGGTTACGTCCTTGATCGATCTTTTGAGCACCCCGGGGCGTCCCTTGCCCTTAATGGACTTGCCCGTTTTCCGTACCGGAGCCGTAGCTCGCGCCTTATCCCGTATCACGCGGGCCCCTTGTCTGAGGGCTTTTGTAATTTGAGCATCAGAGAAACCATCTTTAGCGGCCTGTTCAATGCGCCGGCCAAGAGCTTCAGCCTGGGACGTATCGACCTCGAATTTGTAGTCACCCATTAGAAAAATACCTTGCGTTTGTAGGGCTCCAGGAGCGCCCGAACCATCGCGGGAATTGGGCCGAAAAATAGCGGCCTTTGAACCATGCCGTCAATGTCAACCTGCGCCTGGACGGGCCCGGTTGATATCTGCTGCATGATGTAATTCACGTACTGAGCCGCCGCCAGCCTCAAATCTGATCGCTCGTCATCGTCAAGCTGTGCGGGCGTGTAGCCGCCGCGATAGATCAAGCGAATGTTTTTTGTGTCGACATTGAAAGTGTTGTTATCGACCAGCTGAAGGTAATCGTCAAAAAGCGCATAATCGTCATCGTCAAGCGCGTCATTCGAATCCGTAAAAGTCCGGTCTGTGTCATCGTAAAGCGAAGTGACGGAAATGAGCGGGATATACTGCGGCCAGAGCCGCGTTTTGCCGTCCCCGTCAAAGTACTCCGTTATGTCCACGCGATAGCCCAATGTGACGGCATTTGCAGAGCCGATGCAGGATTGAGCGGCCGCCGGAGTTAGTTCTGTGCTCGATGCCGTCCCCGTTGCCGATGAAGATATCGTTGCGGTCCAGCCGTCCAGTGCCTCTATGACGGCAACAAGTTCTGTCAGCGTGTCATTGGCGGCATCGGCAAGGGTGAGCGTATTTGTTCCCGCATTATCCCCGCCGGTATTGACAAGGGTAAGCGTGGATTCCGTAACGGTGACTGTTGCCGCTGAAACGCTGCCGGTATCGTTGCAATAAACCGAAAACGCCTCCTCTTCGTACTCGCAGAATTTGCGGTTACAGTATCTTTCGAGCGCCCGGAGCGCCCCCGGGAGAACGCGCCCAAGAATCGTATCCTGCGAGGTATCGCCAACGCGCATAATGTTCTTGAAATCGGTAGCTGTGATTATCCGATTCGGAGAGCTTATCGACATCGCCTAAGCCTTTGGTTTGCGCCCGCGCTTTTTCTCTACCGGCAGGATCTCGAGCAATCCGCTATCTGCAAGTTGCCTTGCCGGTCCCTCATACATTTCCACAATACGAGAATGCAGGTGAGGAAGATAATGCGGCTTCAACCTCACCTGCACCATTTTCAACTCGCTCATATCGCCCCTTTCAGTCATCGCCCGTTAGTTGCTTGTGAACCCCTCAACCTCAACCGTCACGTTTCCCTCTGCGGTTGCCTCATACGTCAGCGCCTTGTTGTCGGCCAAATATCGCGGGTATCGGTAGAAATTGAGGTCTATTGTTCCCGGGCCGCCCGTAGTGAATTCGTAACCGCCGGCTATTACCGTGCCGTCTTCGTCTTTCAAGTAAATGGCACATGCGGTTACGCAACTGATTATTACCCGCGTTACCGTCAGCCTGTAGCCCGCGCCAGGAGCGGCTTTGATCGTTTGCGCGGTTGAGGCATCGCCGACGTTATCACGCTCAACCCAGTAAGTAAGCCCCGTCAGGTTCGGGCTGCTCGAAAAGTTGAGGCTCGTTGCCCATGCCGCCCCTGCAAAGAGAAGCACGAGCACTAGCGCAATCAGGTATCTTCTCATTGCAACCCCCTTACCGGATCTGAATGACGCGGACCCAATCGATTGAGCAGGTGTTTGCCGTACCCTCGCCGGTCAGCAATTCGATCGAGAGCGTAAGCTCTTCATCGGTTGGAATGTTTGTGGAACTTGACGCCACAAGCGTTCCGTCGATGTAGAAATGAATGTATGTGCTGCCGTCCCAGTAGAATTCGAGCGTCTTGTCAGTGGCATCGACAAGCGTTCCGGTGGAATCGGTCTGCGTTTCGGTTGAATCCTTTTCGGTCACGCATGAGATGCTCGCGCTTTCGTCAAGCGATTCAAAATAGACTCCGTCGGTCATGCCGCCCGCCAAATCGGTGTCGGTTATGCAGAGGCCGATAAATAAGTCAACCTGGTCGGCATCGTTCACCTGCAATTTCGTTCCGAAATACAGCGGCTTGTTCGATTCGAGCTTGAACGCTTCGCCCGTCAATTGCATACTGATGCCGTTGTTTTCCGTGGCGCCGGTGGTAAGCAGGAGCCGTCCGCCCGCCGTCGTGCTAATAACGACCGTATTCACTCCCGTTTCCGTTGTCGTGAATTCCGTCGGATTGCCGGTCGTATCGTCTACCGGCAAATTGACGAAGTGGTTGCAATACTTGACGACATCCGGGCCGATTGCATCAACCCACCTGTATTCGTAGGTGTCCCAAAAGACGAGCTGCCCATTAATCCATTTGCTGTGTACGTCTGCCATTTTTTCTTTCTCCTTCTATCCGCCCCGTAGGGCGCCCGGCCTCGTCACTGGAGGCCGGGCGGATAGTTGGTTATTGTCTCAGTTACACGATCGCCGTTATTGCCTCAGTTGCCGGATCGCCGGAATAGCGCGAGCCGCTCAGAATCGCAACACAGGAATAAAGCGTTGCGGCTGACGGATCGCTTGCGCATACCTGCAGGTACTTGTACCCATCGGTAAGCTGCGATGCGTCGATTTCGATGACGTACATGACACCATCGTTGGTTGAGCCGGTGATTCCCGAAGTCGTGGCGGCCGTGCGAGTCGAAAGCGTATCTCCCGCCGCCGTGGTTTCAGAGTAGTAGTAGAACGCGATAGCCGTTGAATTCGTCGGCGTAACGTCATCGCACTCCTTGACTGTGATCGTGGTAGCCGCGCCGGTGACGCCAAGCTGAACGATGATCGTAGCGTGGGAGAAGTTCTCCATTGAAAAAACGTCTGAAGACGCGCCCGCGCCATTGATATCGATAGGAGCCGTGGCATTCACAACGTGGCATTGTTCGGCAATATTGATTCCTCTAGCCATTAGCTGTCACCTCCCCTTAAGACCTGGTTGCGAGCGCCACAAAGGGGCTCAGGGTATTGGATGATCCGCTTTTGGGGGTCAATGGAGCGCCCCACCACGGCTGGCCATCCACGCGGTAGACGAACCGGAAAACGGTTTCGTTGTAAAGGAACTGGACATGGATCGAGGAGGCGCTTTCCACTCCGCCTTTATCAGCCAACAGGTATTGACTGAAATCGGCCAGGATGATATCGCCAACCGTTCCCAGCGTAGGACATTGCTCCATCGGAATTACCGGCCGGCCGAAGAGCCGCGCATACGGTTGATCTGACGCGCCGCCCGGGGGCAGATAAACCGCGCTGCCGCCCGTACCGACCGCAAGGGACATCGTGTAGAGTTGCGGCTCCACGTCCTGATTGATAAGCCATACGGCATTCGGGCGCGAATCAGAGAACATGCGGGACCACATTTTGACAATATTCTCGTACTTGATCGTTTCCGCCGTCTGTCCGGTTTCCTTTGCCTGCGATACGAGGCAACCGGCCTGAAGGATGCCCAGAGGTTTGCCGGAGCCGTCGCCGTTAATGAGAGCATCGTTCATTTTGAAGATGATCTCTTTCGGCGCGAGCTGGCGGATATACGATTCGAGCGCGGCGGAATCGGCAAGGAGCTGGTCCGTCGTGTAAATCAATACCGTCAGGTTTTCGAGGCTCAACTGACAATCGCCGCCCTTGGGTTTGCTGGCGGTCATTGCCGCGGCCTCGTCTTTCCAGTACCCGCGCACTCCGCCCCAGCGCGAGCCGTCAGCGCGAGATGATTCAACAATGCGAGGCACTTTGATTGAATTTGACGTGTTGCTGATGGTGAAGCGGGTGCAACGGGAAGCAAGGTTTTCGGCCCCGAAAATCTTGTCCATGATCGTACCGGCGATATCCGTTCCGACTGCAAACCCGCCGTCAGAGAATACGCCCTCGCTCATGCCGGTTGCGGCGGCCTGAATAAGCCGCGGGTCTGTGAGTCCGCCGGGTGATTGTGCAATCGCTACCTTTGTGAGAAATTCTCCGAGCGTGCGGAAGCCGTCACCCTTGCGGGGTTTCGGGCGATTGGCCGCGCCGGGAGCGCGGTAACTGCCGTTTCCATCGTCGGTCGGATCGGGCCGCGCCGGTTCGTCAACGGACTGATTGAATCGGGCGCGGATTGCCTCCCCTTTTTCTTCGAGCTTGATCGATGCTTCAAGCTCTTCGACTTCGTTGTAAATCTGCGTGATCCGGTCCTGCTCCTGCCCGGTGAGTTGCCGTTTCTGATTCACGGCTGCCGCTCTAATGCCGGCATCCTCATCGAGCAGAGCGGCGGCCTTCTCGCGCATCTGCGTGATCGTGAGCATTACTTTCCTTTCGGGCGTCGCAAGTGTGCGAGCCTCTTCTGTCTGTCGTTTTCATACAAGGTCACGTCGTGGAGCGTTGCCCTGACGGGCTCCGCAGGCGGCGGGTTATCGACTTTGGCCGATTCCGGCGCCCCTTCCTCCGGCTTTGGCCGTGAGGGGATATCTTCCGCGCTCATGCTTAGCGCGGGCGCGTTCCGGTATTTGAATTTCGAGAGATCAAAGCTGGCCGCCATTTCAAGCGGCTCACTGATTTGATCTGCAAAGCCGTACGCAACCGCCTCGTCTGCGTTCATCCACGTTTCGGCGGCCATGAGTTCGGCAATTTTTTCTTGATCGATCTTCGCCCGTTTGAGATAGGTGCTCATCATTGAGCCATTGATCTTGCGGAGGGCTTCAGCCATATGCTCATGATCTTCGGCGCGGCCAAACGTCATCCCGGCGGCCTCGTGGATCATGAACATGCCGTTTTCGGCGATATTGATTTCATTGCCGGCCATTGCAATGATCGAGGCGGCGGAAGCGGCAAGGCCGTCGATATTCACAATGACTTCTGCCTTGTGACTCCGGAGCGTGTTATAAATAGCCGCGCCTTCGAACGGGTCTCCGCCAGGCGAATTGAGATGAACGGTGATCTTGCTTACATCCCCGAGGTCTTTCAAGTCCTTTGCGAATTGCTTTGACGAAAGGCCCATGCCCCAATACTCGCCGATTTCCTCATAAATCCAGACTTCGGCTTCTTTCGCCTTTGCCGTGATCGAGTAGCCTTTAAGCTCCGCCTTGTCTTTTTTCATTTCCAGTCCTTTCATTCGGGCAAAAGAAAAGGCGGTAATCCCGATGGTTCCGGCACCGGAACTGCCGCCTTCTTTTCTTGCGTTATCGCGGGTGATCGGCCCTTGATAAGCCCGATATGAAAAATTTAGATCATATTTTCCTGTATGAGAGCCGCCATATAATCAATCTCGCGCTCTGCTATGTGTTCGGCCCGGCCCTCAGTCCATTCGTTAACCATATTTTCTATTGCAGCGAATCTAACGCTCCGATCCGCCTGTTTTGCCGTCGCAAGGATAAGGTTCTTGCTCTCCGAAATGTGGCGCCCCGAGAAATCCTCCAGGAATGCCGCGCAAAACGTCCCTGCCTGCCCATTAAGATCCGCCGTATCGCAGTAGGATGAAACGACCGGCTCTAACTGCAGGCCGATGAATGCCGGCAGATCGCCATAGAAGCTATCGAGCCATGCCTCGAAGTCCTCAAGCGCATAAATCCCCATGAATTTTTTCGCCTGGTTGCCGATCGCGGCTGATTCGCGCCGGACAATCCTTGCGGTTGCATCGGCAAACCATCGCGTAAACGCGCTTCTCATGCGCTCGCGGCGCTGGGGCTGCTCTTCCGGCTCTGGCATCGTCTCCTGCGGCTCCGGCTCTGGATTGAGCGCCCGCTCCGCCGGCAGCATGTTGGCGGGTATGAGATACGTATTGCCGCCCTGCTCCTCCGGGATCGGGTTCATATTTTCGAGCTCGCGAATGTCATTTGAAGACATAAACCCGTTGTTTTTGCCAATCGCGTAGCCTTCCATCCGGCTTTTGAAATCGCCCCGCAAGAGTCCATCGACAACATGCTCTGCAAAAAAGCGGCGGCGCTCTTCGGGCTTGAATAATTGCAGTAACCACGCCTGCTCAATCCGCACAAGCCACGGGCGAATACAATGCACAACAAAATCAAGGCTCTGAAATTCGATATTTCCCCATGTTGCGCGTTCGAGATCGCCGATCATATGAGGCGGGACCCGGAAGATCGCGGCAATTTGATTTTGCTGAAATTTCCGCGTTTCGAGAAATTGAGCGTCCTCAAGCGGCATCGTGATAGGCTTGAACGTCATGCCCTCTTCGAGAATTGCCAGCTTATGAGCGTTATGTAGTCCTGCGTGTCCTTCTTGCCATGACGCCTGCAGGCGCTTATAGACTTCATCGGTTATTTGCCCGGGGTGTTCCATGACCCCGCCGGGCTTTGCGAAGTTGCCGAAAAATCGCGACCCGAATTCCTGGGTAGCCATTGCGAGGCCGAATGTTTCCCGCTCATTGGCGATTGGCGAAAGCCCGGTTACGCCGTTAAATGAGAGTCCGGCGATATGGAACATACGCTCGCGGGGCAGTTTTCGGGGGTCTTTCCCGTTGCCAAGTTGTAGAGTATACATCAATTGACTGGTTTCTCTATCTCTTTCCACGCTTGTTTGCGCCGGATTCCACGGCCAGAGCGCAATGAGTTCATTTCGCTGATTGATTTGCTTTTCGGCGTAAAAGTTTCCCCACAATAGCAAATGATGGAGCATTGTCTCATGGAACTGCATCCCGCTAGATTCGGGGTTCGGTTGCAGGTGGATCAGGTTGTAAAGCGGGTGATTTATGGCTTTTTTCTTGCCTTTTTCGAGCCGTTCATATACGAAACGGGGCAAAGAGGCTATTGTTTCGGCAATCACTCGCACGCACGCCCAAACCGTAGCGATTTGAATGACATTCGTTTCGTCAATATCGAGGCCGGTCTTTGTCGGACCCGAAGGCGCGTGGGTATACCAAAAATCATCGTCTGCGGAAGCGCGGGCCTCGAAGGAATCGGGCTGTAAAAGGCGCAATAATAGGCTCATTTTTTACGCTTTTTCGGTAAAATCGCGGGAATTATGGACAATAACAGCAAAATCGCCCCCATTACAGAGGCGGAAATACGCCAGTCATAACCGGCAAGACCGGCGGCAAGGGTGAGAAAACCAAGCGTGAATATTACCTCTCGCGGTCCTATTCCCAAATCTCTCTCCAAAAAAACCGAAAGGCCGTCCGGAAGTTTCGGGCCTCCCGAACGGCCTTATAACAAAGGAGCGGAAACCATGTACGGTGTTATCTAAGCACTAAACGGCGGGTAAGTCAATAGATTTTGGGGTGGTCGTTTCTAGAATCTAGAAAAGAGGTCTAGCAGAGCGGGCAATCTGTGGTGTAGAAGTCTATTCCGTATTGCATTTTCATCCCTCCGTTGTCTTAAACCGCCTTCCGCAGATCGAGCACTTATGATACCTGATTCGGATTTCGTTTTCATCTTCTTTCGGCATTGTCCGCGTTACCGGCGCTTTACCGCCGCATCCGGGGCATTTGGTGATGTGATAGGTTTGGGCGGTGGTGTCAGCGGTCACTGGGGGAATCCTCCGGTAAACCCGTCCCATGAAATTTTGCATGGCAGTCAGCGCATAAAACAATCAAGTCGTTAATTATACTTTCCTCGCCTATTGTCTTATAATGCCGATGGTGGACATGGCTCTCTCCGGTGTTATTGCATAGCTGGCATTTATGCTTTGCTCGCAGCCTTGCCCTTCTAGCGATTGACTTCCAATGCTTAGTTGTTAAATATTCACTGTAGGGCATCGCCTTTAGCGCGGCTATTTCGTCTGTTCTATCGCGGCGGGATAGTGTTTCTCTCTTGAGGTTGGGGGTCAGCGCCGCGTTATCATTGACGAATTCGCCAGTGCTTCGCATTAAATATGCAACCATTTCTCCAATGTCATTGCAGGCTGTCATTTGATTAAGGGGTATTTCAGTGCTTATGGTTTTCAGCACTTTTCCATAGCGCCTTTTTAGCCTAATTTCAACAACTTCTTTCATACAAATAAAATCCCCCTTTCTTCGTAGACGGATGTTGGAGCGGCAATCATCGCCCGTTTTAGCGCCATGATCGCGGCGACAATCGGGTCGATCTTGTTTTCCGGGCGCTCTTTAGCCGGATAAAATAGCTTTGTCCGGGTAGATTTGAGCACAACATTAGACGCGGTCCAATTGAGAATCGGGTTTCCGTCATGATGAAGGTTCCCGGCCATGTAAAGGGCCTCCAGTTCTTTCATCGGCTCGGAGATTTGCGCCGCCGATTGCATGACTTCGATACAGGGGAAAGACGCCTCCTCTTCGATTTCCTGAATGAGCATCGCGGCCTCGTGGGGATCATACGCCAGTTCTTTTATCGGGAAAGTCTTATTGTGCTCTAGAAGATCGTCTTTGACGTAGTGAAAATCCGTGCGAGCGCCGGGCGTGACAATCAAATGGCCTTCATCGCGCCATTTTTGGTAATGCCTGTTAGCCGGGAGATCGACGGTATTTTCCGGGAGATAGTATCGCCCGAAAAAGTAGTAATATTCGGGGAATTTGAACATGAAAACAAGCGCAACGAGGTCAATTTTTGACGCGAGATCGAGGGCGGCAATACAGGGCTGGCCTTTGAGTTCTTCGAGTGTCATGGGAATTATGTTTTTTCGCCATTGCAGAATGTTGATCCATGCGACGCCCGCGCTGCTCCATACATTCAGGTGCTTGCATTTGAGTTCATTCTGCTCGCCGGTTTTGACCATCGCCTCTTGCCGGCGGGCTTCCAGGAAGTCCTCAAAAACGGATACGCCATAATTTGGGTTAGCCTTTTTCCAGTTTTCGAGTAAGGTCCAGTCATCGTCAGGGTCAATTGTGAAAATGCAGGGGAATGTTTCGTCATCCTGCAGGACGCCCGCGAGGATCTTGATTGAATCGTCATGCTTTGCATAACAGGGCGTGGACGTGTCCATTCCGGCGGTTGTGATAACCACGCGCATAGGTTGAGTACGGGCACCCATGCCGGTTTTCATCGTGTCGTAAAGATTCGATTTCTTATGCTCGTGGTACTCGTCTATAATCGCGCAATGCGGGGAATCGCCGTCGCCGGGGTCGCCGATGATCGGCTCAAATTTCGAGCCGTCATCAAGGCAACAAAGGTTTTTCGCGCCAACATAGATGCCGAAATGTTCCCGGAATTCCTCTGACTTCAGGCACATTTGGCGGGCCTGCCAGAACACTTTCCACGCCTGTTTTTCGGAAGTAGCGCCGGAAAATACTTCTGCAGCCGCCTCGGTATCGGCAAATGCCATGTAAAGCCCGATAATTGCCCCCATAAGCGATTTACCGTTCTTGCGCGGAATTTCCCAATAGATTTCCCGGAATCGGCGCATGTTGTCGGTATGTCTGAGCCAACCGAACGCAACGGCGAATAGGAAAATCTGCCATGCTTCAAGCCGGATAGATTCAAGCGCCCATTTGCCCTTGACGTGAACCATGTTTTCAGCGAATGAGCAAATACGGTCTGCGGTGCCAGTGTCGAAATAGTACGGATAGGATTTGTCTTTTGACTGTGCGAGATCGTCAAGGTGGCGCTGGCAAGCCTGCCGGACATAAATGCAGGCCGGGATTTTGCCGGATAGGACTTCGCGGGCGTATTTGTTAGCGCGAGCGGCATAGGAAAGTGACATTATTTCTTTTTCTTTCTCGTGTCAGCCGTCTTGAATTTATCCCACGGGCTTTTGTTTTCATTCGGCTTTCGGGCAACAGCCTTTGCCCGGGAGCTCGGGGTCATGCCGAATTCGACCAAAAATCGGCGCATTTGATCCATCGCCTCATGAGCGATATTCACGAGCGGCGATTTGCGGATATTGCCGGACGTGTCCTGAGTAAGCAAATTCTGGCGGCCGTCAAGGCCGGTAAGCTGCTCTTCCGCTTCCGCCCATCGCTGAAACGCCTGACAATATGCGGCAAGGGCGGCCCGATCTGGCTTTGAGACGAGCCCGAGCCTATAGAGAATCGGCGTGATCTCATGCCACTCTTCCAGCGCATACCCTGTTAGAAAGCGCGGCGGGTCCGGGATCTCAATTTCCGGTTTCGGCTCGTTCTCATTCAGAGCGCGCTTGCCGGGATTGCCTTTGAGTAGCTTCATGTTTGTTGGAATCGGTTTTCTGCCTGGCATAGATTACAGCCTCCTTGTGATTAGCGCGTCCGCCGTTACCGGCCTTAATTCGCCTGTTCTATACATGCGGTCAAATGCCCGCTCGTTCTGTGACGGTCTGAGATTAAAGCCGTCATGTGATTCCTGTGTTGCCCAAAGTTCTTGAACAATCTCATTCATGAAATTATACAGTCCTACGTCATCCGAGATTTCGAAGTTCTCAAACCTCGGGTTATAGTTGAGATTCATTGACGTTCGGATCGTAAGCGCCCATTGCTCGTTTTTGATTGTGCAAAACTTGGCATGTATCTTTGAGACGCGGATACAATCCTGGCCGAAGGTATTGAGTAGGTCAGCGCAAAAGTGCGGTTTGCGGGATTTGAAAGAGAAGTCGACAATAAACCGCAAGGACTTAATGAGGCTTTGAGTCATGAGCCTATTCGCGGCTTTGATGTCGCCCGATGCCGCAGACCATGTTGAGACAACAACGTCAGCGCCGCCGGTCTGCTCTAGGCAATGCTCAATAATGTCAATCAAGCAGAACTGGCCTTTGGTGAAGCCGTAGATTTCGCAGCCCGGGAAGAGCTGGCCGATCGCCTGCTTGATGTTCTCCTGGCGCACGGCTTTGATGAGCCTGCGTGATACAGATTTACGCTTGTGGGTTGTTGGCGGGGATAGTTTGTCAAGGGGATTGTGTTTCATTCTGCAACTCCTAGTATGGGGGGGGGTCAAGAAGTTTTTGGGAAAGAGCGGAAACCGTAGAGGGTACCTTGTTTCTCATTCCCGCATTTTCAGCCTTTTTGTTCATTTTTGGACTTTCTATCATGGCATTCCTTGCAAAGCGCCTGAATGTTTTCCTCTGCATCCGGCCCGCCCTGAGATAGCGGAATTATGTGATCTCGCTCAGTTGCGAGGCTGTATTTCCCTTGTTTTAGGCAATTTTCGCAATGTGGTCGCTCCTTGAATAGCCTTTTCCGCGCTTTTTGTAATTTTCGGCCGGATATTCGGGGGAATTCTCGCTTTTTTATCCAGTTCTGTATATGTTTCGGGGCGCATTTTTGGCAATATCTTTCCGTTGTCAGATTATTGCATCCTGGGTGGGTACAAATCCGTAGCGGCTTTTTTGGCGGCTGACGCTGTGGCATAGTTACTCTATTCCCGTTGCCTCATAAAGCAGCCAGCGTGAGAACGAATAAGACGGTTTTCATACAAGCTCCTTCAGCGTGTAGTCCAACAGCCACCACGCATCGGCCTCATTATCGTCAATCGGGTCGCGCCCGTTCCTTGCCTTGAACGCCTCGCACATTTTTTCCTTGTTCGCATTGCCCTTGCCGGTCGCATGTTTCTTGATCGTTGCGACGGGTATGCCTTGATAGGGGATTAGTTGTTCCTCACACCATCCGGTTATCGTTGCGACGATGCCGCCATAAACATGAGCCGCCGCAGTTCCCTTATGACTCGCGACTTCTTCAAACGTCAACAGGTCAACCGGCCCGATATCACGCAGATACTTCTTCAGGCGAACGTACCTCATGCCGCCGCCCTCATAACGGTGAGTTGACAAGTCCCACACGCCGGAAATTATCTGCTTTCCGTCCTGTAATGCCCAGCCGCATTTCGTTGCCGGATCGAGCGCGAGAGTCCGCTGATAGAGCGGCGGTATCGGCTGGCCTTCATCCACCCGCTCTATGGTTTCTGGATGTGGCATTTCTCTCCTTTCACCGCCGTCCACAGGTTGCGGGCGGCTTCGTCGGGGGTGGAGCCAATGCCTCGATAGAATATTTCGTGTGTTATTTGCATGTCTGCCGCTTGCATCATGTGCGGCTTCTTTTGATAATCCATGTAATGTGCAACGGCGTACCCCATCCCCTCCAGCCTTTTCCTGACCTCTTCGGCGGTCTGAGGCTCTTTGGTTTCTTCGGTGACTGTGAGGGGCGTGACATTTGCTTGCCAATTCTCACAAAAGGTTGTACAGGGGTCATCGTCTACGAACGCGCCCGACTTCTCGCAGTAAAATGAATTTGCATCAATCACGGCAAAGTGACAATCACAACATCGCCTTTGCTCCGCGCTCTGCGGCGCAGGGGCAGCGGGGGAGAGGCGGTCGAGGAGGGTGAATAGAAACTTCATATCATCTCTGATTGTTGGTTCTCCTTTTTCGGGTTCTTCATATTCAGGATTTCCATCTGCATCGTAAAAGTAACGACCACCATCTTCGGGGTGATAAAGTTTATAGACCTCGCGCCGTATCTCTTCAAACCGCTTTCTTTCTTCCGGTGTCATTCTGCGGCCTCCTTGCATTGCTGGTAATAGGTGCAATGCACGCAGTCATAGTTCATGGTGATACATGCTTCGTCTCTTGCATCGAGCACGCTACGGGCAACCTCTAAATATCCTGGCGAAACCGCCGCTCCCACTTCAGCCGCCGCCTCGATCTGCTCGGCTTTGGCGATGGTCATGATGAGTTTTTTCTCGGTCATTCTTCTTCCCCTCCTTGTACAGACCGTATCGCGTCGGGTACGCGGCAGCCCTCGCATTTCGGCCTGCGGTCAAAGGTAATGGGGCAAGCGAATTTTTTGTCCTCTTTTCGCTTGTGGCACATAACCCCGATTGCCATTGCACGCAGGTAGCAGTCTTTCAGTTCTTCGTAGGTCATGGGGCCTCCTTCCACTGTTCGTTAGATTTATGCTCCGCAGCATGAACCATCGCAAGTTTCACGCGAACTATCTCATGGTTCGACTGAATAAGGCCCGCGCTTTTGACTATTCGCTTTGCTTCTTCCATGCTCTGCGCGAGCACGAGGGCCTCGTTACCGAAAAGAGCACCGCGCAGTTTCCAGTGCACGCAGTAGAGCTTTTTGCGACCAATTTTCAGCGTGTTAAGGATCACTTCTCCTCCTCTCCCACAAGGGCGCGGGCTTGGGCGAGTCCACATATGCAACCATCCGGACTATGAACGCCTGTAACTGGTTCATCCTCGCATGGATATTGATGATCAACAAGTGGCAACCATGTCCTCAGCGCCTTCTCCAACTCCTCGATGTGCGCGATGAGGTCAATAACATCCTCTGCAATTCCATCCGCCTTGCACCAATCGTATTCTTGGCAATGCTCAAATTTCTCCGCCCGTTCTTTAATCCATTTCAGGTCGATCATCCTTCACCTCCACGCCAGTTCCGCCCGCATCTCGTCGGGACGGAGTAAGCCTTGTTTTAGACAATCGCGTTTGTGGAATACCGGCACACCGGCCTTGACTGCAAGATCGGTTAGATTGAGTATCCATTCCCTCTTCGTCACGCGCTTTTTGTGGTTCAATGGGCCGATGATGATGCCTTGCCACTTATGCAGCTTTTGCCAATGCAGCCATTTCATATCATCAAGAACCGGCTCAAAAGAAATGAATCGCCGGTAGCATTTATCCCCAGCCATATTGGGCGCTGGCGGGTTCATGGCTATCGTTTTCCCCCAATCCTCCAATCCCGTCACCGTCACCCCGCACCACAAATTTTCCGGCAAGTCAAAATCCATATACCGTTTCGGGTTTTTTGTCAGCGCGAGGAAGGTGTGCTGTTTCGCTTCGCGTACCACATCGAGCACCTTCTGGATATCCTCATTCTTCCAGCAGTCCGCGCCGATATCCCACACGCTGTCAAGAAAAATCGTTGTGGGTTTCTTGCGCTTCAGCGGTTGCTCTAGCCGCTCCCAGTGCCAGTGCGGTTCAAACGCTTGGCATTTCTGACAGTGGCTCCGGCGCAAGAATTTCCGAGCATAGCAATACCAACAGCCATGATTGCATCCGGCGGCAGCGTTCCAGCTCATTTTCATGTCACTATCACCATTCCGTGTTTGTTCACCCATTTGTTCAACTTCCACTGAGCCACGGCAAATCGTCTGTCCCATTCGGCGCGTTTGCATTCGGGGCATTCCATGACATCGTCGCTGTCGTAATTCACATAGTCGTTATAATATTCCCGGCATTCGACAAACCCTTCATCGGCGCATGTCTGGCACTCAAACCAGCTATCCGGCTCGTCAATGCTCCAATACCAATCTTCATAGTCATCCTCAGTGAGCGTGCGGGCGATGAGATTCATGAGGCCGTGCCACGCCTCAAATTCGCGGTAGACGAAGTTGCCGTCTCTGTCTACGCCGACAACTATATCTGCTTGGACAAAAGCGTCGCTCTTATTCATCCTTCGCCTCCACTGGCCTGATTTTATCCGCTATTTCAGCTGCCCAATTGTCTGCGTTCGGCCCTCCACCCCCTTCTCCAGGTGCATCGCGGCGGTCTCGGCGGCGGACTGGGCGGCGGCAACAGTGGCACGCTTACCCTTCTTTAGCGTGCAAATCGTAGTATTATCATCATCGGCGCATGCAACCTCCCAATCAAAGCCGCTTAGGGTTGATGTTACCGTCAGATAGTACATATCACGGCCACAGGATTGACATTTTATGTCCAGCTCATAATCCTGCATGCCAAGATGCTCCCACTCCCCCCACACCACTTCAGGCGCGGGGCGGAGGCTTACCCGTGGGAAAAAGTCCTCAATCAGCCAGCGCAGACTGTCGATGGTAATGTACTGATACGCAATCCAGTCTCCATTGATTTTTTCTATTTGTCTACAGTCGGATTCGGTAAGTTTCATGATTGCGGCTCCTTAAATCGTTCGCAGAAACGCTTCCCGTTCTTGATCGGTAAGCGCGGCGTGCGCCCTCCGGCATTCCATTTCTTCGCAATAAGCATGGACAAATTCCGTATTGGGAACCATTTCGCCCGGCCAATGGCAAGGATGCGGAATCTTGTCGGCCCCAGGAAGCCCGCATATGCCGCAGATATCCTCACCGTACAATTCCGCCATCTGCGTCTTCAGCCTCTCGACCTCCTCTCTCAGGCGCTTGTTTTCTTCTTCAAGCTGTTTAATGTAGATTGGTGCTCGGTAGCCTCTGGTTTCGGATAAGTGGTCATGTGGCGGTATTGATGGTGTCATGGTTGAGGCTCCTTCTAGTAGTAATCAGCTACTTGCTTTCCATCGTATTCTGCAAGAGCTTCAAGCAAGGCAGTAGCCCCACATCCACAATGCATGTCATGCTCATTTGTGCATTTGTTGTCCTTGCGAATTGCCTCTATCAGCCGCTTAGCCTCCTCTTTGGCGGCGGCGAGTTCCTTAATCTCCTCTCTCGCCTTCCGCAGTTCCTTACGCAGATATTCTGCATCCGAGTAAGCATCATTCGGCGCAGCTTTCTCATTTAGATACTTGCCAAGCCGTTTATAATGGCGGGTGTCGCGCTCTTCATCCGTCATAGGGCCGGTGATGGTGTCGTACCCAGAGATAATAGGTCTTGGGGGCTTCTTAAATAAGCTCATGGTTGCGGCTCCTTATCTTGTCAGTAAGAGTTGAGCAGAATCTTTGCAAAGGCGTTCTCGTATTCCAACGACTCGATCTCCCTGCACAGTCCAAGATTCTGCATTCTGTGGCTTGCGCAAAGGTCGGCTAACGCGCCCTTCAGCCGCTCATTCTCCGCCACCGCGTCCGCAAGCTGGGCGCGGAGAGAGGAGAGTTCGGTATTATCGGCATCGATAACATGCTGTTGATATTTATTCATCATTTCCAGTTCTTCGGCTCTACTCATTTCCCCTTCTCCTTCAGGTTTTCCTTGCACCACGTGGCGGCGGCGTCATAGGCGGCACGTTCGTTCATGTGACATTGCGCCATTGAGACAACAACGTCCGTTAAGTCGCTATATAAACCGTCTGCCATTTCCACGAAGTAGCCAGCATGCGAAGAGCGAACCCAGTAGCGTTTGAACCCGTACTCCTCCAGCACCCTTTTGCTATCCGCCGCATACGGCTTGAACCCTTCTTCCGGTATCTCGATCTCCAGCTTCTTCCATGCCTCTTCTCCGATGTTCTCCTTGCAGTAGAGGAGTTCGGCGCGGGTGAATTTTGCGGCAATCACCTGTTCGCGGAAGAGGGCGAGAGCACGGCCTGAATGATGCTCAATGAAAGATTTCCACGCCTCCCAGGAAGTGCAGCGCCGGTCATACCACGCAGCACTAAACATCCCGAACCCGCCCTCTTCATCGGCCTGCTTTAACTTCTTCAGAATGCTCTTGTTCATTTCCGGTTTACACGACATGGTTTTCCTCCTGCCTCTTCGGGCCGATGCAGAAATAGGTTTTGTCCTCGTGCGGATATTGCGCTTCCTCACAGTCTTCAGGGTTGCAATTTTCGCACGTTTGCTTGTATCCCGCCTCGCAATTCCCATTCTCAAAGTCACATGGAATTAAATCATCCCTCATGCAGCCACAGACAATGTTGGGATTGTACAGCCCGTCAAACCCGTTCGCTTCGAGATACGCCTTTACGATTTCACGGACGTTCATGGTTTTCCTCCTCCCACCTTTCGGCCAGCCGCTTGATCTCGCGGGTCATCGTGCGGTAGAGATTGTTGGCGGCCTCGCGCTCCGTGCGGCCATAGCGAAAAAAGGCGATTTCAATAGTGCGGGCATTTCTATATCTCCCAGCAGAAGCATGGGTATTGCTCCAAGCATCCGTTCCGCAATAGTACCTAAACCCCATCCTCTCGCAGAATGCCTTGACCTGTTCAGGTGTTAGTGTTTTCATTTTCCCACCTTTCTTTTCCCCTGTCCGCCTCGCCTGCCGCGTAGCAGAGTGACCACGTGAGCAGTGTTGCGAAGATAAGAGCGACTGCGAGGATCATTTGTATTTATCTCCACTCACAGTCGCGCTCTTCGCGCTCTTCCTGTTCCATGTCCCTCAATTCCCTCTGGCATTCGCGCTGTGTGCAACAATACAGCCTGACCCTGCCGACATCGTAGTCATCATCAGTCGGCTCCCCACAATTGAAACAGTATCCACGATTGTAAACCGTAACCATATCTCCTCCTTTCACCATAGCGTTTGTTGGCCCTGCTCAAGCTCAGGGACGGTTAGGCCGCGATTCATTGACTCAATATCTCCCATGCAGTTGCAGCCATAATTGGAACTTGTCCGTTGCCAATGGCTCTAAGGCGGTCCACCCCATAGGCCAGCCCATTAGCCACTCGACCCACATCGGGTTCGGAGTTCCACCAATTGCAACGGGCAACTTCACGCCGAAATTGCTTCCCGTCTTGGCGCGGCGCCGAAGCGTTCCGTTTTTCGTTTTGTAAATTTCCCCATGCCCATCCCATAAGGCTGCTACCGGCTCTCCGTCGATCGCATTCGGCGTTGGAAACTGCGAACAGCCTTTCCCGTGTGTGTGGCGCTCCGAATTCGCAAGCGGAAAACACTTTCCATCGCGCATTTCGCCGCATTTCGGCCAACTCTCTAAGGACGTCTCCAAGTCCTCGAATAGTGAGCATTGGCGAATTTTCCACAAGCGCGAATTTGGGTCTAGCTTGGCGAACCACTTCGGCCATTGAACGCCAGAGACTTGACCGCTTCCCGTTGATACCACGCATTGACCCGGCGCTTGAAATGTCTTGACATGGGAATCCCCCCGTGACGACATCAACCATTCCTTGATAGCTTGCGGCGTACCCGTCACTGATGAATGTGCGGATATCGGTGAAGATTGGGGCTTCGTTGAGGAAGCCGTCTTTGATCCTTTGCGCGATGACTTTTTGGCAGTATTCATCAATTTCGACATATCCGAGGCATCTCCATCCAAGTAGGTGTTGACACGCTAAATCTCCACCGCCAGCGCCAGTGAAAAGGGAAAGGTAAGTGAACGGCCCTAGCATCTCTCCTCCTGTATCGCCACGCGCTCTAGGCGGGTCATTGGAGCGCCCTTACCGCTGTAGGAAAATCCACGCAGTGGATCTGCCGGTAAAGATCAATCGTATCCCCGTGTTTCCCGCAGGCGTGACAGTATGCAAAATTGTTCCTACAGTCCATTGACGGATCATGATCCTCATGCCATACACACAGCGCCCGGCCGTTGCGCCCGATCTCAACAAGCCGCTCGATCGGGTATTGCCGGGCCCGCTTAATTTCGGCGTCAGTCAATCCGGCCTGCTTCAGTTCCTTGCCCTGCTGGAGAGCGTGGAGCCGGATGATCAGACTTTTCATTTCGCCCTGGACGCGCTCCAGCGTCTTTTGTTTGTTGACAATCAGGTCTGCGGTTATCCGGCGCTCAAGGTACGGCTGCCCCCGTTTCATGCCGTCAAGGTAATCGGCTTCCAGGTCCATGATCTGAATTTCGAGCTGGGCCTGGATGCCGGCAAGAAATATATGGCGGCGCTCCAGCCCCCATGCGCCCGCCTCTTCTTTCATTTCGGCAATAGCGGTCCGGGCCTGCGGCGTGAATATTTCGCGGTTCATTCGCTCGAGGTCCGCGTTATCCCGCTCTTGCTCCTGCCATGCAAGGGTTTCAGCGTCGGTCACTGATAGCATTTGTTCTCCCATGATTGCGGGGCCTCTTGCTGTCTTTGTTCGATCTCGCGGAGGTACGGGCCTTGTTTTGCGACTGTTACCACGTAGTCGAACACTCCGAGCCTGCGGTTGAGGATAACTTTGATTTTCGATTGCGTTGATCCCTGCTTTTTGCTTCGCCAGACGGCAAGCAAGTTGTCACATTCACACTCGATCATTCCGCTGTCCCTCGTGTCCCCGGCCTGTGGTTCATGATCAGGAGCGACTTTGACCATATGACAAATCAAAAACATCGCAACGTTGCGCTCCTGCGCGATACCGATTAGCTGCCGCATGATTGCGCCGATCTCCAGAGACGGACTTTTGCTTCGAGCCATGTCAAAGAGAAAGTGCAAATGATCGATGAAAACCGCGTGGACGTGGTTATATTTAACCTGTGTTTCCCAAATGCGCTCATTAAGCCATTCAAGCGCGTTCCGCTTCAGCTTCTTCGGCATGAAAAACTCAGGAACTTCCGCGCCGAAAGCTCGCATGAATCGTTCGCCATATTCGCCGCAGTTTTCGTACGGAAACCACAGCAGATTAAATCCCTGACGGATAAATGATTCCGTCAAGGTCTGGCAAAATAATGTCTTTCCGCCCTTTGTTGGTCCGGTTATGATTGTCAGTTCCGGCGGCTCAAAGCCCTCGATCGTGGCGTCAATCGCCGGAATGCCGGATTTAAGCAGGACGGATGGGCGAGGTCTACCGCGTGCTATTTTGCGAAGTTCACTGGCCGGCAATACCTCAAACTCGCCCTGATACTGCGATAGCTCATATTCCCGCTTGATCAGTTTTTCGGTTTCAGTCGGTTCTATTTCTTTCATGGCTACCATTTCATTGGGTCCGGTTTTTCAGGTACAGTCCCGCCTCGATCCTGTTGGCGGGATAACCAGTTATTCAGGAACTTTGCGCGGTCTTTTTTCTGCCGTTTCGGATTTGCGACTTCCCAGGCATGGGCTTTTCTGATTTCCGCCTCAACGTCTACGGCCGGGAAAGCACTCTTCCATGCTGGCAAAAGTTGGCATATCCGGCCGCATAGTTTTTTGTCGTTTCGGTAGAGTTCAAGTTGAGAGAAAAATGGGGGTATCGCCGGGGAGGGTTCGGAGTCGATCAACGATCGCTCCGGACAATTGTCTATTGTATAGTGTTTATTATGTCTATTGTGTGCTACATTTTTGGATACAGATTTGTTACCTTTTTTGGATACAGTTGTATCCAAAATGTTAACAGAACTCCCATGACTGTTATCTTTTTTGGATACAGTTTCTATTACCTTTTTTGGTAACAGTTGCCATTGTGAATGATCCTTGTTTATTGCATACTCATTCGCCGATCTGTTACCTTTTTTGGTAACAGTGATCAGCCGCATAGTTTGCAGTTTTGAGACCGCCCGAAATACTGCGATACGGGAAAGCCCGGTGTCTTTGGCAAATTGGGAGAGAGAAATAACGTCCTCCTTCTTGTTAAACCCGTAAGTTTTCCGGATGATTGAATCAAACACCTGCCGGGCTTCCCCTGGAATACGAGCCCTAACAAGCGCGGCCCATAGTTCCGTCGCAATCCTGATGTACCCGTTCTCAACTTGCGGTGACGCCATTCATATTTCCTCTATCTCACGGCCCCCGCATGCGCGAGGGCCGATTGATCGCCTCACAGCTTCTTTACCGTGCATCGCCAATACGAACCAGCCGGTTTTGTGCTGGCCGCATATTCGACAAGCTTTCCCTTGACGATGAAATCACCACAGAGCGCCTCCGGGATGTCCTTGAATGCCGCCTTAATTTCTTCATCAATCGCGTCGTATTCTTTGGCTAGCGGTTTCAGCTCTTCTCTCCGGGCGAGCTTTACCGCTAATTTGGCATCATCGACAATTCGCACGCCCGGCCCATAATCCCGGCCAGGAGCGCAGATCATGGCGAATTCGCAGCGGTCACAAACAGTTGGCTCGTATTCAAGCCGGTCCGGTATCGTGTCGTCCAGGACATGCCGGTTTATTCGGGAAGCGCGTTGCAATAGTTCCTCTGTGTACCCATAATCGAGCGGCGCCCATATCGCTTTCGGCTGGAAATTCTGCTTGTTGACGAGGTAGAATAAGCCCTCGTCTGTGTTCGTCATGAGCATGTAGAGGTAGAGTTGCGCCGGGTATTTCCTCAGCCACGGCTTTTTTGAGCGGGTCAAATCCTCAATGCTCTCGATTTTTTCCCAATCGAATTGGTTAAGCCCCTTGATCTCGCACGGGAAAAACGTGGAACTGTCCTTGTAATCCCCAATCATCAGGTCAAGATGCCCCGTGATATTGAGCTCCCGAAACTCCGGGCAATCGAGCGGCCGCTGTTGCTGCATGACAACAAAACCAGCATCTTTGAGCTGGTCTATGGCGATCCGCTCAATCATTTCCCCGCCGTCGAAAATAAATTGAAGGCCAACGTCCGGCAGGGTTGCTTCCTGATACCTGGTCCGCAAATAGACGAGATATCGTTCACACGGATGTCCAAGCGCGGAGGCGCGATTCGTATGGCAGGGGAATATCTTCCTTCGTGCCCGCTTCACCTCAAAAACGCGGTCAACTATTCCCGGGATCATTGCCGCCTCCATTCTTATTTTCAGGCGCCGGAGCCTTCGGCATTTCCGGGATCGTCACGCCCGCCTTTTTCATGGCCTCGTGAATGTCATGGGTGAGCTTGTTGAGTTGCTTGTTGCTCTTGATTGCCTTCAGAGACTTGATGCCGGTGATCGTCTTCCCGTCACGGCCGGTGAAGGTTGTCATCTCATACAACTTTTCGATCGCCTTTTCCCGCGTCTCGCAAAGGGCGTCGAGGCACTCTCCGAAATGCTTTAGCCGCGCCTTGTCGATCTCCTCTTTCTCCATCCCGGAAGTGTCGCGCTCCACCTTGCCGATCTTCTCGATATTGAGATTGGCGGCTTTGAGTTGGTCCCATGTGAGGTTTCGCAATCCGAGGAGGCGGGTGATCCCGTTCACTTCAAGGTTCGAATATGCCGCCTTTTTCACGTCGAGAATGTCACAAGACGCTTGATGGGAAAAGAACGTATCCTTTGCCGATCTGCCGCCGACAAATTCAGATTCTTCATGGGTGATTGTTGAACCCATGACCCCGGTGCACGTGAATGCCGGATGTCCTTCATCATCTTCTCGTTCAAAGCGTACCGTCCCCGGTTTCACGTAGATGCCCCACAACGGTTTCAGTTTTTCGGCCCCCGATGATTGCAGGTAGGGCTTGCCGCCCTCGTTTGTCCAGTCCTCCTCTGTTGTCATTTTCAGGCTGACAACGGCGATCTGCTTCAAGAACGCTACCCGCTTTTCCGCCTGAGCAATTGCCTTAGTTGCGTCAAAGTCCGCGCTCAAAGCAGTCTCGAGCATGTTCTGCGGTGCAATGCTCTTTCCGTTTTCCATAAGTTCACCTTCCATTGTTTTCCCGCTCCTTTTCTCTACCCTATTTCCCTCACGCAGCCCCGCTCATCCACGAGGCCGCGTGAAAGAAATACTCCATCGTGTGCTGTCTCATAGCCCGCAATGGCGGGTACTGCGATTCATGGTCTTGCCCTCCGATAAACCAAGCAATCATTTATCTTTTTCCCACCTTAATTTCGGATTTAGACTTTGTGCTTTCGGTCGCGGTCTTTTCCGGCGAGTCTAATTGCCATGGTATTGTTGTCATTCTTCACCCTCTCCTTTTTTAACCACCTTGAAGTTGATCGTTACCCTTGCGCGGTGCTCCGAGCACGTGGGGGAGCAGGTTCGCGTTTGGCTGTCTTGTATGCGGCATCCGCATGGGCGAACGCAGTTACCGCGTCATCGAGCGAGGGCATCAGGATTCCCCATTGCTGGTTGATTCGCCGCCCAATTCAATAATTCAAGAACCTGCGCTGGCGTTGAGCGGTTGCTGACCGTATCCCCCCAGTCGCCGTACTGAATCATCTCTCCCCCTTGCCCCCATACGGCGTACTCGGCATTCGATGAGCCATTGGCTCCGGCGGCCTCATCCTGCTCTCCGATTTCCATGTCATAGTTATCGCAATAATCTCCTGGCCCGAACTGGATGGACACGGTATAACCATTTTCAAAGGTCATATGAAAACCCTTTTTGCCAGTGATTCGGAAACCTGGTGTGGGTTTCGGCATTTTGAAATTCATCGACTTTCCTCCCTCCCGTACACGTCATCGAGATACGCTTCCCAATGCCAGCGCCTGATGTCGTCGCCAAAGAAGTTGGCGTCGATGGCGTAAGCGTAGTCATCCGGCAGCTTTATCCGGTCACGAAGCCAGCAAATGAACGGGTAGCGGTCGTCCCATTGGGCGGCTGTCGCCCTGAAAATCAGGTAGCCCCGACAAGCGTGAGCCGCTGCCCCCATCTCCGCGAGCTTGCTTTCAGTCATGGTCGGCATCCGTTGGCCCCCGCATTTTAGCGATGCACCTTCCCATTGCCTCAAGGCTCATTGCCTGAAATCGCTCTGCCGCCCAAGCGAAATCCCCGATTTTTAGAATGCCCACGAGAAGATTGGCAGCGCAGAAAATCATTAGGCGCGGCATATCTGCCAATTCCTTATCGACTTCAGGCTTGCCCATTATTGCAACTGGAAAGGTATCTGAGAATAGAATCCTTCCGTCAACGATGACTTCCAGTTTTGATGTAGTCATGGTCGGCATATCAGTTTTCCACCCACATATCGCCGTGGTGTTTTTGGCGCAACGTCTTGATCTCGCGCTCCATGCCCTGAACGATCAGCGAATAGACATCACACGTCTTTTGCAATAGGTCGTTCTGCCGCTGGACAAGCGCCAATTGCTGCCGTAGCAGTTCGGTCCCTGTGCGGTTCTGCTCGATGTATGGGTGCTCTGTTTCGGGAATGTAAGAGTCAAGAATGTCCATTATCTTTTTCCTTTCGCTTTCCGCTGTTCCCGACTTTCACTTCTTCCACGAGCTTCGCCGCCTCTATCTGCTGTTGATGCCGCTGATACAGGTCTGCCGCGGCCATAGGATAATGCGCCTCGATCACCTTCATGTAACCGTCCATTTCGCAGTTCGTAAGCGGCTCTTCCTTGATTGCCGCATGGCCGGCCAGGAAGGAAATGACATTCTGGCGGGTCCGGAAGATTGAAACCATGTGGTCAAGAAAATCAGATCGCCGCTGGCGCTGCTCAGACGTGAGGATATGGCCGGACATAACCATCATGGCCGCCTCCCCAGCGTTGCCGCGACGAGGGCGTCAAGGGTACGCTGAAGTTGTGCGGATTTTCTCTCCTCCTGCCGCAGATCTTCATGCAACTTCTGAATCGTGGATTGAGAAGTCGAATATAATTTCCTCAATTCCTGATTGGCGATTTCATAACCGCTCAACTGTTCGAGCAGCCGCTCTTTCGCCGTCCGCTCCTGCTCAACTTCCGCGCGGGTTGCGCGTCGTGGTTTCGATGGTAGTGGTTTGGTCATAGGGTCTCCTTTCGGGGTTATGATGCAAATAACTCCATACCTCTTTCGTATTCACTCAGGTATTCAACCGCAAGCTCGAAATACTCGGGCTTTAGTTCTATTCCAATGCCATAGCGATTCAAGCTGATAGCCTGATAGACCTCGGACCCGATCCCCATGAACGGGGTAAATATGCGCTCATGTTCGTTTGACCAGAGGCGAATAATGCGGGATATCGTTTCAAGTTGCAGCGGGCAAATGTGCTTTTCGTCTTTTCCGCCCGTATTCCTGTGCCCGGCCTTTGTTCGCCAGCCCTGCAGGGTATCGGTTTCCCGGATACCGTACCACGTTGGGAATGCGCCCATTTCGGCGCATCGATCGGCTATCGGGTCTGGCCATGTAGGGGCGGCATACTCAATCCATTGATCCCGCGTCACGCCACCATTTACGACGGGAGCGGGATTTTCGCCGGGCTTGCGGAATTTAAGAATATAGTCGGGAAGTGCGGGCCGGAGCCATGACCGATCTTTTTCAAGTTGCGTCATGGTCAGCGCCTTTGAATGCGTCCGGATGGATTGCGCCTGCTGATTCTTGTCTATTGGGATTCGCGCGTCGTAAATCCAGCCATGATTGATAAATTGGCGGATAACATCCCCGGAGAAGTCTTTCAGGCCGATAAAGTTATCTCTTATCAGCATCGCCGGGATGTCAAAAACATGAACGGCGCAAATTCGGCCAGGGATAGTTACCCGGTAAAGCTCTTCAATGATAAAATCGAAGTGTTTTAAAAACTCCGCTTCATCCTTGCAGTTCCCAAGATCGCGCTCTGTGCTGCTGTAGGTATAGAGGCTTGCAAATGGGGGAGAGAATACCGAAAGGTGGATTGATTCAGCGGGTAGTTCTTTCATGCGCTCGCATGAATCACCAAGCATGATATAATAATTTTCGCCCTTCACGTCGCGCATTTCATACCTCCATGAATCGCCTAGATTGATGCCCCCGATTTCCTCTTTCTCAAATATTGCTATGTTCTCAATAAGCCCCTTGGTCAGCGTTTCCGCCGCCTGCGCCTTTTCCATTACATTCTCATATATCACCCGCTCAATATCAGTTAAAACAATATGAACGCTTACTGGCTTTGTCTGGCCAAATCGCCACGATCGCCTGATACACTGGTAATAACTTTCCCATGAATCGGAAAGCCCAAAAAATAGTTGGTTTTCGCAGTTCTGAAGGTTCAGCCCAAAGCCGCAAATGGATGGTTTTGTTATAAGAATGCGATATTTACCGTCTTGAAAATCTTCGATATTCCGCAGCTTCATTTCCAGCGAATCCGCGCCCTTGATTTCGCGGCAATTAGCGAGCTCTTTAATTAGCACATCGGCCTCTTTGTTCAGGTTGCACCAAATAACCCACTGGCCTGATCGCGCATGAAGAAGTTTCTTTGTTTGTTCTATCCGGTCGCTGATTGATGCCCCCCGGACCTTGCAGCGGTCAGCAATGCCGGATAGCCCGGTTGCGAACAATTCATCCTGCGGCTTGTAGTTTGAACGGACGAAAACGGGGGCAACCGTTAATGGCGGCAAAATAAATCCGTTATCCTCATACCCAAAATCCGAGGGCTTTGTTATATTCATGCTCCACGAGGCAAGCCAGCGGTAGAATGGCTCAACCGCATGTCGCTTCAATCTCCACCCTTCGGCATCATGCACAAAGAATGTTGAGAGCATTTCATTGCGGGTAGCAACTGACAAAAACTCTGCATGGTTCGCAATCTCTGCAATGTCATTCGGGGCGGGCGTTGCCGTGCAACATAACTTGAAATTGGTTTGTTGAAACATCTCTATCAGTTTTTCGCGGGTCTTTCCGGCGATTGATTTTAGGATACTTGATTCATCGAGCACAACGGCCCCGAACAAAGCGGGGTTAATGTGATCGAGCATTTCATAATTTGTGATATTCAGTTTTTCTAGAGACGAACAATCCCGGATATATTTCACGGTCAGCCCGAGCTTTTCCGCCTCCCGTACTGTTTGGCGTGCAACCGACAGCGGCGCAATTATCAGCGTTCTTTCATCTAGCAATCGGGCCCATTCCAACTGCATGAATGTTTTTCCGAGTCCGCAGTCAGCGAATATCGCACTTTTGCCCTTGCGAGCCGCCCAATAAGTTAAATCCCGCTGAAATGGAAATAGCTTCTCATGAATATCGCCACGCGAAACGGGCTTGCCGTATGCGCCCCACAAGGTCTTTTTGCCTTCAAGGAAGTCACGATAATGGTTCACTGATAACCTCTTTGCACTCAATCTCAAATACTACGTCGCACGTTAGACAGAGCCGCTTTGATGATCCGCCATAGGCACAGGTGTTATAACCGCCACAAACGGGGCATGAGGCTTCAAGGAATACGGTTATGATTTTCATTTTTCTGCCTCCTCGATTGCCCGTAGTGTCCTAATAAATAGCCCCAATCCAAGCGTGAGCCGGGCGCCGGTTTTCTCTCCAGCACCACCACTAACCAGCAAGCTGAAAAAGGGAGGTCGCATGCACGCCCCAGGGCGGGGCGACTTGGTAGGGGATTAGGGCTATTCATTGAGAGGCAATCTCCGTAATAGTTTTCATCCGTTCCCGCAACGCCTTGTTCTCGCGCCTCAATCTCAAAACCTCTTCGCCGCCGGATTGATGAAACTCGATTCGGCAGGTCCGGGAACAGAATTTTTGCCATTGCCGTTTTTTCGTGTAGGAGCGCCCGCAGAACTCGCATTGAGAATTTCCCATTGATTAGGATGAAGTCCCGTTAGAAATGCGTATACGCATTATTTTGCCCGCTGTAGCCTATCTCCCCGCCCCTTCAAACAGCCGCATGATCTCTTCTTCCCGTTCCATAGATCGTAATGGGATATTTCAACCGCATTCCCGCAGGAACATTCGCAGAGATAAAGGCGCTCAATGGTCCGGCTCGAATCGCGCAACATCGTCACCACATGCAAGCGCCCGAACCTATGGCCGGTTAGATCGTCAACGGGCTGAATCTTCATCCCTGATAATCGCATCTGCCGGCAGATTAAAAACAATTCGATCATCCTTCCGGTAGAAATTTGCATAGACGGTTTTCCTGAGATGGAAATGGAATCGCCGGAATAGCATTCTTATGGAAATGGTCATTGTCCCTCGGGTCGTATTCCAGACCTGCCGCATCGCCGGTCCATCCGTAGTAGCGGGGGAGAAGGACACGCTGAGAGCCTCGGGATCGTATTCAACCCGTACAAGCGAAATGCCCTTGAAATATCGCTCTGCGGCGCTTTGGGTAATGTAAACCTGGCCGCTCTTGAAGAAGGTTAGATCGGCGTCCCTGTCGATTGGTTCAAATGCCATTTGCTCGCCACCTTTCCCTTGACATCGCTTGACAAAATAACATCGGGATGTTATACTATAGGTTAAGGCTAAGGGGCGAACAGGCGCGGTTCCTTCCTAAGTTGGCGCTTAGAATGTTCTGCACTGGCGTCCTTTGGCCTTTCCTGCCGATAAATGGGGCCGAGACAGGGTCTCTAGGAGTCCGTCTCGGCCTCGAATTTTAGTTTTACGGCCCCGCTGAAGTAGACATAAGATATATTATCAAAGACGTAAGTCATTTTATAGCAATGACTTAGGCGGGATAAGTTTATCTTGTTTCTAGGTTTCATTGCGTAAACTCCCCGATAGTGTGCCAGTACGACGTTTACGCTCAAAATTTGAGCGGCCCTTAGAATCAGCGTGGATGCTATAGAGACCGCTCGGGTAGAATAATATAGTGGTTATTTAATTGGATTGATACTGTGCGATTGGCGCGTAGAATGTTCCTCATGTGCAAGATCATAGCATAGATATGTAATTCTGTCAAGAGGAAAATAACGTGCATACAAAAATATTTTTGAGTCCGGTTATGCGGCCCCGATATCGAGAAGCTAAAAGCCCCTGCCGCCCGGCAGGGGCTTTTAGCTTTAGTTGTCGCGTTTAAGCCCGTGCTCAACATAGCAACAAGGATTGCCTTGCTCGCCACAGATAGGGCATTCCTGGCACGTGCACAGATAAGGATCTTTCCCACAAATATCGCATGGCGGATCGCAGTCAAACATTGGGTTATGGCGCGGTGTTCCGCCAATGGTGTCATACGTTCCCATGTTTCCCCTCCTTCACCGGCTTCTCTTTCCCGAATATAATGAGCCGCATGAGCTCTGTCGGTTTCCGGTTGCGCTCAGCGGCAGCCTGCCGGATCGCCTCCCATTGACGAGGCGAGAGCGGTACGGTCTGATGTTTGGTAAGGTTTTCGGTCATAAGGTTTCCTCCTCTATTTAATCCCATGCTTCTGAGAACTCCTGATCGGAGAACATTTCAGCGAGGCCGGTGATCTGTTTGAGGCGGAGGACCTCGTCTGGATCCATTCCGAGTTCTTTCGCGATGCGCTTATCGCTCCAGTTTCGGCGGGCAAGCTCCTGGACCACATCGCTCATAGCGGCGACCTGGTGGCGCCCACGCGCGCGGTTATGCCGGATGGTAGCGGCGATTCGATCGCCCCGATCCTCGCGATCGGGATTGATAATAGTCAGCGGCAGATGTCCTCTTACCCGCTCGCGGACCGCTTTACATTCCTTTCCGATCCGGTTGCGATGAAAACCGTCGACGACCTCATAGCCACCCTCGACCGGCCAGGCAACGATCGGCTGAGTGTAACCATCTTTTTTAATGGAGTGCTCGAGCAGGCGCATTTCCGGCGGCGCCACTGCATTCGGGTTATAGTCGTTGGCCTCGACCTGGTCGGCGGGAATCCAGAGAACGCAATCGACGGGCTCGCCGGCGAAGGGGCTATGCTCATGAAGCGCACCCTTTATTTCGTTGATGACTTCAATTTTCACATCTGCGTCCAGATTTTCAAGCTCTGAGAACAACTCACGCGCCCGCTCGATGATGGTATTGCCAATCAGATCAATCCCCATTCGCTTCGCCTCCGTTTCATGATTTTACGGTATTTTTCGTAAGCTTCGGATTTGTGCTGAGAAAATGAAAGACCTTTACACCAATAATCATTCCGCAGAAGCGCCTTGCAGATGCGTTTCCAACTCGGCGCATCTTTTGTGAGGGGTCCTTCATCCGGGATGATTCCGTGAAAATATCCGCGCTCGGAATACCAATGAAGGAAGACAGCGACTTTATCCTCATAATGTTCGCGCGTCTTTGCTGGCATGCTTTCAAGTAGCAATCTTGCAAATGATTCCCATGTGTGCCCTTCGGGCTTCGAAATTTTGATATTACCCAGGATGTTCCCGCTGTCCTGCGCGTAGAGTGCGCCTTGGTTGGCGCCGTTGACGCGCGCAACAACTCGCGCCCACGTATCCGGCTCGATCAGGTGAAACAGCCAAAGCCCTTTGCGCTGATCGTCGCCGTACGGCTGGCAGATCCGCATTTGGTGGATACTGAGGCCGGCCTTGTGCATAATATCGTAGAGATGGTTGTACAGTTTGCCGGTGCGCGCGTGATAGATCCAGATATCGCGCGTTCTCCAGTCATAGATCGGATAGACGTTAAAGAGGCCCTCGCCGAACCATGTGGTAAACGGCTTATTTTCCATCATGCTTTTTCGGCGCTTGATTGTGCGGTATCGATTGAGTGATTCATCCGCCCGAATCCCGACGAAGCATCCGCATGTTTTCCCGCCGGCGTACCATCGCCCGAATTTGGGCGTAAATTCCTCGAACTCCATCGCATAATGAAAGAACGGGAAATGGCCATGGTCTGTGATTGAGAGCGGGTCCGGCTCGCGTATCCAGTCGGTGCGCTTGTCCGGGTCCCAGCAGACCCAATGCGGCTGGAACTGGCTGACGCCGTTGCGCAGGTGGATGGGAAGGGAAACCCAGTACGGCTCGATAATGTCGGCGTACGTGTCGTACATGGCGCGTACGTGCTTGATCGTGTATTGATATTGTCCTTCAAGATCGATGAAGAGCAGCCCGAATTTGCGGCTGCGCCGGCGCGCCTCATCGGCAACTAGGTGGAGCATAACGGTCGAATCTTTTCCGCCGCTGAAAGAGACATAGAGTTTTTGGAAGGTGTCGAATGCCCAGGCGACGCGCTGTTGCGCGGCCTCAAGCACATTTATTCCCAAAGGCCTTTTTGTTTTAGCCATTCCCTTGCCTCTTTTTCAGATAACTCAATGATACACCCATTCTTGATGATGCAGAAATATCGTCTCGCGCTTCCCCATGTAACCCGGTAACAAGCCTCATAGAGTTTGTCTTCATCTAGAAAAAATGAAATAAAAACGCCCCGACTTCCCGCGGAATTTGTTTTGGAATAATCCTTGAACCCCCGCAAAAAGTGACGGCGAAATTTATATTTTTTGTCCTTGCCTGTAATCTCAGCAACCCATCCGCTGCTAATATGCCCAACCACCACATCGCCAGCGCCTTTACCAAGAGCCTGGTCTGTTATCCATCGGTAAAGGCGCATCATTTGAGAGATGTTGTCCCCAATGGCCTCAAATTTAAGGTGATATTTCATGAGAGAAGAGGCGCCGATTTTGGATTATCGAGAAGTTGCTGAATTTGCGCTTTTGCTTCCTCAAAGCTTCGGGGCGTGTAGCTGCCGTCATCCCATTGCGTTCTGCGGTCAACGATAAGAATTTCAGCAATGGTTCCCTCGATCGGGGTTTCATCGTAATAATTGCCGCCCCATTTTGCCCATATATTAACTTCGATTATGCCAAAACCTTGGTTTATAGTACTCCACAAACCTTTGGAATATTCGCCCTGTTCCTCTGCGGACTTTGCGAACCAGCCGCCAACCTGAAACTTCATGTGCAAGGAATATTGCTCCATATTCTTTGCCCACCCGCTGGCCGGGGCTGCAACCTTCATATGGGCTTGATGGAAATAATTGCTCAATTCTTTAGTGGTTGCTAAAATCTCATTCAGGCTTAAACCCTTGATCGCATCCTTGCTTTCCATTTCCTTTTCCTCCATTTCACCTAGTTTTATGTTCTCTGTTCTCATGAGTATATTATATCACGAGCTAGTATATCTGTCAATAGGAAAAAGCAAGAAAAATGAAAAAAGTGGGAATTATTTTTACTAAACAGTATTTACAAATAGGGGAGCCCCCGAGCGAAAGGAGACGGAAAACCCGGGGGCTCTATGGGCGCTTATTCGCCTGCATTCGGCGGAAGCTGGCCCGTCTTTTTGGCGTGTTCCAGCGCGTTCTCGATCAGGCGGTTGATAAAGCTCGTTGTGACCGTCACCCCGAGCCGGATTGCAGCCACCTTGTAATCGGTTGTCAATAGGCTCTCGATTCGCGTAAATGCGGCATGGCGTCGATCGTCATCCAGAATAATATTCGGATCGTTGTTGATGTCCGCCAGAATCCCGAGCACCCCAGGCATGATCTTTTCGTAGAGCACCTGCTCGCCTTTGGTGAAAATCGTGGTGACGAATTCCTGAAACCAGGGCGTGAAGAAATCAATCACGCCGCCAACAAGCCCTTTTAACCAGTCCCACATATCAAATACCTCCTCTCATGTTTTCCTCGATCATTGGTTGCCCATGCGTTTTGCCGTGCGGGTTGAGCAGCGAAAACCCAATCCCCCAATGGCGCCAGCCCCCGAGCTCCACAACGTGAACGATCTCGCCGCGTGTCATATGCCGGATATTCACCCGTTCGGCCTCGAGCGCGTCAAGGTCCGCCGCGGTCAATTCGGCGCTTAGAAGCCCGGCCAGCAGCAGGGCGCTTACGAGGGCCGAAATTCTGCCGCGGCTTACGCTTGCCGGTCTTTTCGAGCGTGTCATTGAGCAAACGCCCTTCCGGTGTATGATCGGGGATCCTGGCCGCAACGGTCCTTTTGATTGCCGTGTCGGTTTTAGAATAGTCCTCAATT
This sequence comes from Candidatus Parcubacteria bacterium, assembly GCA_003599135.1. GTDB lineage: Bacteria > Patescibacteriota > Minisyncoccia > UBA6257 > 2-01-FULL-56-20 > SURF-56. The sequence goes on along the minus strand of QZIV01000011.1, from coordinate 2,371 downwards.
GCCTCCGTCAGTTGATGCACGAGGCTTTTGTGCTCGATCACGGTGAATCTCAGTGTCCGCACAAGCCGTACGAGCTTTGGATTCCCGAAAATGCGGAATACGACGCCCAAAACGAGCAGCACCCACGGTATCCATACTTCCCATGCGCTTTCGATCCAGTCTAGATTTTCCATAGCATCCCCTTTCGGTTAAACTTCGAAATGGCCTTTGTCCCATTCGATCATCGGCCGGCCGCCCAGCCGCTCCCACCGCTCATGCCAGTATTCCCAGCCCTTTTGCGGATCTTCAAGGCGCTTGCCGTCCTCTGTGGCAAAGTAGATATCTGCCGCTTTCCCCGGTTGATGTTTCGAAACCTTCACTTTACCGTCGCACTTGGACAGGCCGGCATCATATAGCCGCCGCTGTTCCTCTGCGGGCCGCTTAACATAATCGAGTATCGGCCTTTCGCCCTCGGCCTCCATCTCAAACAGTAGGGTTGATATCGCCCTTGTGAAGTCGACGCGGTTCATAGCCCCGCCTTGACCTTGAATAGCGCGAATGCAAGAACACCCATAATCGTCAGCATTTCCGCAAACACAAGGCCGACAACCCACCACAGCATGCCCCGAAACGCTTTGATCGCTTCCTCCATTTTCTTTTCTAACTCCCTTCTCCCTGAGTCCTGTTTTTCGAACTGTTTGTCAACGTAGTCCTTTGACGCCTTCTCGTTGCGAATTTCCCCGATCATGATTGAGAGCGCCTTACAGCCGTTGCCTAAAGGGTTGCAGACGCCGTCTAATGGATTTTGGTTCATTCCGAGTCCCGCGTTTTAGAGAGAGTTATTTCGGCTCCAATATCATCGCCACAATCTGAGCGTGCACCGCAGGTTTTACCCTGTCGGCGGGGCAGACGTGAAAATAATCTGTGCAATCGTTGCCCCAGGTGTCGGGCGTGCACACGCTAAAGACCGCCCACGTCTCCGGCACCTGGTTATCGTAAACGACGAGATCGAGGCCGCACACGTCGCATTTAATGGTCGACATCGGCCCGAGGTCCTTTGCCGGCACAGGCGCATCCAGCAATATAAGCAGCGCCAGGAACACCGCCGCCGCAAGGGCTAAAAGCAAAATCCCCCTTAGTCCCCCTTTGTTTAAGGGGGAATCTTTGCGGCGATCCGCCGCCGGAGGAGCAAAATCATTTAACCACGAATTCGATTTCATAACCGCTCTCCTTTCGCGATCCCGGATCGGGGACCTTTGATCCCGGATCAGAGTCCGGGACAAGCTTTGGACCTTGGACCCTCCGAGATTTGACAAATCCCGCTTTCCGCGATACAATTTTGACGGATATTCGATCCGCAGATTCCGCAGATTCACGCAGATCGGAGGGGATTATGAAAAAACTCGCAGCATGGTTCCTGCTGTTCCTAATTGCCTCTGCCTTGCCGGTTCTCGCATTCCCCGCCAAAGACCATTGGTTGTACGATCTCGACTTAAGAATGCGTAAATACGATGCCGAGCACCCGCCGTGCCCTGTTCTTGTTGGCCCGTCATATGTGGCCTTTTTGGGCGAGTTTGGTGACATTAAGAATCTAGGCATCCACAGCGCCCGTACAAAGGAAATTCTGCGTGTTGCCGCATCATGCAAACCGGATGATCTTGTCATATATCCGGTCAGCATCAATGACCTTGCTTTTCTTTTGGATGATGCAAGAGAATCAATCACTAATCCCATTTTCCGCCGCTTATTTCTCTCCAAAATTCGAGCACATGAAGTTCTCGGATTGAAAGGACCGGCACTTTTTAGACCCTACACGGGAACAATTCACAACGGCCACAAGAAGGTCATCCGTCAAGCCGCCGATTTTATGCCCGTTCATATGGAATATCGAATTGCACGCCATGTTGACCTGTATGCCTCTCTCGTTCAGGAGCCAACCATTGAACCTTTTAGGCGTCTCTACGAGAAACATCCCAACATCCTGTATGTGCTGTATCCAACTTTCCCAATCCATGCCGTTTCTGAAACCAGCGAGTTTTCTGCAAAAGTCAATAAGGTGGTTGCTTGCTCGAGAGAATTCAAAGCCTCCTTTTTACATAGCGGCTTACCCGTTGTCGATCTTTCCGGGAGCATTCCACCTGAACATTTTAAAGACTTTGTGCATCTCAATGAAGCTGGCATCCTACAGCTGCGATCTCTGATTCGCCCTTATAAAAACCACCCCAAAACGGCAAGCGCAATATAATCCATTCCCGCATAAGAAGAGTACTCTATCACCCTATTTGTGTCGCATGGGATTGTTACGCAGCCTTCAACATAAACATTTGCAACCTGTGTGCGAACTGATGAGGTTGCGTACGCGTTGGTGTTGCCATTCTTTCTAACTGTGAAA
>QZIV01000020.1 GCA_003599135.1 Candidatus Parcubacteria bacterium | reverse complement strand
CTATCAAAGCGAAGTCGTTTAGATGCGGGTTTACCAAAATCAAGCTTTGTGGTAATTTAGTTCTATGTCTAAAAACACAAAAATCATTTTAGGGGTCGCGGTGCTTGCGCTCGTAGTCGTTTTCGTGATGCAGAATTCTGGCTCGAACGTTCCGGGCGATGTCGTGAAAATCGGATTTATCGGGCCGCTTTCGGGCGACATAGCCGCATACGGCGAGGAGATGCAGAAAGTGTTGAAGTATAGGCTTGCGGAGGTCAACGCCCAACGGGGGACGAAGTTCGAGGTAGTGTACGAGGACGGGAAATGTTCGGGGAGCGATGCGGTAAGCGCGTTCCAAAAACTTACGGACATTGATGGAGTAAAGATCATCATTGGCGGCGGATGTTCCTCGGAAACGCTCGGCATTGCTCCGCTTACGAAAGACGGGAAAGCGCTTGCGGTATCGTCTATATCCTCGAACCCTACGATTGAGGGGGCGAGCCCCTATGTCTTTACGACCTCCTACACCGACCAGGTTATCGGGGAGACGCTCGCACGATTAATGAGTACATTCTCGAAAATCGCGATTATAAGCGAGCAGAACGATTACAATATCGGTATCAAAACCGTTTGGGAGAAGAAAATCGCCGAGTATCCGAATGTAAAAGTGGTGGCAAACGAAGTATTCCCGAAGGGCAGCACTGATTTTAGAAATCTCCTTGCGAAGATCCGAAGGGCAAACCCCGAAGCGATTCTCTTGAATCCCAACCCGGGCGTTGTGGCGGAAAACCTCCTGAAGCAGCTTGCCGAGGTGAAAGATTGGAAAGGCTACAAATTATACAGCCAAATCGGGTATCTGGCGGATGATACCCGCGCGGCCGTTGGAGATTTTGCAGAGGGCATGACCATAGTTGACGCCCCGAATCTTACGGATCCCGCGTTTCTTGCTTACAAAGCGAAGATCGAAGAAGCCGAAGGGCCGATTTCTAACCTAGGCAATTACTATACTGCCTCTACAATAGATACCGTAGACATCCTAACCTCGCTCATTCGTGAGTTGGGTAACGACCAGAAGGTGGTGCGCGACGCGCTTGCCTCGCGGACGTTCAAGGGATATCTCGGCAACGTCTATTTTGACGGACACAGCTTTAAGCAAGGTTCAGAGGGGGGAGTGTACGTCGTCGAGGGCGGCAAAGCGGTTCAGCAGTAAGCGGTGTATCTTGTCTCAATCGTCCTTCAGAGTCTGGTCTTGGGAACTCAGATCTTGATGGTTGCGGTGGCGCTGTATCTTGTTTCCGCCGCAAGCCGGATCGTACATCTTGCGACTGGAGCGATCGGCGCAGCAGCTGCGTACGCTCTCTATTGGAGTATTACGTTAGGATGGCCGATCTGGGCTGCGATTATTTTTGCTCTTTGTGTCGCGACAGCGTTGGGACTCCTCTCCGCGCAACTCCTCGAGCCCTTCGCAGTCCGACAAGAACCGCTCCTTGGACTTCTCGTGAGTTTCGCGCTTGGCATCGTTATCGAGTCACTTTTAGCGATTTTTTTCGGCACGGACGGGAAAAGTTTAGGGAAAGGAATATTGCCTGTCGTGCGATTCGGAGATGTGGGGATAGATCTTCCCGGCATTATCACAATCTGCACTGGCTTTCTTGCGGCGGTTTTCGCGTGGCTCGCGGTACACCTTACGGGCGCGGGGAGGCTCCTGCGAAGCGTAGCCGAGAATTCCGCGCTTTCAACCTCGCTTGGCGTAAACAATAAATTGATCCGCCGCGTTGCCTATATCACTGCGGCGCTCGTTGCGGCAACAGTCATCGGTCTTGCCGGGTGGCACGCGGCTCTTGTCCCGCATATGGGTTTTCAGCTCGTCGTAGCGGCGTTTATCGCGCTTCTTATGGGCGGCGCAAGCGACCTGCGGGGCACAGTGGTCGCCTCGTATATCATCGCGGTAATTCCCGGGCTCATCATCGGCTACGCAAGCGGTTTTTCCGAAAACTGGCGGCTGGTCTTCGTGTTTCTCATCGCTGCGGTCGTTCTCGCGCTTCGTCCGCACGGCATTTTCTCGCGAAAGATGAGAGAAGCGTAGTACATATTTATGGGATACCTTTTCACGACAATCGCAAGAGTTTGGGAAACGTCGCTTGCGGCGATCGGCGGCCATCTCACGCTAAGTTTGGGAGGAATACTTTTCCTGGGGTTCCCCGCGGCTTTCTGGTGCGGATCGTACGGCTATGCGGTAGCGGCGAAAGCAGGAGCATCTCTCGGTGTTTCGTTTGCCGTCGGAATTGGCCTCGCGGCGATAGCTGGCGGGATTTTCGCTTTCTTTTATTCCCGAATGTCGAACGACAGTTTCGCGGTCATCACCTTGGCGAGCTTCCTTGCGCTCGAAGCTCTCATCCGTTCATGGGATTCGGTTACGGGTGGGGTATTGGGCATCGCGGGCGTGCCGCGCTTCAGTTTCGCCCAGATGCTTCGGGGGCTTGTGGTATTCGAAGCGTATGTGGTCCTTCCGGCGTTCATCCTAGAGTCCTTCCTTGCAAACGGCCCTTTTGGAAGATCGCTTCGTGCGCTCAAGGAGAATAGGATTGTACTCACGGCGATGGGGACTTCTCCGAATACCATAGGCAAAACGGCGGTCGTATTCGCGTCACTTTTCGCCGGCGTTTCAGGAATTCTTGCGGTGTCCCGCGTTCAATTCCTCGATCCGACACTCGGAGGAATTTTTCTTTTGACACAAACACTTACTATTGCCATTATTGCAAGTACCCCGAAAACGCTCCGCCTCTTGGGCGTAACGGTTACCATCGTTCTTTTGCCAGAGCTTTTGCGATTTTTTAGTTTGCCGCTTTCTATCCTTGGACACTCGCGCAACGCCCTCTACGGTTTTCTGCTTATCGTTTTGATATATTATGCGACGTACAACGTCTCTTCAAAGCGTCATGTCTAAATCCGTGCTCTCGGTGGAAAATCTTCACGTTCGAATCGGGCAGAGGATGATACTCCAGGACGTTTCATTTGACGTCCGCGCCGGAGAGGTCGTCGGCATCATCGGTCCCAACGGCTGCGGGAAGACGACGCTTTTGAACGCGATTTCTGGGTTTTTGCCGATCGACGCCGGGACGGTAAGCGTGAACGGCAGAGATATCATGAATCTTCCGGCGCATGCACGAGCGGAACTTGGCATAGCCCGAGGGTTTCAGCACGTCGGCGTTTTCCGGGAAATGACGGTTGAAGAGAATCTCATGATGGCGGTCGAACGCAGGGAGTTGTATCCGTGGTGGTGGATACTTTCTCGCGAGTGGCGCGAGAAGATGTCTGTTGCAATTGAAGCAGCACTCGCCGAAGCGAGTCTTTCATCTCACAGAAAATCCCTCGCAGGGGTTCTTTCGGGGGGAGAACTTCGGCTTTTGGAGCTTGCCCGTCTCAAGATCCTCAAGGGAAACCTGCTTCTCATCGATGAGCCGACTGCGGGCGTCGCTCCTATACTTCGCGACAACCTCGCGCGGATGATCAAGAAATTATCGAAAGATCACGGCCGGACAGTTGTGATTATCGAGCACGACTTGCGGTTTCTTTTTAATCTTGCGGAACGAATCATTGTGCTCGTGGACGGGAAAAAGTATCTCGAGGGCACACCGGAAACGGTGCGCCGAGACGAGCGTTTGCAGAAAATTTATTTCGGCGAGTAATATGGAAAACGAACCAAGGAACATCAATCTTCAGGTTGGCGTGAAGGCGCTGCTCAAACGGAAAGACGGGAAATATTTGCTCATCCGAAGATCACCGGTGAAATATCCTGAGGCTCCAAACCGGTGGGATATAGTGGGCGGCAGAATCAATCCCGGCGAAACCTTGCTCCAGAATCTCAAACGCGAAATTAAAGAGGAAACAAATCTGGATCTGATCGAAGAGCCCGAGCTCATCGCCGCACAGGACATCTTGAAAGTTCAAGGTCACGACGAGAGACACGTCGTCCGGTTGACGTATATCGGGAACATAGAAGGAGAACCGACGCTTGATACGGAAGAAAACGTCGAGTATGCATGGTTTACTCTTAAGGAAATCGAGGCCGTCGAAGATCTGGACATTTATTTTAAAGAGTTGCTCGATAAGAACGTAATTTCCGGGTGAGGAACGTTAGTCGAAAGAAAACTTTTCGATACAGTTGATAACCTGTGAATATCTCCGCCTCGCGGAGAATTTTTTTCTTGGTAAATCAATGCTTCGCGACAAGCTTGAAGACGCGCGACCATTTTTGACTCAAACCTTGGGTGGTGTACGATTACATGCAAGTGGGGAGTTGTGGATGAATCTGGGGATAAACACCACTTTTAGGAGGGTTTCTGGGGATAACCATCACTATACGCAATGATTTTAGGAGAATATCAGCACAACTTAGATTCGAAAGGTCGAATAGCGATTCCGGCGAAGTTTCGGGAAAAAGTTGCTTCGGGAGCTATTATCACGCGCGGTCTCGATAGCTGTCTCTTTGTATTCGATAACAAAGACTGGGAAGTGCTCGCTCAGAAATTAATCGCATTGCCCTTGGCGCAGGCGAACTCCAGGGCCTTTGTGCGTCTTATGCTTGCGGGCGCAAGCGATGTCGAGCTCGACTCGCAAGGAAGAATTCTTATACCGGATTATCTTCGGAGATATGCAGGATTGAAAAAACAGGCGGTTGTTGCCGGACTATACAACAGGATAGAAATTTGGGATTCGACTCGATGGCACGAGTATAAACAAAAGACAGAAAGCGCTTCTCAGGAAATTGCCGAGAAACTTGGGGAGTTGGGAATTTAGACGAACCCCCACACCTATGCGAGAGATATCCCCTTGAGATCATAGTTTCTCAGCAATTGCGATCTTGATAAGTATCCAATCTCCACATTACTCCACGCACATGAATACGATTGCTTCGCACTCTCGCATAGGTGTGGGGGTTCACAAGCCAGTTCTTTTACAGGAGGTTATAACGTTTCTTGATCCGCATCCGGGAAATTTCGTCATCGACGGAACGATAAACGGCGGAGGACACAGCAAGGAAATTTTGAAGCGCATTAAGCCGAAAGGAATGCTTTTAGGGATTGATTGGGATAGCGATTTAGTCATCCGTGCACGGAAAGAGTTCGGTCAAGAGAAATCAGTGATACTTTCCCAAGGGAACTACGCCGACATCCACAATATCCTTCGAGCGCGCAGGTTGCCAAAAGCGGACGGATTGCTTCTCGACCTCGGTTTCTCTTCGGAGCATCTGAAACACTCGGGCCGCGGATTCAGTTTTTCTCTCGATGAACCGCTCGAAATGACATACGACAGAAATCGTGCGCCAGTGTGGGAGGTGCTTCGAGATACGGACGAAAGAGCACTCGCACGAATTATTTCAGAATTCGGCGAAGAGCGATTCGCAAGTCGGATTGCGCGAGAAATCAAGAATACAGGCAAAAGACACCCGATCAGGACGACTCTCGAGCTCAGTGATGCGATAGTCAGAGCCGTACCGGGATCGTATGAGCGGGGGAGGATCCATCCGGCGACAAGAACATTCCAGGCCCTCCGGATATATGCGAACGACGAATTGAAGAATCTTGAAACTGCACTCGAACATCTCGGAGAGATACTCAAGGAGGACGGACGGATCGTTATCATCTCGTTTCACTCGCTCGAAGATCGCATTGTAAAAAACTCGTTTCGAAAAATGGAGAAAAGTAAACAACTCACCGTTCTTACAAAGAAACCGATCCAGGCCTCGATGCAAGAAATCCGAGAGAACCCGCGAAGCCGTTCAGCAAAACTTCGGGCGGCACGAATGCTATGACGCTTATTCAACCAAATAAAAACACCACATTTTTAAGCAGGGCGATGCTCCTTCTTATTTTTGCTCTCGTTATTGAGGTTGGAGGCTTGGTTTTGCTTTACAATCGGCTCGTGAACACTCAACACGCCGTGGTTGAAGCGCGAGAAGAGCTTAAGGCACTGGAGACCGGAAATGCGGAATTAAAAAGCACGGCCTTCGGGATGCTTAACGCCGCAAATCTTGAAGGATTCGTTCGGGAACGCGGCCTTGTTCAGGACAAGAAACCCCAGTATGTGAGCGCTCATCAGCCATGGCTCGCCTCTCAATAGCACTGGGAATACTTGCTTCCGCATACGCGTTTTTATTGTTTCGCCTCTATGACGTCCAGCTGGTGAAAGGAAGCGACTATCTTGCTCAAGCGGAATCCCGTTTCGTGAGCCCCGACTTCTTAAAAGCCGCGCGAGGAACGATCTACCTCACCGACAAGGACGGCAATAAGCTCCCTGCATCCACCAATAAGCACTTTCCGCTCATTTACGCAGTTCCCAAAGTTATCGAAGACCCTACGGAGGCGGCCCACCGCATCGGGCCGATTGTCGGGCAATCCGCCGAAGAACTCGAAAAGAAATTCTTGAAAAACGGCGATGAATACGAACTTATCCTTCGAAAAGCGGATTCAAAACTTGCTCGCACCGTAAGCGACCTCGGCATCAAAGGTATTTACGTACATACGGTTCCGGAGCGTTTTTACCCTCACGGACCGCTGGCTTCCCATCTTTTGGGATTCGTTGCTCCCGACGAATCTGACGAAGGAGAGGAAGGGCGGTACGGAGTCGAGGAGTTTTTTAACGACATCCTTTCGGGCAACAAAGGCAAGGTGGAGAACAGAAAAATCGTGGCACCCAGCGCCGGATCCGATGTGATTCTTACCGTTGATCCAAACGTTCAGATAGAAGCGGCACGGGTTCTCGCAAATCTCGTTAAAAAATATAAGGCGAACGGCGGCACGGTTATCATCGGCGATCCGAAAACGGGCAAGATTCTCGCGCTTACGAGCGTCCCGGATTTCGATCCGAATCAATACAACAAAGCGCCGCTTTCTTCGTTTATAAATCCGGTAACCCAGCAGATTTATGAACCGGGGTCCGTTTTCAAGGTAATTACGATGGCAGCGGGCATCGACTCGGGGAGTATTACCCCCGAGACGACATACGTTGATACGGGGACGCTCACGATGAACGGACGGACGATCCAAAATCACGATTTCAGGACGCACGGTCCCTACGGGCGCGTAACGATGACAAATGTCATTGAGCACTCATTAAATACCGGCGCGGTGTTTGCGGAGCGTCAAATGGGGCGGGACATTTTCAAGAGTTACCTTGAGAAGTTTGGTCTGGGAGAAAAAACCGGCGTCACGCTTCCCGGCGAACTCAAAGGAGATATTCGCCGCCTGAACCCAAAAGAGCGCGATATCATTTTTGCAACCGCTTCCTACGGGCAGGGAGTTGCTGTGACGCCGATTGGACTTATCACAGCGGTTGGCGCGATTGCAAACGGCGGGAAACTGATGAGCCCGTATCTCGATGCGAGTCTTGAGCCGGTTCTTCTCCGGGAGGTGATTCGGGAAGACACCGCGCGAAAAGTAACTGCAATGATGGTTTCTGCCGTCGATAAAGCGGACGTGGCGCGAATCGAAGGATATTCGCTTGCCGGAAAAACTGGAACCGCATTCGTGCCGGATTTTGTGCGCGGCGGATACACCGAAAACGTTATTAATACCTATGTGGGGTTTGGGCCAGCGAGCGATCCGCGTTTCATCGTTCTTGTCCGCTTGAACGAACCCGAAAGTGCGCCCTTTGCCTCGCTTACCGTCGTGCCCGCATTTCGAGAACTTGCACAGTTTATGCTGAACTACTACGAAATTCCGCCGGATCGCCTGTAACAGAGACGGAAATAGGTATAATTGAATTCATGGGGATGAGTCCGGTTTTTGTGCGTTGCCTCCGCTGGACGTTAAAAGTTCTCGCACAGCTTGTGATTTGGCGGTATCGGCCCGGAATCGTGGGCATTACCGGAAGCGTGGGGAAAACGTCAACAAAGTTTGCGGTCATGGCCGTCTTGGGAATCGAACGGCGCGTGCGTACTGCGCACGGCAATTTGAATAACGACCTTGGTTTGCCGCTTACTATTTTGGGGAGTTGGTCGGAGAAAGAGCTCAAACTCGTAAGCCGGGAGCAGAAAGAAGGAACCCGCCGGATTGCCAAACTTTTCTTTTGGGTCAAGGTGATATGCAGAGGCGTGTTCCAGCTTTGCTACAAAAGTTCGTCGTATCCGGAAATTTTGGTTTTGGAGTATGGAGCTGATCGGCCGGGGGATGTGAGATACCTCTTGCAGATTGCGCGCCCCAACATCGGAGTCGTCACCGCAGTGGGAGCGGTGCCGGCACACGTGGAGTTTTATAAGAATTCCGAAGAGGTCGCGCGCGAGAAAGCGCGGCTTATCGAATATCTCCCTGCGGCTGGTTTTGCGGTTTTGAATCGAGATGACAAAACGGTTATGGCCTTACAAGACCGTACGCGGGCGCATCTCGTGACGTTTGGATTTTCCGAGGGAGCTGAAGTGAGAATCTCCCGCTTTCATCACTATGCGGAAGAAGGAAGGCCGGGCGGCGTTGCGTTTCGGCTCGAATACGGAAGCTCCGGCGCATCGCTCAAGCTTCCCGGAATGCTCGGCAAATCACAAGCATATGCCGCAGCCGCGGCCGGAGCAGTCGGATTTGTTTTTGGAATGAGTTTTCAGAAAGTTGCCGAGGGCCTGAAGCGATACGAGCCGCCGCCCCACCGGATGCAGTTACGGAAGGGTGTAAAAGAAACCTGGATTATCGATGACGCCTATAACGCGAGCCCGCTTTCTATGGAATCGGCCCTGCGGGCGCTCAAAGACCTTCCCGGTAAGCGCAAAATTGCGGTCTTGGGGGACATGCTCGAAATAGGCCCCTATGCGATGGAGGCGCATGAAAACCTTGGCCGCCTTGTTGCAGAAGTTGCGGATATCCTTATAACAGTTGGCCCCCGCGCAAAACTTATCGCGGAAGGAGCGAAAAAAGCGAAGATGCGAAAAGCGAATATCAAAAGTTTCGATGACGCGGAGGAAGCCGGGAAAGCAGTTCAAGATTTGATAAAAGCCGGGGATCTCATCTTAGTCAAAGCTTCTCGCGCGATTCATCTCGAGAGCGTGGTTGAGGAAATCGTCGATTTGATTTAAGATTTGCTTGCTTTGGCCCTATCGTCTAGTGGCCTAGGACGTAGCGTTCTCAACGCTAAAACACGGGTTCGATTCCCGTTAGGGCTACGAGAAAAATAAAATGCGGTCGCAGATCGTTTTTTTATTTTTCTCCTTGGGGGAATCGAACGAGGGGTGGGTCGGAGGGGAAACTCGGTGTCCCCTCTGCGTAGGAATCTTTCAAAACCGAGGGTTTTGAAAAGCGAACGAAGTGAGCGCGTGAGATTCCCGTCGGGGCTACCAAACGATCTTTTTCTCGCATATAATGATTTGAAAGTTGATTAATCTATGGAATCTCTTATTGTAGGACTTCTTCAGGCGACGTTCGTTTTTCTCTCCACGATTCAAGCGAACGCTTCTTTGCCGGACGGGGCGCTTGACCGGGCCGTAAACTACGGAAGCCAGGTCGTGCAGTTTTCGACATGGGTTTTGGAAACCAATCCTCCCGCGGCCCGCACGGTACCCGTAGTCACCGCTCCCCGCATTTCGGACGTCCTCGGGGCTCGCTACCTTAAAAGCGGCAATCGGGTTTTCATCGGGCCCTATGAAGGCGGAAAGTTGGAACTTCTCCAGGGATATACGTCGTTCGGCGACCTGAACTACGATAATTTGGATGATGCGATGACGGTCATAAGAGACAGGAAGACCGACGGCAAAGAATCCTATCACCTGGCCGCAGTTCTTAACTTCGGCGGAGATTTTTTTAATATCGCAACGCTTGACTTAGGCGAGAAGCTGGAAATGTGGAGCCACGACGTTACGTACGGAAGGTTCACGGCAGAGATGAAGATAGAGAACGGAGAGAAGAAAACACACGCGTATAAGCTTGTAGGGAAAAGGTTAATGAGTCTGTAACTATGCAGAAACTGCTTATTGCAAATTGGAAGTTAAATCCCTTAACTTTGCCGGAAGCAATCCGTCTGGGCCGCGCCGAAGACAAGAAAGGCGTCGTGATTTCACCGCCCTTCCCGTTTGTGGGAGCGGTTGGGAAGGCCTTGCGTTACGCCGCTCTTGGAGCGCAAGACGCTTTCTGGGAGAGTCCGCCAGCTGGCGGAGGCCCCTATACCGGCGAGGTGTCCCCGGCAATGCTTAAAAAGCTGGGGGTCCGTTACGTAATCCTAGGCCACTCGGAGCGGAGGCGGTGGCTCGGAGAGACCGATAAAATGATAAACAGAAAAGTGCGGGCGGCGATGGCTGCGGGGCTTAAAGTTATTCTTTGCGTTGGCGAGCCGAAGGAAGTCCGTCGGAGGGGTATAGGCAGAGCTATGGCCTACGTAAAGAATCAACTCCGGGCGGATTTGAAAGGAGCAAGAGGTTCGCTCGTCATAGCATATGAGCCGATTTGGGCTATCGGCACGGGGAAGCCGGATAACCCAAAAGAAACTGTTGAAATTGCGCGTTTTATAAAGCGCTTCGTCCGGCCGCGGCCCAGAGTGCTCTATGGCGGGTCGGTCACTTCACGGAATACGAAGAATTTTCTACAATACAAAGATATTGACGGCGCCCTGGTCGGTGGCGCCAGTCTCAAAGCAGTCGAATTCAAAAAGATAATAACCATAACTAAAAAACTTCAATGAACACAGATCGATCAAAATCATATTTCTGGATGCTCATCAATCTTCTCATCGCGGGTCTCATCATAAACCTGGTTTTCTTCGTAATGCCGGCGGTCAAAGCATACAGAGATTCCATCTGGCCGGTGCGGACGATAAACGTATCAGCCGAGGGTAGAGCGGTAGCGACACCCGATCTCGCAGAAACCTCATTCTCCGTGGTCTCGAAAGGGCGGAATCCGGAAGAATTGGCGGATAACAATAATCAGAAAGTTTCCGCGGCAATCGAGTTCATAAAATCCCAGGGGATCGATACGAAAGACGTAAAAACCTCGGGATACAATCTCTCGCCCGATTACCGCTACGATCCGAAGACGGAGCGCAACTTCATTACGGGATATACGCTTACCCAGACGGTGAACGTTAAAATCAGGGACCTCGGCAAGGTTGCGGCGGTTATCGGAGGATTAACGCCGCTCGGAGTGAACCAGATCGGCGGCATCAACTTCACGATCGACGACCCCGAGAAGCTCCTGGGTGAAGCCCGTGCCGATGCCTTCCGTCGAGCTCACGAAAAAGCGAAAACAATGGCAGGGCAAAATGGACTGCGGCTCGGAAAAATCGTGAACGTCAATGAGTTCTCCGGAGGCCCTCCGATGCCCTATTTCGCCGCAAAGGATATGGCGATGGGCATGGGTGGCCCGGAGATGATGGTTGCCCGCCCGACCATTGAACCCGGCACGCAGGAAATCACGGTGAACGTCTCGATTACCTACGCGCTTCGGTAAATGACAAGAAAGGATCTCATTCTAGTTACCGTCATCGGCGCCGCCGTAGGTCTTTTGGCGCAGCCGATCTTGTCGAACTTCACGCAAGAGATTCACGGGGTGGTGCAGGCACCCTATGGAGTAATCCGTACAGGCGTGTTTGTCTGTTTTCTTCTCCTTGCGCCGATCGCGCTTTCCGTCGCATCGGTTATCGGACGGAAGGTCCCGGTCCTCTACCAGTTTGCGAAGTTTGCGGCGGTTGGAAGCTTGAACAGTTTCGTTGACCTCGGAGTGTTCAACCTTATCACGCTTCTCTGGGGAGGCGTACCGCAGGCTCTGCTCTTCTCTGTTTTTAAGGGGGCTTCCTTCCTAGCGGCGACGACGAACAGCTTCGTGTGGAACAAGTATTGGACCTTCGGATCTGCAGAACGTCCCGACGCGGGCCAAGTTGTAAAGTTCTATACGATCGCGATTATCGGGGGCGTTGTGAATGTCGGCGCGGCGACGGCGATGAAAGCGTTCGGAGATTCAGCGGGATTTCCTGAAAACCTGTGGGGGAATATCGTTGCTCCGATTGCGGGGATATTCACCGCGCTCCTCTGGAACTTCTTGGGGTATAAATACTTCGTTTTCAAGAAGTCGGCAGGACTGCCGATGGTCATACCTCCGAAAGGTATTGACCGATAACGTATTCCTTGCTATAATCAGCTCGAATGAGTGTGTGTACCTCGACGACGACGTCGATCGAGGCATGCCTTACAATCTGTTTGATCTAGCCCCGCTTTACAGCGGGGCTAGGTTTTTTTGCATTGATTTCATTGACATTATTTCCTTGCCGAGATATAGAGTATTACAGCTCCCAAAGGCGAAGGTGCCTTATCGAGAGCAATTCAATATGCGGAGAGTCCTCGATGATTCGTCGAATTGTGGCGCGGTGGCTGTCTCTCGTGGAGCTCGACAGCAAAGCTCACTTTCTCGGTTCTGCGGGGCTATGGCTCGTTTCGGGCATCTGGGTCGGCATAAACCTCCCGAACACGAATAACCCTGCAACCTGGCCGCCGCTCATCACGGCCTACGTCGGCTTCTCGCTCCTTTCCTACGTCGGAGCGAACGTAATCTCCTCGTGGATTCTCTTTGCTCGCGTGGGCCCGAAGCATATTATGAAGCTTTGGGCTTTCACGGCGCTTGGAGCCACTGCGGGGATTGTTCTCCAAAAACTCTTTTGGGGCTAAACGCCTCGCATCCAAAGCCCGGCCGGTTCCTCTGGTCGGGCTTCTTGTTTCTCGCCTTGACAACCGAAAATGGCTCGCCTAAGATATCTTTTCTAGACCACGCCCGCGATCTGTTGACCACCGTCGGCAGGTCGCCAGGGAGCCAGTCTTGAGCAAGAGGCAACCAATCAGGACTGGCACCTGCACTCATCGCTCTTTGATTCCATAAAAAAATTACTCGGTTCTCTCTCTTGTTTGCCAAAAGCAGCGAGAGTCGGCCGAGCAGGGCTGCGAATTTCAACACCGTCCCCGCGAGTTGGTTCCTCGACTTTGAGCCGGGATCCAAACTGGATCCACACTCTTTAGCCGGTGTGTCACGCGTCTCACCGCCAGAAGGCGCGATTCCCGGCATTGAGTTTAAGACTCAATCGAGAAGGCAGCCCTGAGACTATCCCGGGCCAGCGATTTTCATCGCTGGCCCGCTTTTGATTTCCCCTAGTCGCTGGATTAGGATACAAGTGGAGTGCTCGAGCTTCTCGAGCGGCTGCTGGATGAGCACTCATTCAAAAAACAGAATTGGAGGTCACCACCGGCGGCCGCTCAAGGGGTTCGAAAAATGAATCCAATGATACAGTTCCGCGAAAATGTTCCGCTATCGGAGTTCGTAAGTTATAGGATCGGCGGCCCGGCCCGCTATTTTTTTGAATTTAAAGCGATTGACGAACTGAAAAACGCGCTTCGGGAGGCCCGGAAACGCGGTCTCCGCTTGTTTGTTCTTGGCGGCGGCACGAATCTCTTGGTTGATGATGCCGGCTTCGATGGGCTTGTGCTCAAGCCTGGCTTGAAGGATCTAAAAAAAGAAGATACCCGATTTCGCGCAGGTGCGGGACTCCTCATGGAAAACGCAGTGGCGTATGCGACTCGCGAAGGGCTAAGCGGCCTTGAATGGGCTGGCGGCCTGCCTGGAACGGTGGGAGGAGCCATTCGGGGGAATGCGGGAGCTTTCGGCGGCGAAATGAAAGACGTCGTAGTTTCTGTGCAAAGTCTCGATATCGAAACATTGGAACTTACTACTCGCTCGCGCGCTGAATGCCGTTTCGCATACCGCTCGAGTATTTTTAAGGAGAGAAAGGGCAAAGAAATAGTGTTGGAGAGCGTTCTCGAACTTCTCCCTGGAAATCCTGACGCGGTAAAAAAAACCATGTGGGAAAGGATTAACTATCGCCTCGAGCGCCATCCGATGGAATATCCCAATATAGGGAGTATTTTCAAGAACGTTCCCGCCGGAGAGATGGGCATCGATACAGAAATCCCGAAAGGGAAAGAGATGCTAACCGTGGAGTGGGAGAAAGGTGGCGGGCGTTATGTCGTTCCGGTAAAACTTGATCCGTTTCCGGTAGTGCCTGCCGCGTATCTTATTTCAGAAGCAGGACTGAAAGGGAAAAAACTCGGGGAAGCGATGGTTTCTCCGAAACATCCCAACTTCATCGTGAACCTCGTCGGCGCGACAGCCAAAGACGTTCGGGGTCTTATTGCCATTGTGAAAGAAGCGGTGAAAGAGAAATTCGGGGTGGGGCTTGAGGAGGAAGTGGAGATGGTATAATTCTCCCCATGCAGCAGTACGCGCCATGAAGATAAATATCAAGGCAACGAGAATCGATATCACGCCGAGTCTCAAAATTTACATTGAAAGCAAGCTCGGATCGCTCGGCAAGTTTGTAAGGAAATTCGATGCCGAAGGGGTGGCGGAAATGTGGCTCGAGGTTGGTCGGACGACGCGCCACCACCATAAGGGGCCTGTGTTCCGGGCAGAGGCCGACCTCAGACTCCCAAAGAAAATTCTCCGCGCGGAGGAAGAATCATACGACCTTCGGGCCTCGATCGACGTTCTCAAGAATAAAATCCATGTGGAAATCGAAAAGTACAAAGCTCGCTTCGAAAAGGGGAGACGGGAACTTCGGAGATCGCGCCGGGCGTAACTCTCGGAGAGTGTCCGGGTCTCGGACGCATCATCTGAACCCGGCTTTACACGTCTTTTATGTTTGACGCCATTAAAACATTTTTCCATAGGCGGTCGCTCCAATCCATCCGGCAGACGGTGGAGGAAATTAACGCCCTCGAACCCGAGGTAAAGGAGTTAAGCGATGAGGGCCTCAAAGCGGAAAGCTTGAAGCTTAAAGATCGAGTTCGGGGGGGCGAAGAGCTTGCGGCGGTTCTTCCGCGCGCGTTTGCTCTGGTACGGGAGGCCGCGCGCCGTTCGCTCGGCGAGCGCCCGTACGATGTGCAGCTCATGGGCGGGATCGTGCTTCATCAAGGAGCAGTCGCCGAAATGGTGACCGGCGAAGGGAAAACGCTTGCCGCGGTTGCTCCCGCGTATCTGAACGCGCTTCGCGGCGAGGGCGTGCACATCGTTACCGTGAACGAATATCTCGCTCGACGCGATGCGGTGTGGATGGGCCGGATTTACCGGGCGCTTGGACTCTCCGTTGCGTGCTTGGTGCCGAGTTCCGCGTACCTCTACGATCCGGACTGGAAAATTCCGGAGAACGCCGAAAAGCTCATCGACAAAGAACGGGACACGACGGGGAACTTCCTCGTGCAGCAGGAGTTTTTGCGCCCCGCATCTCGCCGCGACGCGTATGCCGCCGACGTTACCTACGGCACGAACCATGAGTTTGGGTTCGATTACCTCCGCGACAATCTCGTGCACGCGCTCGCCGAACAGGTTCAGAAAAGGCACACCTATGCAATTATCGACGAGGTTGACAGTATCCTCATAGACGAAGCGCGGACGCCGCTCATTATCGCCGCTCCCGACAGGCAGTCGAGCGAGTTTTATAAAACATTCGCCCGGGTCGTGGCGCGGCTCACGAAAGACGAAGACTATACGGTGGATGAAAAACGGCGGAGCGTCTCTATTACGGAAAGCGGCATCGGAAAAGTTGAGGCGACGATAGGTGTGAAGAATCTGTACGCGCCCGAGAATCTCCGGCTCGTGCACTATCTCGAAGAAAGCTTGCGCGCCAAAGCGATCTTTTTCCGCGACCGCGATTACGTGGTTCGGGAGGGCGAGGTGGTCATCGTGGACGAATTTACGGGGAGACTCCTCTTCGGCCGCCGCTACAACGGCGGGCTCCATCAAGCCATCGAGGCGAAAGAAGGCGTGTTCGTGAAAGAAGAATCGAGAACCTACGCCAAAATCTCGATTCAGAACTATTTCCGGATGTATGAAAAAATCGCCGGCATGACGGGGACGGCGCAGACGTCTGCGGAGGAATTCCATAAGGTGTACAACCTGGAGGTAGTAAGCATCCCGACGAATAACCCTCTCGTTCGGGAGGACAACCCTGACGCAATCTACAAAGACGCTCACGCGAAATGGCGCGCGGTGGCTCGAGAGATTAAGGAGGTCCATGCGGCGGGAAGACCGATCCTTGTGGGCACCACCTCGATTGAAAAGAACGAAGTGCTCTCTGCGGTGCTTTCGAAAGAGGGAGTATCTCACGAGGTTTTGAATGCAAAGAACAACGAGCGCGAAGCCGCGATCATAGCTCAAGCGGGGCGCCTCAAGGCCGTCACGGTCGCCACGAACATTGCCGGAAGAGGCGTTGACATCATTTTGGGCGGAAATCCGCCGAACCCCGAAGAAGCGAAGAAGGTCCGAGAACTCGGCGGCCTCTATATTTTGGGAACGGAGCGGCACGAAGCGAGGCGCATCGACAACCAGCTCCGCGGCCGGGCTGGGAGACAAGGAGACCCCGGCTCTTCGAAGTTTTTTCTTTCGCTCGACGACGACCTTCTTCGGATCTTCGGAGGAGATCGCATCAAGGGGATTATGGAAAGGTTTAACCTGCCCGACGATCAGCCAATCGATATTGCGTTTGTCTCAAAAGCGGTCGCGGAAGCGCAGGCGAAGGTGGAAGGCGCGAACTTCGACCTCCGGAAGCATCTTCTCGAGTACGACGACGTGTTGAACAAACAGCGAGTGGCGGTGTACAAGCGCCGAGGGGAGCTTCTTGGCACTCTTGAGAAGGAAAAACTTGCCGCGATGATATTCGAGAGCGTTTCGCGGCAGTTTGAAGGAATGCTGAACCAGCCGCTTTCGGAACCCGAGGGAGAAGGCGAATCTCTGGATCGCGATGTGCTCATCAAAAAGGCATTCGAGGAGACCGGAGTCGTGACGAAGGACAACCCATATCCCGCGGAGCCGACGCCTGAAGCGCTTACCGAACTTTTGAAGAAACGGAGCCAGGAAGTCGCTGGATTTCCCAATGCCATAAACCAGCTCTTCGGCATCCTCGATCTTTTATGGATGAACCATCTGGAAGACCTGGAAGCCCTAAGCGAGTCGGTCGGCCTTCGGGCCTACGGACACAAAGACCCGCTCGTCGAGTACCGCCAGGAAGCAAGCAATCTTTTCAAGAGTTTCTGGAACAATTTTGACGGCATGGTGTTTTCAAATATCTTTCGTTTGCAGGCCAACACGGCGACTACTCCGAAAACGAACTTATCCGCTTCTGCGACTGGAGACAAAGTAGGGAGGAACGATCCTTGCCCGTGCGGAGCGGTGAATCCCGCAACCGGCCAGGTATATAAGTGGAAGAAGTGCGGTATGATCAATGCTCCGCACCATAAAAAATAGACGCGGACGGTTAAGGGAAAAAGTATAAAAAGTGTCATGAGAAGCAAAACTAAAGAACTAGCTCTTCGAGAACTAAAGACGATTCCTGGCGTCGGGAAAGAAATCGCAGTAGATCTATGGAATCTCGGAATCCGGTCGGTGAAGGATTTACGGGGCAAAAATCCCGAGCGACTGTATCGAAAACTATGCGCGTACGAGGGAAAACACATTGACCGGTGTATGCTCTATATTATGAGATGCGCGGTGTATTACGCCTCGAATAAGAAACACAATCCACGACTCCTCAAGTGGTGGAATTGGAAAGATTCCGCGCTGCCGCGGTGAAGAATAAAAGCTGATTATGGAAAACCTAGAGCAACGAATCCAAAAAGTAGAAGAAAGGAACAAAAAAGTGGAAATTGACAAGGCCTGGGAGATAAGTTGGACAAGGAGAATCCTCCTTACGTTTTTTACCTATCTCTCGGTTGGTGTGTATCTGTGGGCGATAGGAATTTTGAATCCCTGGCTGAACGCGATCGTTCCAGCGGCTGCGTTCATGATTTCAACGCTCACGATGCCCTTTTTTAAAAAACTCTGGTTGAAGATATTTCATCGAAGCAGTAGTTTAGTGGCCATTCTCGTTCTCGCAGTTACACTTTTCGGTGGAGTACTCGAAGTACGTGCCCACGTTCCGTTCGGCGAGTACGCGGGAACGCACGTTGTGCGGTTCGTCCCGGAACCGCGGTCGCCGTTTACCGGGGAACTCGTAAAGATGAAGTTTTATCTTCGCGATCTTCGCGGCTTTGCGCCGGAAGAAGGGGTTCTCGTTGCAGTAAGTATCGAGGAAGTGTTTGAAGACGGCAGGGAACAGCAGGTTTTTTCTGCAGAACCCAAAGGAATTACGGAGATCGGACTCTATGAGATGGAATACACGTTCTCGAAGTCCGGTTTCTACAGGATCGGATACGAATTCTGGGAAGCAGCAAAGCCGGACGCCGTCCGCGAAGCAACGTTTGAGATGCAAGTGCGGGAAGCACAAGAAAGGAACGGAATAGAAATGATCTTGGCACTCGTTCTTGCGGCTGCGCTCGGCTTTGCGGTCGGGCGTTTGTGGGGGCGCCCTGTATAAAGATGACTACTGGTCAGTCACAATTTGAACCGAAACCTGGCCAGACTGACTACACGAACGTCCGGCGGGCGCCGACGGTAAACTGCGTCGTAAAATTCGGCGACAAAATTCTCATTGTGAAGCGGAGTTCCACGATGCGATTTTATCCAGGTAAATGGAACGGCATTTCGGGATTTCTCGAGGATGGGAAGAGTATCGAGGATAAAGCCCGCGAGGAAGTGCGAGAGGAGACCGGAATTACTGATGGCGAGATTGTTTCTTTAAGGAGAGGCGAGAGTTTTGAGTTTGAAGAACCGATGTACGATAAGCAGTGGATAGTGAATCCGGTGCTTGTTGAAGTGAAGACCGATAGAGTGAAAATCGATTGGGAAGCGCAAGAGTACCGATGGATACATCCGAAGGAGGTTTCCCAGTTCGATACCGTTCCGAATTTTGACCGAGTCGTTGGAATGTTTTTTGATGTCTCCAAGCTTTGACCTCGCTCGTTTCCTCGTGTATGGTGAGTGAGAACGATACATGGAAACGATGCTCGCAAATATTCTCGCTCAGTACCCGGGCGTCTCACCGGTTGTTTTTATGCTAGCGCGATCTTTGGGAGTTTTGATACCTCCGATCCCGGGCGTTTTCATCGACTTGCTTGGAATTGCAACCTTCGGATGGTTTATAGGGTTCCTCTACGGCGAAGCGGGCATCATGCTCGGTGCGATGCTTGCGTTTCTTATTGCAAGAAAACTGCGCGAGCCCATCGCCAGGAAGATTCCTCTCCTCGAGAGGGTTCACGAATGGGAAGGGAAAGTTTCAGAGAAAACGAAGTTCTGGACGCTTGTTGCGCTTCGCCTGCCGTCGAATCCGGCGTTCGATTACGTAAGTTACGCGGCCGGGTTCACAAAAATCGGCTTTTGGAAATTCTTCTGGGCAACGCTCGTCGGGAACATACCTACGATGCTTTTCGTATACTACTTCGGGTCGAGATCTCTTGAGATGGGCTTCTACTATTTTCTTGGATTTTTAGGGGTTTTAGCAATCATCTTTGCGGTCTTGAGTCATCGTGACTTTTTGAAGCGCGGAGCTAAGTAAAACAAGGCTTCTCAGGCACAAGGAGGGTTGCTGGCGCCCGGAGCTTGACTCCCAAAAACCTATATGGTACAATGCTCGGTGCAGTAAGTTTTCTCAAGCGAGTTTTCTAACCCTCTTAAGGGAGCCTCCAAAGCGATTTGTTGGTGCAGTAGAAGACGGGTGAGAAGCAGGTCGGCTTACGCAGTACACACATAACGTAAACGTGGCTAAGAAGTTATATGTTGGCGGTTTGTCCTACTCGACGACGCAACAGAGCCTTCAGGACGCATTTGCACAGGCAGGGACCGTGACGTCGGCAACAGTCATCACAGACAAGATGACGGGCCGCTCGCGAGGTTTCGGCTTTGTGGAGATGACGAACGACGAAGAGGCAGAGAAAGCGATCGAGATGTGGAACGGCAAAGAATTGGACGGCCGTCGCCTCACCGTGAATGAAGCCAAGCCGATGGGGGATAGGCCCCCGCGGCGCGGCGGTTTCCGGGACAGAGGTTAAAAGCTAAGCTTTTAGGCCCCCCACCAGACTGGTGGGGGGCTTTTTATTGGAATTGTTGTATACTAAAAACAGCGAATATTGACAACGGTCATGTGGGAAGAGAGAAGAACAGCTTCAAAGTTCTCTGCTTACCTCTCGAGTTAAGTTATACAGAAGCCGCCGGATTCAAGGCTATTGTGAGGCGTTCCTCGACGAGGAAGCCAAAAACAAACATGAAAGGAAGCCGTTCTTGAATCGTATCCCACCGAATACCAATGTGAGCACCCAGAGTGCTCTTCGCAGGGCCCCCACAACGTGGAGGGCCTTGTTCATTTCATGTGGTAGAATTTTTCTAACGTGGAACTGCTTTTTCGATACATCAAAGAACAGAAATCTGTGCTTTTCGGGGCGCTCGCCCTTGCCGCGGTCAACCAGATTTTTTCACTCCTCGATCCGCAAATATTCCGGCTGATCATAGACGACTATGCGACGAAGGCGCTCGAACTCGAGAAATCGTATTTTATCCGAGGGGTGCTCACGCTGCTTTTTGGGGCAATGGGGGTCGCCTTCGTTTCTCGGGTCGCAAAGAATTTCCAGGACTATTACGTAAACGTCATCACTCAACGAGTAGGCGCGAAAATGTACGCTGAGAGCGTCAATCACTCGTTTTCCCTGCCGTACTTTACCTTCGAAGACCAACGTTCGGGCGAGTTGCTTCAAAAGCTGCAAAAGGCGAGATCCGACAGTCAATCCTTCATCACGCTCGTCATCAACATCGGATTCTTTTCTCTTGTCGGCATCATCTTTGTGCTCGCGTACGCGTTCGTCGTGCATTGGTTGGTGGGAATCACGTATTTTCTTGTGATACCGGTTCTTGGCGGGATGGCCTACGTCATCGGTCGGCGCATCAAGGCGGCGCAGAAGCGCATTGTAACCGAGACGGCGGGACTCGCCGGTTCCACCACGGAGACCCTGCGCAATGTCGAGTTGGTGAAAAGTTTGGGACTTGAGAATCAGGAGACGAAGCGCCTGAACGAGGTAAACGAATTGATCCTCGATCTCGAACTCCAAAAGGTGAAAATGGTGAGAAAACTCACCTTTACCCAGGGAACGATGGTGAACGCGCTGCGATCTCTCCTCATGTTCATCATGCTCTACCTCTTATTTGCGGGGGAGATGTCGTTGGGAGAATTTTTTAGTTTGCTTTTTTATTCATTTTTTATTTTTAATCCGCTGGCAGAGTTTGGGAATCTGTCCTCCGTGTATCAAGAGGCGAACGCTAGCTTGGAGGTTTTGGAGGAGGTCTTGCGGATGCCTCCGGAGCCGAAACCGATGCACGCAAGCGACCCTGGGCCGCTTCGTAAGATCGAGTTCAAGAATGTTTCTTTCTCATATAGCAATATCGTGTCTGCGGTAAGACATGTTCGCTTCTTGCTCCGCGGCGGGGAAACGGTTGCGTTCGTGGGGCCGTCTGGGTCCGGGAAAACGACGCTTGTGAAGCTCCTCGTCGGTCTGTATCGGCCAAAGTCAGGCGACATTTTTATAAACGGCGTTTCCGGCAAGAACCTCGACTACGAAGCGTTCCGGAAGCGCATCGGATACGTTTCCCAGGAAACACAGCTTTTCGCGGGGACGATCCGCGAGAACCTTCTTTTCGTGAACCCCGGAGCGTCGGACGAAGACTGCATGAGAGCCCTAGAACTCGCGTCGGCGACCCCGATCCTTGCTCGCGGCAACGCCGGACTCGAGACGAAAATCGGAGAGGGCGGCATCAAGCTTTCGGGAGGAGAGCGCCAGCGGCTTGCAATCGCGCGGGCTCTGCTTCGCGATCCCGATCTCATTATTTTCGACGAAGCGACGAGCAGTTTGGATTCCATTTCCGAGAAGGCGATTACGCAGACGATACGAGAGATCGAACGGGTTCGGCCGAGTGTAATAACGGTTCTTGTTGCGCACCGGCTCTCGACAATTGCTCATGCCGATATAATTTATGTTCTCGAGAAAGGGAAAGTGGTTGAAGAGGGAAGCCACCGGTCGCTTCTTCGGAAGCGCGGGCTCTATGCGGCGTTGTGGCGAGAGCAGGGAGGAATGCGGTTGAAATAGAGAGAAGATGAGTTCTCGGGATGATAGAATAATTGCAATGAGCAAAAGTTTATCTGACCTCCCGCATATTCTGTTCTGGGTTTTCGTTGGTATTTGGATCTTCTTCGCAATTGATCCCCTCCATCCTTTTCCGTGGTTGTACGAAAATTTCATCGTTTTTATTTTCGTTCCGGCGGTAGTGTGGAGTTACTATAGATTCCGGCTTTCGAATACCGCATATGTTTTAATTTTCATTTTTGCAGTTCTTCACGTCGCGGCTTCGCATTATACGTACGGCTCGACGCCGTGGGGAAACTGGTTTTCTCAACTGTTCGAGTGGGATCGCAACCACTACGATCGCATGGTGCATTTCCTTTACGGATTGCTTATGGCCGGCGTCGCGAGAGAACTTTTTGATCGCGAACTTACTGGCTCCGTTCTTGTTCGCAACGCGGCGGCATTCGGGGTCATTGTTTCGCTCGGCACACTTTACGAGGTCGGCGAGTTTGTGGCAGGGGTTCTTTTGGAGCCAGAGGAAGGTCTCGCATTCCTGGGTTTTCAGGGAGACATATGGGATACTCAAAAAGACATGGCCTTACAGGCGCTGGGAGCTATGCTGGGATTAACCGCATACTCGTTCTATGAGCGAAAATAAGAATTTATACGAAGTCGCAATTACTGCTATCGTCGTGAAAGACGGTAAGTTTTTAATTACACGGAGGGCGCAGACGAAAAAGCGGTTCCCCGGAATGTGGACGGTGCCGGGCGGCAGACTAGAACCATCGGATTATATTCATTTACCAAAAGACACCGAGTATTATTGGTATAACGTTTTGGAAAAAACTCTGGCACGCGAGGTCCGCGAAGAGGTTGGTTTGAAGATCGCGAATGTAGAGTATGTTACAAGTCTTGCGAACGTGCATCCGGAGGGGGTGCCGTCACTCGTCATCTCCTGCGTAGCCGATTACGTTTCCGGAGATGTTGTTCTACAGAAGGAAGAAGCCGACGAATATGCCTGGGTTTCTCTAGAGGAAGCCAAAAAATACAATCTTATTGACGGAATTTATGATGAATTGGTAATGGCGGATCGCAAGCGGAAAGGTCAAAAAGCTGAGTGGCAAAGATTCTTTTAAGGCACGTAAGAGAGAGCACCTCTCGTCGTCACATATAAGGCAAAGGTCGTAATGCACTCTTGCCTTATATGAAAAACAAAACAACAAATGTTATTGCGGGCATTGTCGGATTAGCTGTTTTGGGAGTTGCATCTCTTGCCGGAGCGCAAGCGACATCCACGGCCACCTCGACGCCTCCGGTTGCAACTTCGACTCCTCAGGTTCTCGAGATGCCGGGGTTGAAAATCGAAATCACTCCGTCCGGGAACGCCCTTCTCCAAGGGACGCTCACGGGGATAACTTCGAGTTCGCTTACGGTGAAGAGCTGGGGAGGCGTCTGGACGGCCCGGCTGTCTTCGAGCACAGAGCTTATGCGTCGGTTCGGCGGGAAAGCTAACCTTTCCGAGTTTAAAGTCGGAGATGTTACGAGGGTTCGGGGGAAAATCGACGCAAACGCCTCGTTCACTATCGATGCAAGTTCAGTGAGGGACTTCTCGATAATGCAAATCGGTGACGCGTCGGCAAAGATCGAGAAAAAGATAGAAAAGGAGATTCGCAAGGATCTGAAAGAAGAAAAGAAAGAGGAGCGTCGAGAGGAAAGAGAGGAGAGTCGCGGCTCGAGAAATTTCCGAGGCCCTGCGTGGCTCCGGCCGCTGCTCGAAAGATTTGGAATCAGATAGGAGAAACCCTTTTGAAAAAAATCTCGCCAGCCGGCGGGATTTTTGATTAATCTTTTCCCGTTTGTTAGACTTGACCGATATGACGCTCGAAGAATTTCAAAAAGCCGATTTGCGGATTGCGAGGGTTCTTTCCGCGGACCGACTGGGAGGATCCGAAAAACTTGTGAAACTTCGTGTGACTCTGGGAGAAGAAGAGCGTCAGATTGTCGCGGGAGTGGGGAAGGCGTACGCCCCCGATGAGCTTGTAGGGAAGGAAATTGTGATAATAGCGAACCTCGATCCGAGAAAGCTTATGGGCGAAGAGAGTAACGGTATGCTTCTCGCCGCATCCGATGAAAACGGCGAACCGGTTCTTCTTGGCCTCGACAGAGAAGTGGCGCCGGGTACGAAAATTAGATAGAGTAATACGAAAATGGATATTCTCGCCCATGGGCTGTGGACGAACGCCGTCTTCGAATCTGCCGCACAAGCCAAAAAAAGGAAGCGTTCTCGGAAAGACACGTGGATCGCGGTTTTTTTCGGCGTCGCCCCGGATCTTTTTTCTTTCGGCATTTTTTTTGTGATCAACCTTTTCACGACGGGTACGCTTTGGCCGTATGCCCAGGCCCGCATCAAGTCAGAACTGGCGGAGTTGGCACAGAATTCCGCCATCATTTCCGATAACCTCATCAAGGCTCCGGCGGGGCCGCCCGATCCGAGCCTTATCCCTTCGTACGTGTATACACTTTACGACTTCACACACAGTCTCGTGATATTTGCGGGAATTTTTCTTGTATTGTGGCTCCTGCGCGGCCGTCCTTACTGGCTGATTGGAGGGTGGGGACTCCACATCGTAACGGATGTGTTCAGCCATTCCGACAAATTCTTTCCAACCCCGCTCCTTTTCCCATTCTCCGAGACGCATGTGAACGGTATAAGCTGGGCCGATCCCATTTTTATGGTTGTCAACTATTCGTTCCTTATCGCCGTGTATCTGTGGCTCTACAAGTTTCGAAAACGGCCCGAAGTGCGCTATACTGAATCTCCGAATGCCTAAGACACATATAGTCATTTTTGCTTTTCTTGCCGCTTTGCTTCTCTGGGGAGGAGTGGCATACAACAACCGGCTCGACAAGAAAACGGAGCAGGCGACACAGGAAGAGCAGGAAAGAATCCAAATGGAACGCGAAAATATCATGAAAAAGTTCATCCGCGAAGACGTCGTGGTTGGAAATGGTGCGGAAGCCATAAACGGGAAAATGGTTACTGTTCACTACGCGGGGACGCTTGAAGATGGAACGAAATTTGACAGCTCCTATGATAGGGGACAACCGTTCGAATTTACTCTGGGAGAGGGTAGCGTAATTCAAGGGTGGGATCTCGGACTCTTGGGAATGAAAGTGGGCGGGAAACGCCTGCTTACCATTCCTCCCGAACTTGGGTACGGTGCATCCGGTTACGGACCGATTCCTCCCCAGGCGACGCTTACGTTTACCGTCGAACTTTTGGGAGTAAAATAATCGCATGGCGAAGCGAGTTTTCACAGCCGTAGTCGGGGCGGTCGCCCTTGTTGTCGTTGTGTGGGCCGTAAAGTTCTATTCGGAAAATCTTCGAGGGATCGGACCCTCGGTTACGAAGCCACCAGGGGATATTTCCGAGGTCATCAATATGACAGGTATGCCTCTTAGAGTGCCAGCGGGTTTTTCGATCGAAATTTTTGCAAAAGACTTACCAGGAGTTCGCGTGATGGAAAAAGATCCCTTCGGCAATTGGTGGGTGAGTCAAACTTCGGAGGGGATGATCTCGCTTCTTGAGGTCCAAGACGGAAAAGTCGTGCGGCACGACCCGGTTTTTCGGGGACTACGGAAACCCCACGGCCTGGCGTTCGACCCCCAAAGCCCGTTCATGCTCTATTTTGCCGAAGAGGATAAAATTTCTCGGGTTCCGACATATTCAGAGGGGCCTCCGGAGAAGATCGCCGATCTTCCGGCCGGCGACGGACACTTTACGCGGACGATCGGTTTCGGACCGGACGATCGCTTGTACGTTTCAATTGGATCATCTTGCAATGTCTGCATCGAGTTGGATAATCGTCGAGCAAAGATTTTCTCCATGAACCGCGACGGGAGCGATTTTAAAGAATTTGCTCGGGGACTTCGGAACGCGGTCTTTTTTGACTGGAGTTACGTTGACGGCAAGATGTGGGCGACGGAGATGGGACGGGATTTACTTGGTGATGATGTCCCTCCAGATGAAATAAATGTCATTGAGGAAGGAAAGAATTACGGTTGGCCGACCTGCTACGGCAAAAATATTCACGACACGGATTTTGATAAAAACACCTATGTTCGCAACCCCTGCATGGAGCCTTTTGAGATGCCGAGTCATGTCGATATTCCGGCTCATTCTGCGGCGCTCGGCCTTGCGTTTATTCCCGAGGAGGGCTGGCCCGAAGAGTACTGGTACGATCTCATCGTTGCGTATCACGGTTCGTGGAACCGGAGCGTGCCGACCGGATACAAGGTGGTTCGGATAAAACTTGACGCGCACGGCAAGTATGAAGGCACGGAAGATTTTATTGCAGGGTGGCTTACGAAGGACGGCGCATTAGGGAGGCCGGTGGATATTGTTACCGAGCCCGGCGGCGTAATGTACATTACCGACGACAAGGCCGGCGTCATCTACAAGGTAGCGTATAGAGGGTCGGTAGCCGAGAAAGATGTATCAGACCTTATTCACGTGAGCGAGCCGCGGCCAGACCAGGTTATAGCCCGTCCGGTTGTGGTTGCGGGGGAAGCCCGCGGGAACTGGTATTTTGAGGCATCGTTCCCGATAGAGATTTTGGACGGCGACGGTTCGAGTCTCGGGGTCGGGATCGCCCAAGCGCAAGGGGAGTGGATGACGACGGACTTTGTGCCTTTCCGCACGACGATTGACTACAAGACTCCGAAGCATCCGAACGGCACAGTGGTTTTTCGGAAAGACAATCCATCCGGACTTCCGGAGCACGATGCGGAACTGAGAGTGCCGGTCCGGTTTCCGGGAGGAAAAGAAGAGCCGAGGGCTTCGGGTGGTTGTTTTGTCGGCGGCTGCAGCGGGCAGATCTGCTCGGATACGCCCGACGCCGTCTCGACGTGCGAGTGGACAGAGGCATATGCCTGCTACAGGGCTGCGAAATGCGAGCGGCAGACAGACGGCGCATGCGGATGGACGCAAACGCCGGAGCTTCTCGCTTGCATTCAAAGCGCGAAATGAAAATAACGAAAATCGGCCATTCGTGTTTGCTGATTGAAGAGCGGAGCGCGAGGATCCTCACTGATCCCGGCGGTTATTCAGCCGGACAGAATGCGGTGGGAAATCTCGACATTCTTCTTATTACTCAGGAGCACGGAGACCACTGCGACGTAGATTCCATAAAAGGAATTCTTAAAAACAATCCTGGAGCGAAAGTTTTTACAAACAGAGGAGCGGGGAAATTGCTAGAAGCAAAGAAGATCGCCTACGACCTTCTCGAAGACGGCCAGAGTATTACGTTGAAGGGAGTTTTGATTGAAGCGTTCGGCAAAAAGCACGCGGAAATATACAAGACAGTGCCGCCAGTTGATAACACAGGGTATCTTATCGCGCGACGGCTTTATCATCCGGGCGATGCGCTCTACAATCCCGGCGTGAAAGTCGAGATTTTGGCACTTCCCGTCGCGGGCCCGTGGATAAAGATTTCAGAGGCAATCGACTACGCAAAAGAACTCCAGCCGAAGATTTGTTTTCCGATCCACGACGGGATGCTCAAAGAGGGAAGAGCGGCGTCTGCACATGTTCTTCCGCCGAAAGTTCTCGAGCCGCTCGGGATCAAATTCGTTGTTTTGGAAGAAGGGAAAACAATGGATTTCTAGGTGGGGAGATGATATAAGTAACATATGGCTGAGAAGTTTTTGCAGAGAGTCCTCGAGGGAGAAAAACCACTTTCTCCTGCAGGGGAGCGTCTGCGGTACGCGGGAACAAAGGAGTGGAGAGAATCTTTGGGAAAGAAGCGGAAACCCCTGCTCAACCTTTCTCAACTCGAGAAATTGTACGAAACCCACGAGAAAGAGAAAACTCGTTTAGGGCGAGCAGGTGTTATTGAAAAAATGATGCGAGGGATACCCGACGTTTCAGAGCAGCTTCACGAGCGCGCGCGTCGTGAACTCATTCAGGAAATTCAAGATTATATTCAGTTTCTGGAGGAAGGAATAGAGATTGACGAACTCTTGAAAGAAAACTTAGAAATGAAACTCGAAGAGGAGCAACTCCTCGAGGAAGATGCCAAAATGGCGAAAAGAGAAATAGAGAAGTATACTAAAAGCGTTGCAGAGGCAAGGAATAAAATACGAGGACTTCAAGCACAGTTAGGGACGAAACAAGAACCGAGAAAACCGCAGTAGAAACTCATAAGTCAAGTAGAAAATTCTCAAGGCTATTACTCGAGAGAGAAGTTATATAGCTTTTTTGACCACTCGCCGGCGTAGTCTACGCCGATCCGTTTTCCTCTCCTAACTTGCGAGGGTTTTATTTTCACTCCGCGGTCTTCGATCCAAAGGCCGCTATTTTTGTTTGCGGATTTTCCGTTCAGCCGCTTATCTATTTTTAAATACTTCGTAAGCCGCGCCGGACCGAAGATCGGTTTTCCTTCGTGAATCGCGCAGCGGATGAGGATTGCGGCCGGATAGCCCTTCGGCCCCGTTACGATGTTCAGCATCCAGTGCATTCCGTAGGTGAAATAGACGTACCACCGGCCCGCTTCGCCAAACACTACTTCATTTCGCGGAGTCCGTCCGCGGTGCGCGTGTGATGCCTTGTCGTGCGGTCCGTCGTACGCCTCGACTTCGGAGATAAGTACGGCGATCGTTCTTCCTCTGGCGCGACGAATGAGGGACTTTCCTAAAAGTCCTTTCGCAACTTGGAGCGTCGGCCGGTTGAAAAACTTTTGCGTGAGCACGCGTTTCATAGATTTGATTATAAAACGAAAGGGCCTGCGTCCCGATTGTGCTGGAACGAAGGCCCGTTATCCTTCCGGTCTCCAAAAGAGATTCCGGAGGAAATTTAGGATTACCGTTTCCCGAATTGCAACTGCAAGGCGGGGAACGGCGAAGGATGCAGTTAGGGCAGCACCTGCGGCACTGGCGCAGATTCCGATAAGGATTGCGCCGTCTTGGTTGCCGCCGAAGCGGGTTATGGAAACCCAGAGCGCGAGCGCCTGGGTGCCGAAGATGTACGTGGCGAGCGCGATGCCGACGAAGAAGGGCTTCAGGATCTTCATTGGTTCACTCCCGTCTTCATGAGATGCAGCCAGTACCGGAAGAGCAGCCATAGTGCGAGCACGCCGGCGATAACCCATCCGGCAATGCGCTGCCATCGCTTGAGCTCTTCTGGGGTTGCTATCCGCCGAGGTCTCTTCATTCGGTTCTCCGTTCTGTCTTACGGCGCCAAGTTTGCCGTCCACTCGCGGATCGTGCTCCAGTTCATTCCAATACCGAGCACGAGCGCCGTCCAGAGGAGGGCAATCATCAGCACTACCGTGACTTGGCGAAGGGTTTTTGCTCCTGCTTCAGGATCAAGAGGTTCGTTCGGTTCTTTTTTCTCCATGGCTGTCGCCTCTGCGTTGGGATAGTTGCTGAACGTTTTATATCTTTTTGTGTTCGTCTTGTCAATCGAGTTGAATTACTGCGTGCTAGAATGAACCGATGGACGTTTCTCAAAACAAGCCTCCGGATCTCAAGCGGCGAGGGAAAAAAATTATGACCGCGCTCGGAAGGCTTTTCCCTAACGCGAAAATCGTTTTGCGGTATTCCAATAACTGGGAACTTTTGGTTGCCGTCGAACTTTCCGCGCAGTGCACCGACAAGAAAGTAAATGAGGTGACGGCGAGATTGTTTAAAAAATACCGAACACTGAACGACTATATGCGTGCGAATCGGAAAGAGTTCGAGCGCGATATTTACCAAACAGGTTTTTATCGAAACAAAGCGAAAAATATCCTTGCCGCCGCGAAAGCAGTGAAGGAAAAGTTCGGCGGAAAACTCCCGAAAACGATGCACGAGATGCTTGCCATCCCCGGCATCGGCCGGAAGAGTGCGAACGTGATTCTAGGCAACGCCTACGGCATAGTGGAGGGGATTGCGGTGGACACGCACGTAAAGCGCCTCGCGCGAGCGCTCGGATTAAGCAAAGAAACCGATCCGGTGAAAATCGAGGAGGATTTAATGAAAATTTTCCCAAAAAAAGAATGGTTCAAACTTACGTATCGTTTCATTGAATATGGGAGAAAGTATTGCGTTGCGCGTCCCCATAATCACGCTGAATGCCCTCTTACGAAAGTTTTAAAGTAGTTTTTGACTTTCTGTTCTTAAAAATCTAGAGTTTGAGAGCGAGGTCCCTATAGCCTTCAGGCGGGGCCGTTTTGGTTATTTCAATGTTCAAGCTCGAATCAGAATTCAAACCCGAAGGAGATCAGCCGAAAGCTATCAAGGAGCTTGTTTCGGGTTTGCGGAAGGGCTACGGACACCAAACGCTTCTCGGCGTTACGGGTTCCGGGAAGACGTTTACGATCGCCAACGTTATCGAAAAAATCAACAAACCAACACTTGTTATCGCGCACAATAAAACCCTCGCGGCACAGCTTTGCAACGAATTCAGGGAGCTTTTCCCGAAAAACTCCGTCAATTACTTCGTTTCGTACTATGACTACTACCAGCCGGAGGCGTATCTTCCTTCAAGCGATACGTATATAGACAAGGAAGCGCTCATTAACGACGAGATCGATAAATTGCGCCATGCCGCGACAACCGCGCTTCTCACGAGAAAAGACGTAATTGTTGTGGCTTCCGTATCCTGTATCTACGGGTTGGGAGCTCCGGAAACGTACAAAGAGAATATTTTCCACTTCAGAGTGGGGAATTCAATCGACCGAAAAGCGTTTGCAAGAAAACTCGTGCAATTGCAATTCACGCGAACGGCAGGAGACCTGAAGCGGGGAACGTATCGCCTCCGGGGAGACAATTGGGAAGTTATGCCTCCCGACAAAGAGGTTGTGTATAATTTCGAACTCACAGGCGGCGCGATTGCAAAGATCTACGAAGTCGATCCCGTAAAAGGATTTCAACACGAAAAGACGCCGACGCTCCCCGAGGTATTTATCGCTCCGGCGAAGCATTTCATCACGATGGTGCACGAGCGGGAGCGGGCGATTGCGGCAATTCGGGAAGAGCTCAAAGAGCGCCTGAAATATTTTGAGACTCATAAGAAGTTTCTTGAAGCGGAGCGCCTTGAGCGTAGGACGAAATTCGACGTCGCAATGATGCGGGAAATCGGCTACTGCCACGGCATCGAGAACTACTCGCGACATCTCTCGGGAAGAGCTCCCGGAGAACCTCCGGACACGCTTCTCGACTACTTCAAACAGGCGGGCGATTTCCTTACGGTCATCGACGAATCACACATGACGGTTCCACAGCTCCAGGGGATGTACCACGGAGACCAATCCCGCAAGAAAACGCTCGTTGAGTACGGGTTTCGGCTGCCTTCTGCAGTCGACAACCGCCCGCTACAATTCGACGAATTCGAAGAGCGCGTGAATCAGATAATTTACACGTCGGCGACGCCGGGGCCGTACGAGAGAAAGAAAAGCGACCCTTCGACTCACTCAGGGCAAGGGCAGACCGTTGAGCAGATCATCCGACCGACGGGGCTCATTGATCCCAAAATCACAGTCCGCCCGGCGCGGGGGCAGATTGACGATCTTATCCCGCGAATTAAGGATAGGGCGGAGAAAAAAGAGCGCGTACTCGTTACCACGCTAACGAAAAAGATGGCCGAGGACCTCACGAACTACCTTCAAGAAGTTCTTGAGATCCGAAGTGGTGAGCGCAGTCAAACCACAGAAGATGGCCATACCCTTCGACCCATTCGACATGCTCAGGGTCGCCCTGAGAGATTCGAAGGGCGACAAGCTCAGAGAGGTAAGCGACCCATCAAGGTTGCCTACCTCCATAGCGACGTGAAAACGCTGGATCGCATCAGGATTCTTACGAATTTGAGAAAAGGCCCCGCCGTGAAAGGCGGATTCGACGTGCTCGTCGGCGTGAACCTCTTGCGCGAAGGCCTCGATCTTCCCGAGGTGTCGCTCGTCGCGATTCTTGATGCCGATAAGGAAGGATTCCTCCGGAGCGAGACGTCGCTTATTCAAACGATCGGCAGAGCGGCGCGGAACGTGCAAGGCGAAGTTCTCATGTACGCGGATCAGGTTACCGGTTCCATTAAGCGCGCGCTTCGCGAAACGGAGCGGAGAAGGGAGTTGCAGTTTGCCTATAACAAGAAACATGGCATCACGCCGAGGACGATTGTAAAAAAGATCAGCGACATTCTTCCGGCGGAGGATATTTTGGCGCTTGAGATGAAGCCGCTGCCCACGTCACGGGGCGGAGTCCAAAAACTGATAGAAGAAAAAGAGCGGGAGATGCGCGAAGCGGCGAAGCAGTTGAATTTTGAGCTTGCGGGGATCCTCCGAGACGAGATCCGGGTGCTTTCGAAAAAAGCAGGGCCGCGTTTCTTGGTGAAGAAATCGGGGGCGCAAAACTGAAATCGGCCTGCCAAAGGTTCTTGGCGGGCCGATCTGTTGCCGAGCTGTTGTTTACCAGCCTCCGGAGTGAAGGTAGCGATCTTTTTTCCAGATTTTTTCTGCTAAAGGAAGGATGATCGTCCGTCCGTAAGCCTTCCAGAGCAGCCAGAGAGTGGCGACGAAAGCGACGAGGGAGGCGATTACCGCGGCCCATTGAATAGGCGATTCGGGAATCCTCCCTATCGAGCTTGTGAGCGGCGCGGCGACGTCCATGAACGTAGCCAGGCCGAGCGATGGCCGCCCGTCTGCGGTGTTGAGTGTCAGGTAGCGAGAGTGGAGATTGAGTCCGGTGGCCAGGATCGCGCTCGCTATCGGTATCGAGACGATCGCAGCGCACGCGAGCGCACACAACAGTCGAAAAATCTGCTTGATCATCGGTTTCTCCCCGGTGTTAAGTTTTGCTGCGTACTGGGGTTGTGTATATCACAGCATTTTAAGTTCCGCAAGTCTTGATAGAATACGAGTGGTAGTTAGATCACCCTAGGAGGTCACAACATGAAAAAAAGACTTTTCCTTTCTTCCCGATCGTTGGGGAGAGGGGGTGATCCAACATCTCTCCGCTGAATTGCTGGCGGAGTAGCGGGCAGGAATCTCTTCGGGATTTCTAGCTTGCACATTCGGGGCGAGGAAGTCTTCTCGCCCCTCTTTTTATGAAATGGAAAGCGGGCCTCGAAAATCGGGGCCCGCTTGGTTTTTGGCCGCGGCATGTTACTGCTTTGCCGCGGCGGATCGAGGTCGAGGAATCGGACAGGAGCGATTGTACTCCCGACATGGTTTCTCGAGTTCTCCAATCAACTGTTCGAGGTCGAGCGTCTTTTCTTCTCCCTCGGAAGAAACAGTGACGTCCGGCGGCCGTAGCGATACTGGAACTTGTCCTGTTTTGAGGAGGTGGGAGAACCTGACGAGGTGCGTTGTTGCGGCAGCCACCCCGAGCTCCTCACGGTAGAAAAGCTCTTCCCGTAAGGCCGAGGACCTTTCCTTCCAGTTGTTGCCCCGATCGTAGAGTTTCCATCCCAGAGTTCCGAGAACAAGAAGACTCGAGGTGGAAACGAAGAGAGCCATAACCGCCCATCGGACACGGCTCTGCAGTCGCCGGATGATTTCATCCGGGTTCCTGGCTTCGCGTCGAAGTTTGGTCATGGCATCATCCTTTCGGTTTCGCGGGAGCAATCGACCCCCGTTTGTTGCGAATGGTCATGATGAGGTCCCTCGCTGTCTCGGTGTTCACTTTGAGTGCGACGAGGCCTTCTTCCTCGGTACCGTTCCTCGTCGGTTTCGCGAACTTCCAGACTACGACCTCGTCGCCGCTTTTCAGGCTTTCTCCACGGCGAAGATGCGTGAACGCCTTGAGTGGTGTCGTGCAGTCGCGGTCGATGCAGCGTATCAAATTCACCTCGAAGACGGCGTAATCGCCAAAGCGCCCGACCTTCATCGGTTCGCCCACGATCTTCGCGAGGAACGGCTCGCCGCGCGTTTCGATGCCCGTGATCAATGCGGCATCGGAGCCGTTCTGCGCCGACGCTATCTCCGGGCACCCGTTCATCAGGAGCCCCATCGTCAGGACGAGAATCAAGACAACTATCCCGGGGTGCCTTGAAACCCAATTGTCAAACCGATTTCCCACGAGCTGATTTTGCATTGAATCACCTCAAAAAAGTCGATTTTCAATCCTTGGCTCTCCACCCAGAGTGGACGAGCTTCTAGGTAAAATAATATCATTCTTTCTAGCTTTTGTCAAGAAATGAGTTGACGCAAGTCTTTTTCGGATTACACTTTGGATACCACCCCCATACGAACCGAATGCGGGGGCGGTTTATGTTATGCCCGCGCCTTCGTAGGACTTTGGCGAGGCGCTCATTTTTGTAAATTCGCAGACTCATTAAAGAAAGGATGGCGAAAGATAAAATCATCGTTAAAGGGGCCCGGGAGCATAATCTCAAGAACATTACGCTGGAATTGCCGCGGGATAAGATGATCGTGTTCACAGGTCTTTCTGGGTCTGGAAAATCGAGTTTGGCCTTCGATACGATTTTCGCCGAAGGCCAGAGGCGGTATATCGAGTCTTTATCTGCCTACGCACGTCAGTTTCTGGGCCGTCTTGATAAGCCGGATGTGGACGAAATCGAGGGGCTTTCGCCTGCGATTTCTATTGACCAGAAAAGCCATTCACACAACCCACGCTCGACGGTGGCTACGATAACCGAGATTTACGATTATCTCCGCGTGCTTTTTGCCCGCGCCGGGAAGCCGCACTGTCCCCGGTGCGGTCGGGCGATCGAGAAAATGACGAACGAAGAGATTGTTGATGTCGTCGTGGAAATCTCGAAGAGCGGGACCTCGGGCAAAAACATCGTGATCTTGGCTCCGGTCGTGCGGGGCAGGAAGGGAGAGTATTACCAAATGCTCTACGATTTTTTGAACGCCGGGTTCTCGGAAGTGCGCATTGACGGAAAATTCCACTCACTCCGCGAGCGCGTGGAATTGAGTCGCTATAAACAGCACTCGATTGATCTCGTAGTAGATCGGATTCCGGCAGATATCAGTTTTAAAGAAAAAGATAACCGGCTTCGACTTGCCGAAGCGGTTGAGTCGGCTCTGAAATACGGCAACGATGTTGTTACAGTTATCACCGACAAAGAAATATCTCTCTCCGCGAAATTCACGTGCCCGCACGACGGTTTCTCGTTTCCGGAGATCGAACCGCGCCTCTTCTCTTTCAACAGTCCCTATGGCGCTTGCCCCGAGTGCCACGGCTTGGGGACCGAGGACTTGTGGTCTGAAGTGATGTGTCCGTCGTGCCACGGCAAGCGGCTCCGCGAAGAAAGTTTGAGCGTCCTTGTTGCGGATAAGAATATCACCGCCGTAACCGCGTTCTCCGTTGAACGGGCCTACAAGTTTTTCGAGGGTCTTAAGTTTAAAAACCGCAGTCTCGAAGAGGTGGGGGAAGCGCCGCTCCGCGAAATCAAAAGTCGCCTCAAGTTCATGATGGACGTCGGTCTCGAATATCTGACGCTCGACCGGAAGGCGGGAACGCTCTCTGGCGGAGAGGCCCAGCGCATCCGCCTTGCCTCGCAGATCGGGTCGCGTCTTGTGGGAACTCTCTATATTCTCGACGAGCCAACCATCGGACTCCACCAGAGGGACAACGCGAAACTCATCAAAACTCTCCACGATCTCCGAGATCTTGGGAACACCATCATCGTCGTCGAGCACGATGAAGAAACCATCCGTTCAGGGGACTATCTCGTCGACATCGGCCCGGGCGCCGGGGTTCATGGCGGGGAAATCGTTGCCCAGGGAGCAATGCCGGGCATCGCGAAAGATGTAAAACAGAAGTCACTTACGCTCGAATATCTCCGAGGCAAGCGCTTCATCGAAGTTCCGGAAAAGCGGCGCGCGGTTTCCAAGCACACGCCGCTTTTGAAGGTGAAGGGCGCGACCGAGAATAACCTGAAAACGGTGGACGTCGATATTCCCCTCCAGCGGCTTACGGCCGTGACGGGTGTTTCCGGTTCTGGAAAGAGTACGCTCATCTATGATGTGCTCTACAAAACGCTCGCGAATAAGTTCAACGGAGCGGCCTACAAAGCGGGAACCCACAAACAGATTCTCGGGCTTGAGTACGTGAACCGCGTTATCAACATC
The DNA here is from genome assembly GCA_003599135.1 of Candidatus Parcubacteria bacterium. Lineage (GTDB taxonomy): Bacteria > Patescibacteriota > Minisyncoccia > UBA6257 > 2-01-FULL-56-20 > SURF-56. The sequence goes on along the minus strand of QZIV01000020.1, from coordinate 14,388 downwards.
GACCAGTCTCCGATCGGGAGGACGCCGCGGTCAAACCCCGCAACGTACGTCGGCGCGTGGACCTTCATCCGCGATCTTTTTACGGCGACGGAGGACGCCCGCGTCCGCGGATACAAGCCCGGCCGATTCAGCTTCAACGTGAAGGGCGGGCGGTGCGAAAACTGCGAAGGCCACGGGCTCATCGCAATCGAAATGCATTTCCTGCCGACCGTCTATGTGCAGTGCGATATCTGCAAGGGGAAGCGGTTCGACCGGGAAACACTCGAGGTTGAGTACAAGGGCAAGAACATCTACGACGTCCTTCAGATGACGATCGAGGAGGCTGTGAAATTCTTCGAAGACATTCCCTGGCTTTACGATCGTTTGAAAATCCTGGAAGAGGTCGGGCTCGGCTATCTGCGGCTTGGGCAGTCGGCGACAACCTTATCCGGCGGGGAAGCCCAACGGATCAAGCTCTCGGCGGAACTCGGCAAGCGTGATACGAGGAAGACGATCTATCTTTTGGACGAACCGACGACAGGTCTGCACTTTGCGGACATCGATCAACTGCTCAAGGTTCTTCAGCGATTAGTCGACCGGGGGAATACCGTTGTCGTTATCGAGCACAATCTTGATGTTATAAAAACGGCAGACTGGGTGATCGATCTTGGCCCCGAGGGTGGCGAGAAGGGCGGAGAGATCGTTGCGGCGGGGACGCCCGAAACCATAGCTCGGAAAGCCGGGAGCGCGACGGGGGAATATTTGAGGAAAGTGTTTGTACAGAAATGACGCGAAGAAACTAGTGGATTGACGAACTAGTGCCATCGGCTATGCTTTTGGACAGGACCTCAATTCCACCTCGGAGGCAGCCGGATGCCGAGCAATGGCCTTGCTCTTACACCCGTAAGGAAGTTGGAAGAAATGGCCGCGGGTAGACGCTACCTTCTTTGTCTTGTTCCGCCTGATGGCAACGGAGGAATCTCCTTTGCCTTCTGTGAGGCCCGGACTTGTCCGGAGCTCATGACTGCAAAGCGGAAAGGCAAGGGAGAATCGTTCCGCGGTATCAAGATGAAAGCTCTCACCCGGTGGGGAAATCCACCTATCGAAACAGGCGGAGATGGCCACTTTCACGCTAACCTTGAGCAATTCGACATCATGAACGTTCCCGGTATCAGGATGAATCGTAACAAGATATTCGCGGTTCCTCCTGGCATTAAGGGCGAAACGCTCATGACATTCGTCAAAGAGCTCAAACTTCCCGACTAACTTGCTTCCCATCGTTTTTGTGAGGGTCCGCCATCGTGTGGGCCCTCTTTCTTTTGTGATAAGGTATGCCCAGTAGTATAACCTCGACGGCGCGCTTCTATTACATAAAGCGGCGACTCCGAGAGTATTATCGGGGTTATACTACTGGGTGTAGCGCGATGATTCCAAAAATCGTCAAAATTCAGGGACGGAAACTGCCGGAAACTCCCGGCGTGTATTTGATGCGGGACGCTCGCGGGAAAATTCTCTACGTCGGGAAGGCGGGGAATTTACGGCGCCGGGTGGAGAGCTATTTCGCCCGGGCGCAGGATGCGCGGATCGAAAAGTTGGTTCAGGGAGTGAGGCGCATCGAGTATCTGAAAACAGACACCGCGTTGGAAGCGCTCATTCTCGAGGCGGAGCTTATTAAAAAACATAACCCTCCGTTCAACGTCAAAGAAAAAGACGATAAGAGTTTTCTCTACGTCGAGATCACGAAAGAGAAGTTTCCGCGCGTTCTCTTGGTGCGGGGAAAAAACGCGGCAGAGGGGAAAAGGTTTGGGCCGTTTACTTCGGCTTCGAGTATTCGTGAAGCTTTAAGAATTTTGCGCCGCATCTTTCCCTGGAGTACGCACTCGATCGAGTCGATTGGAACGTTTTCCCGTCCGTGCCTTGAATGCGAGATAGACCTTTGTCCGGGGACGTGCGTGGGGGATGCGAGCGAAAAAGATTATCGAGCGAATATCAAAAACCTCACGCTGTTCCTTGAGGGCAAGAAAGACAAGGTCATGAGGTTCCTTTCCCGCGAGATGCAGAAAGCGAGCCGTCGCCTCGAGTACGAGCGGGCAGAGAAATTAAAACGCCAGCTTTTCGGCCTCCAGCACATCCGAGATGTTGCTTTCCTTACGGAGCCGGAGGTTGCGGAGATGGGGCGCGGGCCGGCGCGGCGGATCGAGGGGTACGATATATCCGACATCTCCGGCACGGCGGCCGTGGGCTCTATGGTTGTGTTTGAGGGAGATCGGCCCGCGAAAGACGAGTACCGGAAATTTAAAATCAGGAGCTTCAGCCATCCGAACGACGTCGGCATGATGAAAGAGATTCTTCGGAGGCGCTTCGGGAATCCGTGGCCATTACCGCATCTGGTTCTCGTTGACGGTGGAAGGGGACAGATACATGCAGCAAAACAGGTTCTCGCGGAATTCGGCTTGCAGATCCCTATTGTCGGCATCGCGAAGGGGCCGGAGAGAAAGCGGAATGATATTATCGGAATAATTCCGAAAGGAGTCGCGAAGAAAACGCTCGTCCGAGTTCGCGACGAGGCGCACCGCTTCGCGCAGAGTTATCACAGGCGCCTGCGGAGTGCTATAGTGGGAATGTAAATGAGGATTCTTGCGTATCGAAGTTTTTCGAGAGAAGTTATAGAAACACTGAAACGGGGCGGCGTCGCCGTTATTCCAACCGATACCATCTACGGCATTGTAGGGTCTGCGCTCCAGCCGGCCACGGTTCGGCGGATATATAAGTTGCGGAAACGGAATCCGAAGAAGCCGATGATTGTATTAATCTCATCGGTCGCGGATCTAAAACTGTTCGGAGCGAAAGTTGATTCGATAACGAGAAGAATTCTTCGGAAGATCTGGCCTGGGAAGGTGAGTGTTATTTTGTCGCTTGTCAGAAGTCAAAAATCTAAAGTTATGAGTTTGAGGTATCTTCATCGTGGAACGAACACGTTGGCATTTCGCATGCCAAAACCTCACTTACTTCAAAATTTACTCAAAAAAGTCGGTCCGCTTGTCACCCCAAGCGCAAACTGGGAAGGGAAATTGCCGGCAAAGACCGTTCGGGAAGCAAAGAGGTATTTTAAAAATAAAGTTGACTTTTATATAGACGGAGGGAAACTAAAGTCGTTGCCCTCGACGCTTGTGATTATCCACGACAAGCGTGTGAAGGTTTTGCGAAAAGGAGCGGGGTACCTAGGAAATAAGATGAAATGATTAAAAGATTTAACTCCAACTTATTCTACGCGAGTGATCTTGAAAAAACTGCTCGGTTTTATGAGCAGCTCGGATTTACCCCAGAAAAATTAGAAGAGGTAGTCAGGATAAAGTTAGGTGATTTCACTCTCGCATTCGTTGACAAGGACAAGACACCCATTCAAAAAGAAGCGAACGCCGAGCCGAAAGGGTTAGGATTCTTCGTGTACGTCGAAGTGGAAGACGTGGATATATATTTCCAGTCGTTGAAACAGAAAGGTGTCCATGCCTCAAGCGAACCGCGCGACTGGCCGTGGGGCAAGCGGGAGTTTGTAGTCAAAGATCCAGATGGGTACAAGTTGGTTTTCTATTCACCGATAAAGAAATAACTCCGACCGAGATGGGTCAATAAATTGATGCCAATCTATCGTTTTAGCCCAATAGAGAGCAAAGAAAAATTAATCGAAGCTGTTCGATATGTCGTCGAAAAAACCTCTACGCTCTCAGAAAAGATCGTCGGAAAATCTTTTCCGATCACTCATCTCACAATATTCGCACATTCTCAAGACGAGTACGAAAACCTTGTGGAAATACAAGATAAATTAGGCAAGTTTTATAATGAAAACAACGGCCCGCGCGTTACGTTGCATGAGCCGATCACGATTGGAAAAGATCACATTACTCATCTCCGCATCCGTAAACCCGATCCTGAGCGGTCACAAGTCGGCTGCAGCGACTTTGAAACCGATTACGAATCTTTCAAGAGGCAGTATCTTTCCAGTCATCCTAACAACCTCCGTCTCATCGAAAGACCTGCGTATGAAATGATCGAGTTTTTCGATCCAGCATTTGACGTGTTGGCGTATGTCGTTTCGAAACCGATATAAGCCTTAACCGAGACTCTCCTTCGTTAAAACTCTCGCCGTCGCTGAAGCTATGGCGAGCGAGTCGGACGGGCAGGTGGGTCAGTTAAGTATTTTCGGGTTATAATACCCTCGTGCTCCAAGACGATATTAAACGTTTTTTCCGCGGTGATGTGGCAACAGACGAGGCGACGCTCGAGAAATACAGCGTCGACACCTCGCTTTTTAAGGTTCGGCCAGCGGTCGTTGCGTTTCCGAAAGGCGCTGAAGACCTGAAAAACCTCGTTGAGTTTGTAAATGTAGAGCGCGACGCCGGAAAGAACCTTTCTATTACGGCCAGAGCCGGCGGGAGCGATATGAGCGGCGGACCGTTAGGGGAATCAATCGTCGTTGAATTCGACCGTTATATCAACCGCATTAAAAAGATGGAGGACGGCTACGCGATCGTGGAACCCGGGCTCTATTACCGCGATTTCGAAGTTGAGGCAGAAAAGCGGGGAGTGTTTTTGCCGTCCTATCCAGCCTCGAAGCATCTCTGCGCGATGGGAGGCATTGTTGCGAATAACGCCGGCGGAGAGAAAACTCTGGCCTACGGGAAAACCGAGAAGTACGTGGATGAATTGAAGGTAGTGCTAAGCGACGGCGAAGAGTATACGCTTGAACCTCTTTCAAAAGCGGATCTCGACCGAAAAATGAAACTCAATACGTTTGAAGGCGAAGTCTATCGGCGGGTATACAAACTTCTTGAAGACAACTACGACGCGATCCAGGCCGCAAAGCCGAAAGTTTCCAAAAACTCCGCAGGATACTTCCTTTGGAACGTGTGGGACAGGAATACGTTCGATCTTACGAAGTTGTTTGTCGGTTCGCAGGGAACGCTGGGGCTTATCACGGAGATCAAGTTCCGCCTCATCAAGAGAAAGCGGTATTCTCGGCTGGCGGTTGTTTTCCTCCGGAGTCTAAAAGAATTGCCGTTCCTCATAACGACAGTGCTCGGTTTCAAGCCGGAAAGCTTCGAGTCGTATGACGATAAGACGTTGAAGCTTGCGCTCAAATTCCTTCCGGATATCGTGAAAGTGTTGAAGGGCGGATTCGTATCGCTGCTCTTCAAGTTCCTCCCTGAGTTCTGGATGGTCTTGAAGGGCGGGTTTCCGAAGCTCGTATTGCTTGTCGAGCTTACGGGGGATGACGAGAAAGAAGTGAACGGACGACTCGAAAAACTCCGACTGGCTCTCCGCGCGCACAAGGTGAACGTCCGGATTACAAAAAGCGAGGCCGAGGCCGAGAAGTACTGGACGATTCGCCGCGAAAGCTTTAACCTCCTTCGCCGGCGGGTTCAAGGAAAGCAGACCGCTCCGTTTATCGACGACATCATCGTTGAACCGGGCAAATTGCCGGAGTTTCTTCCGCGCTTGAGCGCAATCCTCGATCAATATAAGAGCAAGATGGTGTATACTATTGCTGGACACGTCGGCGACGGCAATTTCCACATCATTCCGCTTATGAATCTGCGCGATCCGAGCGTGAGGAGCGTTATCCCGAAGCTCGCGGAAGAAGTGTACAAACTCGTTATCGAGTTCGGCGGCTCGATTACCGCGGAGCACAATGACGGCCTTATCCGGTCACCGTTTCTCAAAACCATGTATGGCGAGAAAATATACGCGTTATTCGAAGAAATAAAAAAGATTTTTGACCCTCGAAATATTTTCAACCCCGGCAAGAAAATCGGGGCTACGATGGAGTATGCGTTGAAGCATCTCAAGACGGGTTGATACCGATATGGAAACGCACAAATTCGAAGTTTCGTTTTTCATAACTGTTTTACTTTTGGCTCTCGGCCTTGTCGTTCTCGTTATTTCTCCGTACTTCCAGACGGTGGTCATCTCTGCGATGGTGGCGATAGTCTTCAGACCGCTCCACCGATACTTCGCGGAGAAACTTCCGCGCCACACCGCACTAGCGGCGCTCCTCTCTCTCATGGTTGTTTTGGTGGTCGTGCTTCTGCCGCTTACGTTTTTTGGATTTCAGATCTTTCGGGAGGCCGTGACGCTTTACGCTGTGATCGCAGAGGGCGGGACTCCGGGAGGGGTTATTTCGAGCACCGACACGTTTGTTCGGCAGAAGTTCTTTGAGCCGTTTTTCGACACGTTCCCGGCTCTTCGAGGAGCGTTTTTGGCTTTCGATACGCGGCAGCACGTAGAGGCACTCCTCGGATGGGTGGTTGAAAATATCGGATCGCTCTTTTCGGGCGTTGCGAGGATCACGCTGAACGTCCTTCTGGGGCTTCTCGGCCTGTATTACTTTTTCAAAGACGGCGCGCGCTTCAAAGAGGATGTCATTCATCTTATTCCGCTCAGGAACACTTATGGCGAGAAGATTTTTGAGCAGCTTGCGCATGCAGTCGGATCGGTGATGAAAGGAACGCTTGTTGTTGCGCTTCTTCAGGGGATCCTCGTCGGTTTGGGCTTTTTCGTCTTCGGGATTCCCAGCCCCGCCCTCTGGGGATCGGTAGGCGTTTTAGCGGCGCTCGTTCCGAATGTCGGGACGGCTCTCGTTACCGTTCCGGCGGTTCTCTATCTTCTCCTCGGAGGAGAACTCGGCGCCGCTTTGGGGCTCCTCGTATGGGGACTTCTTATCGTGGGACTTATTGATAACTTCCTCCGGCCGTATCTCATCACAAAGGGGATCAGTCTGCATCCGTTTTTGATTCTTTTAGGCGCCCTTGGAGGAATCAGGCTTTTCGGGCCGCTCGGGTTCCTTTTTGGGCCGCTCGTCTTGAGTCTGTTTTTTGCGCTGGTTAACATGTACCCGGTGCTTCTCAAGGAAGAGAAGTGAAATGGGAGCGGCGAAGCGGCTCGTTGCAAGAGTCTACGGCGAAGTTCAGGGAGTGAGTTTCCGATCTTTTGTCGCAAAGAAAGCGTGGGAACTCGGGCTCACCGGATTCGTTCGGAATGAAACGGACGGAACGGTGTATCTCGAGGCGGAAGGGGAAGAAGAGAAATTGGAGGATTTGGTTGCCGCGTGCAGGGAGGGGAACCCGTACGCGAGGATTAGAGACGTCCGAACCGAACTTGGAGAGACTCTAAAAAAATTTGAGGGTTTTACGATAGCATAACGGCGAATCTGGGGGACATCGAGTAACTTGCCCATTCGTCCTTTCGTTGTATACTATGAATACGATGCGAATCATAAACGGCCCGGCGCTCCTTTTCCTAAGTATTCTCATTTTCTCGACGTTCTTTGCGTTAAGCGTCCATGTGCTCAATGTCGGATTTTGCGCGCAGTCTTTGAATCACGGAGGGAAGCTTTGCGATGTCGTTGAGCAGCTCAGCAAACATAACTTCTTTGCGACCGCGATCGCGGTAATCATATCGATCTTTGGAGCGGCCCTTTTTGCGGTTTCTCGTGAAAATAACGAAACCGACTTCCTTGTTTCAGCTCGGATACGTCGAGAGAGTTTTCGCGCACCGTCTCCATTGCTTCGAGAATGGCTTCGTTTGCGATATAACAGCCCGAACATTTAGTAGGGCACCCGAGTAGTTTGCTAGTCGAAGCAAGGTACTTGCGGTGCTCGCTGCTCCTTTCTCCTGAAAGGAGTTTTTGTTTCGCGCATTTTCTTGCATTAACCATGAAATTAAAAAACAATACAATAATTCTAGGTTTCACAGTTCTTCTTGCTCTCGGAGGCGTAGCGTTGATGCGGTTCGGGAACTCGGAAATACAAGAAGTTTCGGGAGCCAGTCACACGGGCTCATCGTCTTTATCGTTTGCCGAACGCTCCGTGAGCTATGATTTCGGTTCGGTATCGATGGCGAACGGAAACGTCCGCCACGATTTCGAGCTTACGAATTACATCGGCGGAGAAGTTGTCGTTAAGAAAGTGATGACATCGTGTATGTGCACGACTGCAGATTTACTTCTGCCAAACGGCGAGAAACTTGGGCCGTTTGGAATGCCCGGGCACGGATTCATACCAACGCTCGATGTCACAATACAGGAGGGAGAAAAACTTCTTGTTCCCGTCACCTTCGATCCCGCAGCCCACGGCCCGTCCGGCGTTGGGCTCGTGGAACGTCAAGTGTTCGTCGATCTTGAAGGAGGGGAACGAATCACTCTTTCCTTTAAAGCAACAGTCACTCCGTAAATATCTCCATGATCAAGTCAAAATTGTTTTGGCTTATTCTCCTTGCCGTCCTTATCGGCATTGGAGCTGTCTATTTCAGTTCGAGCGGAAGCGCATCGCTTCTCTGGGAAATTTCGGACGGAGGGAGGTGGCTTTTGCCGCTTCTTACGGTAGCCGCTCTCGTTGACAGCATTAATCCCTGTGCCATCTCTATTCTTCTTCTTACGATGGCGTTTCTCTTCAGTCTCGGGCGTCTCCGGTCGGGTATCCTTGCCGTCGGAGGAGTCTATATCCTCGGTATTTTTCTCGTCTATCTCTTCATCGGATTGGGGATTCTTCAAGCTCTCCACGTCTTCGGCATTCCCCACTTTATGGCGAAGGTCGGGGCGACGCTCCTCATAGCCTTCGGGGCTATCAACGTCTTGGAAATACTCATCCCCGGGTTTCCCATCCGACTTGCCATTCCCCATTTCGCTCACGGAACAATTGCGCGCCTCGTTGACCGGATGAGTATTCCGACGGCGCTCCTCCTCGGAGTTTTTGTGGGACTATGCGAATTCCCGTGCACCGGTGGCCCTTACCTCGCAGTTCTCGGACTTCTCCATGATCAGGGTACGTTTGCGGCCGGGTTCGGCTACCTCCTCCTCTACAACGTCATCTTCGTTCTCCCGCTCGTCGTGATTCTTCTTATCGCGTCGAACCCTGTGATTCTCGCGCGGGTTCAAGAGTGGCAAAAAGCGGAAAGGAAAAACGAGCGATTCATTGCAGGGATTCTTATGGTCGCCTTGGGAATCGTGATGTTTCTCCTATGATCATTGCACTTGGCCTTATCGCAGTGATTACGGTTGGCGTCTGGTTTCTCAATCGATATCTGCCAATCCGAATCTGTCCAGTTTGCGCGGGAGTGAGCGGTACCTGGTTCTTGCTTACTGCCGCTATTTTGGGAGGACTCCTCCCGCGCGGAGAGTTTTTCGTGCCTATCGCGATGCTTATGGGAGCAACCGTGGTCGGCGTCGCGTATCAAGGGGAAAAACGGTACGATTGGATGAAGGGAGCGCTCTGGAGATGGATGGTTCCGGTCGTTATCGGAGGGCTGGCGGTTGCGTTCTGGCTTCTCGAGAACATGAGCTATGCCAGCTTATTCGTCGAGGTGATTATTTTGGCGGTTCTCTTCTACGCGCTCTTTATTCATCCGTCGGTGCGGGGTTCCACTCGGAAAATTCTCAAAGACGGAGACGAGGTCAAACGACTGCTTCACGAAATGGAACAATGCTGCTGAAAAAAAATTATCTTCGTGCCGTTCTCGTTATCGCCGTTCTGGGCGTTGCAAGTTTTCTTTTGGGCGCCAGGGGAGGAGGAAGCAGTCCGCAACTTGATGTCTTTGCGCAGTGTCTGACCGAGAAGGAGTTTGTAATGTACGGGGCGGAGTGGTGTTCGCATTGCCAGAATGAGAAGCGCGCCTTTGGATCATCCTTCCGGCTCATTCCCTACGTGGAGTGTCCCAAGGATCCGAAAAAATGCTTGTCGGCGGGAATTGACGGATATCCGACATGGCTCACGCCTGACGGGCGGCGACTAGAGGGAGAACAAGGATTGAAAAAACTTGCAGCAGAGAGCGGCTGTCCGCTTGCGCTATAATAAAGGTCGAAAATCTAAAAATAACATATATGAACAACAGTAAAAAAATTGAATGGATTCTCCGGATAGCGGTGGCGGGAGAGTATGTCGGCCACGGCGTATTCGCACTTGGCGGCAAGGCGCAGTGGATCGGATGGATAGAGCGGCTTACGGGAGTTGGGAATGAGCTTGCAGGCCAGTTGCTATTCCTCGTGGGACTCATGGACCTCGCCGTTGCGCTTGTCGTTCTGATCCGGCCGATATCGTGGGTGCTTCTCTGGGCGGCTTTCTGGGGATTCTGGACCGCGCTTGTGCGCCCAATCGTTGGCGAACCGGTCTGGGATTTCATAGAGCGGTGGGCGAATTGGGGAGCACCCTTAGCGCTCTATTACGTTATGCGATCTGCGGAGCGGGAAGAGAAACGACTCTAGATCGGGCGCTTATCAAGAAGGGGTCAGCGCTTACTTGACAGGGTATACCCCCGGGGGGTATACTTTCTGCATGAATAAGAGCATCAAGAAACAGTCGATAACGCGGTTGCGCTTGGTTCTCGGACAAGTGCGAGGTATTGAGAAGATGGTGGAACGGGGAAAATACTGCATCGACATCCTCCATCAATCTATGGCTGCGAAAGCGGCCCTCTCAAGTTTTGAGGATTTTATACTGAAAAATCATCTCTCGACGCACGTTGTAGAGCAGATGAGAAGCCGCAATCCCAAGCGAGCGGTTCGGGAAATTCAATCAATTTACAGACTTTCAAAACGCAAGTAAGGCCAAAAGGTCGAACAGGAGGATACAATCAACCAAACAGAATGGACAAACAAATCGCACTTGTGGGAATCGGAGGGATTTTTTTGGGTGTTGTTATTGCGTCATTTCTTCTGCCGAGATGGGGTGGTTATTACGGTTACGGCGGACCGATGATGCAAGGCGGAGCGGAGAGGAATTCCGGGTTTAACGGCATGATGGGCGGTTCTCGAACAGGAATGTCGGGCAACATGGATGCCCACTTTATCGAACAGATGATTCCGCACCACGCCGATGCAGTGCTTATGGCTGAGATTGCTCTCGAGCGCGCGGATCATCAAGAGTTAAAACAACTCGCCTGGGATATCAAAGATGCTCAGACGAAAGAGATCAACGAAATGAAGGAGTGGTATAAAAACTGGTTTGGAACCAGCGTTCCCGGGGGCTTCTCGGGGATGATGAGCGGCGGAATGATGGGGCGAGGGATGATGGGGGATGCGACAGACATCGCAGTTCTCGAAAAGGCAACGCCGTTTGACAAGGAATTTATCGAGCAGATGATCCCGCATCATCAGATGGCGGTGATGATGGCGCAGATGCTCTTGAACGTCACTGATCGCCCGGAGATGAACAAACTCGCCCAAGATATCATTTCGTCTCAGACTTCGGAAATTGAGCAAATGAGAGAATGGTACCGCAGTTGGTATTCGCAGTGAGATGGGAAGAGAAACAGAGATTTCTTCTTTGAAGAAAGTTTTTCGGAATCCCTCTTCCATTGCGATCGCAAGTATCGGAGCGCTTGCGGTCTTTACGTTCGCGGTCTGGCTGCCCAATTTCTCACTGATTGTGAACACCGTGGGTAATTCGAATGTCCCGCTTGGCATCAAAGCGCGACTACTCTGGGGGCTGTTCAAAAGCATTACTACCAACTTCAGTTTATTCTCCGCATCCTATACCATTCTTATTGCGATCCTTTTCGGAGTTAACCTTGCAATGACTCTCTACCTTCTGAAGAAAGATAAAGCGCTGAGGCGAGGAGGAGTAGCAACGAGCGTAAGCGGCACGGTAAGCGGAATGTTCGGGATTGGTTGTGCGGCCTGCGGTTCGTATCTCGCGGGCAGCGCTCTCTCGCTTGTAGGCGCTTCGGGAGCACTTGCGCTCTTGCCGTTAAGAGGTGGTGAGTTCGGAATATTGGGCGTAGTTCTTCTTGCAACATCCATTTTTTTCGCAACCAGAAAGATTACTGTGCCTGCTACTTGTCCACCTAAATTGAGATCAAAAGCATGAATAAAAATATTTTAGTTTCGATTGTAATTGCCGCGATTTTGGTTAGCGGGTCTTTCTATCTTGCTTCGACGCGATCAAAGCAAAATATAGGTTATCAGCCAGCAAATCAGGCGCTCGCGGCAAAATTCCAAGAATTAAGTCAAGATGGCAATTCGTCCTGCTCGGGAGAGTTTCACGATTCAATTTCGGGAATGCCTGATTCGTCTCGAATTCAGGGTTCCTGCTGTAGCCCCATGAGCCTCCATCGTTACACGGAACAAGTTGAAGGCTTAAAGAAGTACGAAAATATCAAAGAGATTCCGCCTGATCCATACGACATCGAAGTCGGACTCGCGAAAAAAATGAAAGACTATTACAACTCTCCGCTCACTCCGGAAGAACAAAAAGCCTACGATTACGCAATGGCTCATTCCGAAGAAAAGGGTCCTTGTTGCTGCAAGTGTTGGAGGTGGTATGTATACGGCGGCCTAGGAAAGTATCTCATCAAAAACTATCACTTTACCGGCGAACAAGTTACCGATGTATGGAACCTTTCAGATGGCTGTGGTGGAGATGAAGATCACCATCATTCGTAAAACAACGACGATATAACAAAAAGATGAACGAGAAATTCGTGCCAGCATTGGCGTTTGAGTTCCTCACTCCCCTCTATGATTTTTTCAGCTCACTCGTCGGATATGGGAAGAGGTTGCACCGCAGGGTGCTTGATATTGCAGCATTGAGTGGCCGGGAGCGAATACTCGACGTTGGGAGCGGGACGGCCTCTCTTCTTATCGAGGTAAAAAAGCGTTTTCCAATGGTTATCGCCTCCGGCATCGATCCGGACGAGCAGATCTTGGACATAGCAAAGAAGAAACTTGCTCGCCTTGGAATTCAAGCGACATTGGCACACGGCTTCGCTCGAAAGCTTCCGTTCCGCGATGCTTCGTTTGACGTCGCGATAAGCACGCTCGTGTTTCATCATCTTTCAGCCGACGAAAAACGTCGGGCACTCGATGAGATTTACAGAGTACTTGTGAAAAACGGACGATTCGTCCTTGCCGACTTCGGCAAGCCGCAGTCGTTCGTTTCATATGTATTACTCCGCATTCTAAGTATCTTTGACGGACAGGAGAATATGCGATCGAACCTCGCAGGGAAGTTGCCGGTATTTCTCAAAGAGGCAGGGTTTCAGGTCGAGGAAAGGAACGAGCGGTATCGCGGCTTGCAATTTCTGATTGGCCTAAAATAAATCCATGGAAGGAAAGTTTTACACATGTTCGATGCATCCGGAAATCCAGCGCGGCGCGCCCGGGATCTGCCCGGAATGCGGGATGAACCTGGTTCCGTTAGAAGGGAAAGCGCACGGCGAGCACGGACACAGAGATTTTGACAAATCCGCCTCCGCTGAAGCTACGGCGGACAGGCACGCGGGGCATCACACCGATGCGTTCCAAAAGAAATTCTGGGTGAGTTTGATTTTGAGCATTCCCGTCATCCTCTATTCCGATATTGTCCGCGAACTCTTTGATTGGGCGCCGCCAATATTCCCCGGATCTCGGGCTATGCCCCCGCTTTTATCGTCGATTATTTTTTTCTACGGGGGCTGGGTGTTTCTTGAGAGTGCCTGGAGAGAACTCAAAGCCCGTCTGCCGGGCATGATGACCCTTATCAGTCTGGCAATCATTACCGCCTACGCATACAGCATTTTTGTAACAGTACGAGGAGAAGGAGAAGCGCTTTTCTGGGAACTATCAACGCTTATCACGGTAATGCTTCTTGGGCATTGGTTTGAGATGCGAGCCGTCCAGGGAGCGCAGGGCGCGCTCCGGGAGCTTTCGAAACTTTTGCCTGATACCGCGGAAGTTTTCCGCGGATCTAAGACGGAGGTTGTGGCGCTTTCGGAGTTAAAAGTTGATGACGTTGTTTTGGTAAAGCCGGGAGGAAAAATTCCAGCGGATGGAATGGTCGCCGATGGCAGTTCCGACGTTGATGAGTCACTCGCAACCGGGGAGTCGCGCCCCGTACCGAAGAAGATCGGCGACGGCGTGATCGCCGGAACGGTTAATGGCGACGGTTCCTTGAAAGTTGCGATAAAAAAAATCGGTGGGGAGACGTTTTTGGCAGGCGTGATGAGGCTAGTTCGCGATGCGCAAAGCTCTAAGTCGCGGCTGCAAATTCTCTCTGATCGAGCCGCTCTCTATTTGACCGTCATTGCCGTTCTTGCCGGAGGGGTTACCTTTATAGCTTGGATTGCCGCGAGGGCAGGAATCGCATTTGCCGTTGAGCGCCTTGTTGCGGTTCTTGTCATTGCCTGCCCGCACGCACTAGGACTCGCAGTTCCTTTAGTCGCCTCAATTTCTACGACAAAAGCAGCTCAAAACGGCTTTTTGGTGCGGCAGCGGCTCGCGCTCGAAGCCGCCCGGAACGTTGACGTAGTTCTTTTCGATAAGACGGGGACGCTCACGAAGGGAGAGTATGGAGTTATTGGTACGCGGCCGTTCATCGGGGTAAGCGAGAATGAAGTACTACAACTGGGGGCTTCGGTAAATGCACACTCGGAGCATCCGAT
>QZIV01000007.1 GCA_003599135.1 Candidatus Parcubacteria bacterium | reverse complement strand
CTGTCTTTCCAGGACTGCCGTTTAAACCGCTCACGCACCCTTCCTTATTCTTTTACGAAATAACCGTACCGCGAAAGTCCTTGCCGTTCAAGAGATTCGCGAAATTCTTCAAGTTCCTCCCATCTATAATGATCGCTTTCAGCTTTTCTTTTTGGGCAAGCTTTGCGGCAATTGGATCTACCGGCGAGTGAAACCCCGGCGTCCATCTTCCCGGGATAAGCCGCCGATAATGCGCCCAGCTTAACGTTTTGAAGGGCCTCGCGCCTTTGTGCTTCCCCGGATCCCTGTCGTAGACATAATCCGGCTTCCCCGCGATGATCATCTCGCTCACCTTAAAGTCGTGCGCAAGCGCGGTTGCCACGTAGTCGGTTGACCAGCCCGGCCGCCAGCCGGCGGCAACCGTAACCGGGCGCGTGAGCTTTTTTATTTTGTGCCGGGCATCTATCACTGTCGGATTTGCGATACTCCGGAAGACCGTGCGGATGAGGTGCGCGTTCGACCGCGAGGCGTGAATCCCGAGCCAGTCCTTGTCTTCGTCGCTCAAGTGGCTTACTCGCGCGGCCGCTTCCTGGTAAAGACGCGAAATTTTGCCGCCGCCGATCACAAGCAAAAAGCGCTTGCCGCGCTTCACATGCTTCTCAACGAACTTTTTAAATTCCCGGATGAATCGGGAATCAATCCCGTCGGGATATACGATTGATCCGCCCAAGGCAACTACGATCGTTTTCCCGAAGCGGTAGGTCATAGAGACATTCCGCGAAGCGCTTTCACGCGATCCTCGAGCGGAGGATGGGTCATGAATAACTTGTGAAACCCTTTCCCCTTGAAGGGATTCGAAATCCAGAGATGCGCGGTTGAGTCGTGCGCCGCCCGCATGGGAGCGGCATCACGGCCGATTTTCTCGAGTGCGCGGGCTAGGCCTTCGGGATAACGCGTAAGGAGCGACCCCGAGGCGTCCGCAAGAAACTCCCGCTTCCGCGAGATCGCAAGCCGCATGAGCATGGCTCCCAAGGGCGCGAGGATCGCAAGGGCAATTCCAAGAACGATAAGAATCCCTCCCGCTCCCCGGTTGTCGCGGCTCCGGCCGCCCCAAAGCATCGAGCGCAGGAAGAAATCCGCAAGCATGGAAATCACGCCCGCAAGCACAACCGCAACGGTCGAGACCAAAATGTCGCGGTTGCCGACATGTGACAGCTCATGGGCGAGTACTCCTTCAAGTTCTTCGTTTTCGAGTTTCTCCAACGCGCCCTGCGTCACCGCGATCACCGCGTTCTCGGGGTTCCGCCCCGTCGCAAAGGCGTTGATCTGCTTCTCCGGCGTAATGTAGAGCTTCGGCATCGGAAGCCCCGCAGTAATCGAGAGGTTCTCGACTATGTTCCAAAGATAAGGGTTTTCCTTTTTCTCGGTAGGCCGGGCGCCGGAGATCGCCAGGGCGATCTTGTCGGACGACCAGTAGCCGATGAAGCTCGTGATGACGCTGAAGAGTATTGCAAACGCGAGAATGGCACGGCTTTGGAAGACATACGAGAACGCGAACCCCAAACCGATGACGAGTATCAGGAACCCCGTAAAGAGCGCCCATGTGCGCCGAATATTAGACTCTTTGTGGTCGTAGAGAGACGCCATCGAACGCAAGTTCTAAAAGCCGACTTTAACGGGCCGTCCTGCTTCCCCTTCCGCCTCGAAAAACTCCTGTTTCTTGAATCCGAACGCGCCAGCGATGAGGTTCGACGGGAAGGTTTCTACTTTCGTGTTCAAGGCCAGTACGTTCCCGTTATAGAACCTCCGCGCTGCCTGGATTTTATTCTCGGTGTCCGAAAGCTCGTCCTGGAGTTTTCCGAAGTTCTCATTCGCTTTGAGCTGGGGGTAATTTTCGGCAACCGCGAACAAACTCTTCAAGGCGCCCGTGAGCATGTTCTCCGCTCCCGCTTTTTCGTGGCCCGGAGTCGCGCCCATCGCCTTTGCGCGAGCTTCCGTCACTTTTTCAAACACGCCGCGCTCGTGAGTCATATATCCTTTTACGGTTTCGACAAGGTTCGGGATGAGGTCGTATCGGCGCTTCAACTGCACGTCGATATCAGACCACGCTTCCTTAACGCGGTTCCGGAGCGTTACGAGGCGGTTGTAAACTAAAATAACCCAGACAACGATAACCGCGAGAATTATCAGAAGGTATTCCATGTGAGGAAGATTATACCTCAATCGAAAAGTAGCGCAAGCGAAACCTCTTTGATATAGTTACTGCAACGATGAAAGAGTATTTGGACGCAGTACGGCTTGTGCTCGAAAAGGGCCAGCGAAAAACAAACCGCACCGGCGTCGATGCGATTTCGTATTTCGGCGTCCACTACAAAATCAACCTCGCCGAGGGATTCCCGCTCCTCACCACGAAAAAGGTGAATTTTGATGCCGTGATCCGGGAACTCCTCTGGTATTTAACGGGCGAGACTCACATACGAAATCTCCGTCAGCATACGAAGATCTGGGACCCGTGGACCTCCGAAGAAAAAAATTGGGAGGTCGGGAACCTCTACGGCTACCAGTGGGTCAAGTGGGAACAGTATCTCGAAGATCCGGAGACGGGGAAAATCACGCTGAACCATATCAACCAAGTTCAGAACGTGATCGACAAGCTCAAAACCGACCCGAACGACAGACGGATGATCGTAACCGCCTGGAACCCATCCGATCTCCACCGGCCGAAGGACGACCCGAAGCGGCCCATTCTCCCTTCGTGTCATCTCCTCTTCATGTTTCACGTAAGCGCGGACGGCCGCCTAAACTGTCACCTCACCCAGCGCTCTGCGGACCTTATGATCGGCGTTCCCTTCAACATCGCCTGCTACGCAACCCTCACACAAATGCTCGCCCAAGAGTGCGGTTTCAAGATCGGGGAGTTCAGCCATTACTTGAACGACTGCCATATCTACGCGAATCACGTCGAGGGAGCGAAAGAACAGCTTTCCCGAACACCGAAAGAAAAGCCGACTCTTGCCATCGCCAAAAAGCCGTTTTGGGAACTAATGTTTGAAGATTTTAAGCTTGAAAACTATAACCCCCATCCGGCGATCAAGTTCCCGGTTGCGGTGTAACCCATGATTGCGCTCGTCGCCGCGGTTGCCCAAAACGGCGTCATTGGTGCCAAAAACGACCTGCCGTGGTACTTGCCGGAGGATTTGAAGCGCTTCCGCACTCTTACAAAAGGTAAAACCGTGCTTATGGGCCGGAAAACTTTTGAGTCGATTTTGAAGCGGAACGGAAAGCCCCTGCCCGACCGGACGAACGTCGTCATAACGAGGCATGCCGACTATGAGGTTGCGCCGGGAGTTTTGCATTTCACATCGATTGAAGAGGCGTTCAAAAGCCTCGAAGGGAAAGATGTGTACGTAATCGGCGGCGGAGAAGTTTTTAAGCAAACGATCGACAAAGCCGATGTGCTCTACATCACGCACGTCGAAAAAGACGTTGAGGGCGATGTATTCTTTCCGGAAATCAAGAACGGCGACTGGGCGACCGCAGAAGAAGAACTTCACGAAGGTTTTCGGTTCACAACGTACAAGCGCAGAAACTAAAAATCCCCAGCGTGACGCTGGGGATTTTTAGTCCAAAACCGGATTAGTAGTCTTCACCCATTCCGCCCGGCATTCCCATGCCGCCTCCGCCCGACGGAGGACTTTTCTTTTCGGGGATGTTCGCGACAGCGGCGCCTACCATCAAGTAGTTGCTTGCAACTGATACCGCATTTACGAACGCGGTCTTCGTGACTTTCAAAGGATCGATGATGCCCGCTTCTTTTAAGTCTCCCACCTTATTCGTTACCGCGTTGAAACCGACCCATTTGTTGCCCTTCGCGCGTTCACGCTTGATCTGATCGATGATGCGCTCGGGAGATTCGCCGCTGTTTGAGATAATCGCGCGGAGGGGCGCCTCGAGCGTTCTCTGGAGTATCATCACGGCTTCGCTCGCCGGAGCGTCGGAAGACTCTCCGAGATTCGCATTGAAGAGCGCAACGCCGCCGCCGGGAACGATTCCCTCTTCCATTGCGGCGCGAGTCGCGGCAACCGCGTCCTCGACGCGCTGTTTCAACTCTTTCTGCGCGGATTCGGTCGGGGCACCAACTTTGATCACCGCAACGCCGCCCGCAAGCTTCCCAAGCCGCTCCTGGAGTTTTTCTTTGTCGAAATCGGAATCCGTCTTTTTAATCTGGGCCTTGAGCTGTGAGATGCGATTCTCGATTTCCTTCTTATCCCCTTTTCCTCCTACGATCGTTGTATTATCTTTGTTCGAAACGACCCGGTGCGCGTGGCCGAGATCCGCAAGTTCAACGTTCTCCAGTTTCTTGCCGAGATCCTTTGAGACGAACTGCGCCCCGGTCACGATCGCGATATCCTGGAGCATCTCTTTCCGCCTGTCGCCGAAGCCGGGAGCTTTTACCGCGAGGACACTGAAGACGCCGCGAAGTTTGTTTACGATTAAGGTCGCAAGCGCTTCGCCCTCGACTTCTTCGGCAATAATCACAAGTTCCTTCTTCCCGCCCTGGACGATCTTTTCGAGAACCGGGAGAAGGTCGCTAATCGCCGAGATTTTTTCTTCGGTCACGAGAATGTAGGGGTCTTCGAGGACCGCGTCCATTCGTTCCTGATTTGTAACCATATACGGCGAGACGTAGCCGCGATCGAACTGCATTCCTTCCACCATCTCGTAGGAATTGCCGATCGTGTTTGAGTCCTCGACGGTTACGACTCCGTCCCGGCCCACCTTTACCATCACTTCGGCGATGAGCTTGCCGATATTTTCGTCCTTTGAAGAGAGCGTCGCCACCTCTTCGATTTTTTTGTTGTCGTTAATAAGTTCTTTCTGCCCTTCGAGATTCTTCAAAACAGTCTGGCTGTATTTTTTGAGCTCCTCCGCGAGGTGAATGACGTTAAACGCCTTCTCGCGGATGACTTTCTCTCCCTCATCGATCATCGCGTGAGCCAAAACGACGGAGGTTGTCGTTCCATCTCCGACGTTGTCGTTCGTCTTCTCGGCCGCCTGTTTAATGAACTCCGCGCCGATATTTTCGTACTTTCCTTCAAGCTCGATTTCTTTCGCGACGGTCACGCCGTCGAAGGTTACCTGGGGCGCGCCGTAGCTCTTTTCTATGATAACCGCGCGGCCGCGGGGACCGAGCGTCATCCGGACCGCCTCCGCGAGTTTATCGATCCCTTTTTTGATCGCGCTTCGGGCGTTTTCGTGG
This sequence comes from Candidatus Parcubacteria bacterium, assembly GCA_003599135.1. Taxonomy (GTDB): domain Bacteria; phylum Patescibacteriota; class Minisyncoccia; order UBA6257; family 2-01-FULL-56-20; genus SURF-56. The sequence continues at coordinate 63,434 of QZIV01000007.1, read as the reverse complement.
AATAAAATTTGTTTTGCCATCTTCTTATTTGAGAATCGCTAGGATATCGTCCTCGTCTCCAACAAGATACTTCTTCCCCTCGATTTCGATTTCATCGGGGCCGTACTTCTTGAAGAGAACCATGTCGCCGACCTTGACCGACATCTGCACCCGCTCGCCCTTCTCGTTCACTTTCCCGGGGCCCGTGGCGAGCACCTTGCCCTTAATCGGTTTTTCACGCTCCGCCGTGTCGGGGAGAACAATACCAGACTTCGTGGTCTTCTCCTCCTCGAGCGGTTCGAGAAAAACGTGGTTTGATAATGGTTGAAACGTCATACTGAATAAAAGATTGGCACTCTCGACCGTAGAGTGCCAAGAGAGTTTAGCGCAGGATCCGAAACCCTGTCAAGCCCCTTTTCCCTTTGAAATACGCTCGTAGATGTTCAAAACTGCCTTTACGGCGTCTCCCGCCGAGATATTGTTCTGCTTATAGAGAACGTCGGTTGCATCTCCCACCGCCCAGATGCCCGGGCAGGACGTCGCCTGGGTCTTGTGGTCGACGACAATCTCCCCGAACGGATTCCGTTCCACGAGATCTTTTACGAACTCGGAATTCGGGACCGCCCCGATCTCGACGAAAACGCCGTCGAGCGCAAGTTCCGCCGATTTCCCGGTTTGGAGATCTTTATAGACAAGACCCGTTACGAAATCTTTACCTTTGATCTCCAGGGTCTCTGTCTGCGTCAAAACTTCGACTTTCGGATCCTTTTTAATCTTCTCGAACGTTACCGGGTCTCCCTTGATGTGCTCTCCGCGCTCAAGAAGGTAAATCTTCGTGGCGTAGGGCAGAAGGTCGAGCACCGCTTCGAGGCCCGCGTTCCCGCCGCCAACAACTACGGAAACTTTGTCTTTCATAACGGGCGCATCGCAGATCGAGCAGTAAAACACTCCCTTGCTTTCAAATTCTTTCTCGCCGGGCACCTGGAGCTTCCTCCGGCGGCTTCCCGACGTAATAAGTACGTACTTTGTCTCAAAAGATTTCCCCGATTTCGTCTTCACCTGAAACCCCCCTTCAATTTTCCCCACTTCTTCCACGAGATCGCCGTCGATGATTTCGATTCCTTCCTGCGCTCGGAGGTGCTCCTCGAGCATTTTCCCGAGATCAAAACCCGAGACGGACTTTGTGCCAATCCAGTTCTGGACGTCGGCGGAAACCAAAGACTGCCCACCGAAGGTGTCGGTCACAAGAAGCACTTTTATTCTTTTCCGGGCGGCATAGACGCCCGCGGCAACTCCGCCGGGGCCGCCGCCAACGATAATGAGGTCGTACATGTCGAAAATATCCTCCCTACTGAATATTCAGGGCTTTCGCCAGAGCGTTCCGGTCGTACCCTACGTAGATTGCACCGTCAATATCGATCACCGGCACGCCGAGCTGACGCGATTTTTGCACCATCTCCTCGCGAGCTTTGGCGTCTTCTGCAACGTTGAATTCCTGATATTGGATATTGTTCTTCGCAAAGAACTCTTTCGTCATTTTGCAGTAAACGCAGGTTGGGGTGCTGTAGATTTTAACGTTTGCCATAGTATATTGCTTGTTTTCCGATGTTTTTCGACCTTCGTTATTGTACGCTTCCCTGACTCCGATCGCCTTTCTCTCCGAAAATCATCCAAACATGGAGAAGAACGAGACACATTCCTACAATCACGTTGCTCCACTTCATAATCGAGATGCTCGAAAACCCGAGGATCCAGGGCGAAACAATAATCCAAACTCCCAGCCCGATTTCGATCCAACGAGTGGTCATGTATTCAGTATGTTATCTCATTTTCTCTCCTCGCAAAAACAAAGTCAAGCGGCTAGCGCCGCTTGACCCGCATTCTTCTAATAACTTTTGCCTCTAGCGCTGGCCTTGCCGCTTTGAGCGGTAGCAATCTCGGCACAAAATATTGCTTAAGCGACTCGGATCCGGCTCAAAAGGAAGTTTGTCGATCTTCGCACCGCACTGGCCGCACTGCACGTTGACGTCAAACATCTTCCGTGGCTGGAAACTCCCGCCGTCTTGGGTAAATGCCATTTGTTTTCTTAAATAATGTGTATCGCCCTTTTTTCGTCTACTCTCTCTAAAGTAACGAAGAAACTATCCCTGAAGCAGCCTTTCGATAACGGCCTTGAATACGCTGTACGGCTGAGCACCTCTCACCTCTTCGCCGTTTATAAACGTGGTCGGCGTCGAATTTACTCCAATGCCCTTCGCAGCGGAGAGATCTTCTTCAATAAGACCCCCGTACTTCCGGCTATCAACGCAATTTACAAATTCCGATACATTGAGCTTGAGGTCGGCGGCGATGCTCAAAAAGAGATCCCGATTCAAGTTTCCGTTGTGCTCCTCTCCGTCGCGAATTTCCTCTCGATACAGCGAGTCATGATAGGCCCAATACTGCTTCTGATCTTTCGCGCACTCGGCCGCTTCTGCCGCGGCAACGGACTCCGGCCCCAGAAATTGGAAGTTCCTGAAGACCATCTTAACCTTTCCGGTCTTGATGTATTCCTCGCGCAGCGGTTCTTCCACCTGACTGAAAAACTGACCGCAGAACGGGCACTGATAGTCGCCGTACTCAATGAGGGTAACGGGTGCGTTCGGGTCTCCCAAAATAACATCTCGCTCTGAAACCTTGAGAGATGCGGCGTCGTTCGGGTTTGGCGGAGGTATCACCCGAGGAGAAGGGGTGTCTGTTCTCCCGATTGCATAGAGAATCGATCCCGAAATTAAAACGGCCGCGACCAGAATGCTTATCGGCAGAAAATTGTCGCGCCCTTTCTTTTCAACAATCGATTCGGTTTCTTCCATCACAAATTCCTACAAGCGTATCAAAAGAATGTTCGGCCTGTCAAATGAGGGAGAATGTCGGGTATAATGAGGGCATTCATGATCGGGGCTCCTTCTTTCCTTCTGTGGCTCTTGCCGTACAAATATGTTCTCACGTTTGTCCTTGCTATCGTCGAGGGGCCGGTGATTATGACCATCTCCGGATTTTTCTTGAAACTCGGTCACTTCGAGTTCTGGCCCCTCTACCTTACTCTTATGGCAGGTGATCTTGCCGCCGACGCCATCTGGTACGCTGTGGGGTACTTCGGCGCCCACCCCCTTGTCAAAAAATACGGCCGCTATTTCAACATCACCGAGGAGCTCGTTTTAAAAACAGAGGCTGCGTTTCACAAGCATCAAAATAAAATCCTTTTTCTCTCCAAAATCACGATGGGGCTCGGATTCGCGCTTGTCATTCTTATCACCGCGGGAATAGCGAAGGTCCCTTTTAAAAAATATCTCGCTTTCAACGCGGTTGGGCAGTTTTTCTGGACCGGCTTTCTTATGTTTATAGGGTACTCCTTCGGGAATCTTTATCTCGTGATCAACGAGGGACTGCAGACTGCATCGCTTATCGCCTTCGTTATCATTGTCGCCGCAGCATTCTGGGGAATAAGCCGATACCTCAAGAAAAAAGATTTGGAGCGAAGACTATGATCTCGATCATTGTTCCCACCCTGAACGAAGAAAAGGTCATCGAAGAGACACTTCGGCGTCTCCAGCCGCTCCGAAAACTCGGGCACGAGATCATCGTGTCCGACGGAAAAAGTTCTGATAAGACGGTCGAACTGGCAAAACCCTTCGCGGACCGGATCGTCGTTGACCCGGAGCCGGAAAAAAAGAATATCGCTCGCGGAAAAAATCTTGGAGCCGCGGAGGCTCGCGGCGACCTCTTGGTATTTATAGACGCGGACGTTGAGATTCCGGATACAGAAAAGTTTTTCCGCAAGTTAGCGGAAATGTTCCAGTCTAACCAACGACTAGCGGCGCTTACAGTACCGATACGCGTACGCCCAGAAGCTGAAACCTTCGGAGACAAAATCATTTTCGGACTCTTAAACGGACTCTATGTATTCTCGAACAACGTGCTCCGCGTCGGGAACGCTTCAGGCGAGTTCCAGGCCGTACGAGCCGCCGCGTTCAAGAATGTCCGCGGATACCGCGAAGATTTGGTAACGGGGGAGGATAACGATCTTTTCTATAGACTCTCGCGAATCGGGCGGACACTCGTCGAGACGTCTCTCTGTGTTTTGCATAGCGGAAGAAGAGCCCGCGCAACCGGCTGGATGAAATTACTGTTCCAGTGGATTGTAAGCGGGGTCTGTGTTTTCATTTTCGGCAAGTCGCCGTTTAAAAAGTGGAGAGTCGTGAGATGAATATCGGGATTTTCACGGATACCTACACGCCCGAGATAAACGGCGTCGTCACTTCTCTCACCTCATTCGCTTCGGAATTCCGAAGAAGAGGTCATCTCGTCTCTATTTTCGCTCCAAACCACAGTATTCATTCCACTCACAACCCCTCGGAGGGCATCTGGCAGTTCCCCTCCGTCCGCTTCGGTTTCGATAAGCAGACAAGATTGGTTCTCCCCTTTTTCTCGACGGCGATGATCCCTGAGCTTTCACTCGACATCATCCATACCCAGACGCCTTCCACGCTCGGCTTGTGGGGCATCCACGTCGGGAAAAAGTTCCACATACCTCTGGTGCATACCTATCACACGTTCTTCGAAGAGTACGTTCACTATGTCCCCTTTCTTCCTGCCCAATTACTCAAGAAACTCGTCATATGGGGAACGCGAAAGTTCGTTCCGAAACATGACGGCGTCGTCGTCCCGTCTCACGGAATGAAAGAAAAATTGGAGGGCTACGGTATCGCGACTCCAATTGCCGTAATCCCAACTGGCGTAAGTACGGAAAAGATACGCGCGCTCGCGGCGCAAGAAGATCCAGAATCGATTTTAAAAGCCTTCGGGATTGCCCCAGGCGCACCGTTCCTCATAACCACAGGCAGACTTGGCAAAGAAAAGAATCTAGATTTTATTATTGAGTCCTTTGCCGTTCTCCGAAAAAAACATTCTTCGGTAAAACTCCTCATCGCGGGAGACGGACCGGAACGCGGCCGCCTCGAAAGCAAAACTCAAAAACTCGGTATCGGTCGGGACGTCATCTTTCTTGGGTTTTTACACCAAGCAAAACTTCTTGCGATTTACAAGGCGGCTTCCATCTTCGTCTTCGGGTCGCTTACAGAAACACAGGGCCTTGTTATACTCGAAGCGATGGCGATGGGCTTGCCTGTCGTCGCCTTACAGGGAATGGGAGTAGAAGACGTGCTCGGTAAAAACCGCGGAGGAGTTATGGTAAATAACACGGAGTCGTTCGTTCATAGCGTAAGCGAACTTCTCGGAAGCGATCGGTTGCGGCAGAAGAAACACCTCGAGGCACTTGAGAAGGCGCGGGAGTACTCTATAGAGAACACCACTAACCAACTCTTGTCTTTTTATGAAAGCACGATAGGATTGAAAAAATACAAAACCGGAAATGCAGCATCAAAGTAAAATAAGGTTGCTTGTGCTTTTCACTGGAGACGTTGCGGCGTTGTATCTCTCTCTTTTTGCCGCCCTATTTATCCGGTACGGAGACGATGCGTACCGCGGATTCACGGAAACACATGCAACGCCGTTCACCGTCATTTTCGGCATCTGGGTCGTTGTCTTCTATGTTGCCGGCCTTTACGATCTCCGGCGTCTCCGCAACGGCATCGACTTTATAAAAACGCTGTGGCTTGCGCTCTTTACGAACGGCTTACTCACTATTACGCTCTTTTACCTCATCCCGACCTTCGGAATCGCCCCTCGGAGAAACTTGTTTCTCTTCATCATCATCTTCGCGGTCATCGAAACCCTATGGCGGCGATTTTTCAATTCACATATCGGATCGAGCGAGCCGCCGAACAAAGTCCTTCTCATCGGAAACGGCCCTACTGCCGAAGAGGTTGTGCGCGCCGTGAATCTCAATCCCCAGCTTGGCTATGAAATAAAAGCGTGGCTCAAGGAGGACTCGGCGAACACCCGGAAAGCAAATCTTCACGCACTCGTCAAAGAACACGGCATCAACCTCATCGTCATACCGAGACACCTTAAGAAAGATACTCGGCTCACCGGCGCTCTCTATGGACTCTTGAGCCACGGAGTGGAAGCCCGAGATCTCCCGAATTTCTACGAAGTCGTGTTTAGAAAAATCCCCCTCGCCGACCTTGAGGAAGCGTGGTTTCTCGAAAACCTCGTCGGACAGCAAAAGTTTTATGACCAACTCAAGCGAGCTCTGGAATTCGTCATCGCCTTCTTTCTCTTCATCGCTCTCCTCCCTCTCGAAATTCTCATCGCGCTCGGAGTCAAAATCGCTTCCCCCGGGCCGGCAGTTTACAAACAAGAACGTGTCGGGAGAGGCGGGCGGAGTTTCATGCTCTACAAATTCCGGACCATGGATATGAATGCCGAAAAAAACGGGGCTCAATGGGCCGATCCAAATGACGCGCGAGCAACTCCTTTCGGGCGATTCTTGCGCTACACCCACCTCGATGAACTCCCGCAATTGATTAACATAATAAAGAATGAGCTTTCTTTTGTGGGTCCGAGGCCGGAACGCCCGGAGTTCGTAAAACTCCTCGAAGAGAAAATCCCCTACTACGACATCCGCCATCTCGTAAAGCCAGGGGTGACTGGATGGGCTCAAATCAACTATCGCTACGGAGCATCGGTTGAAGATGCGTACGAAAAACTCCAGCACGACATTTATTACTTAAAAAACCGTTCCGTCGTACTCGATATCTCTATTTTTCTCAAAACACTCAAGTCGTTTTTCGTGAATCAAACGTGAAAATTTTAGTAACAGGGGGAGCAGGATTCATCGGTTCCCATGTTGTCGACGCCTATCTCCGAGCAGGTCACCGCGTTGTTGTCGTCGACAATCTCTCCACGGGCTCCCGCAAAAATCTCGATCCTCGAGCGAAGTTTTACCGGGCGGATGTCCGAAGTCTTACGGCCATCAAAAAGATTTTTAAGAAAGAACGTCCCCGCGTTGTAAGCCATTATGCGGCGCTCGTTCACGTAGCCGAATCCATGCGAAATCCGATCCCCACGTTCAACGTCAACGTTCTGGGAACTATAAACGTCCTCGTGGCGTTCAGAGAGTCCAAAGAAAAACGGAAAAAAATTATCTTCGCCTCGAGCGGTGGCTCCATTTACGGGAATCCAAAACTCCTACCCGTAAAAGAAAATGCTGCTCCCAACCCGCTTTCCCCTTACGCCCTTTCAAAACTCATGGGAGAAGAAGCCGTACGATTTCACGGAACAGTCGATAAGCTCGACTATACGATCCTTCGCTACGCAAACGTATATGGATCGAGGCAGAAAGCGGGGGTCGTGTCGGTGTTCGCCAGCCTTATGCGGAGAGAGAAACGCCCGACCATTTTCGGGGATGGAAGTAAAACGCGAGATTATGTGCACGTAAGTGACGTCGCACGCGCAACTCTCAAGGCTCTCTCAAAAGGCAACAGAGAAATTTATAACATCGGTTCGGGAAAAAACACGAGCGATCAGGAGGTATTTGAAGAAGTCGCAAAAAACCTAGGGTTCAAGCAATCTCCCGTTTACGCTCCACGACGAGAGGGAGAAGTCGAACACATAACGCTTGATGCCAATCGAGCTCGAAAAGCTTTAGGTTGGATCCCAAAAGTCAGTCTCAGTAAAGGAATTCTCGAGGCGATAACCCGGTAAGGTTAGGCCTTCCCGGACGAACGCCGTTTCGAAACGGTCTCGGAATACTTTCTGAGAAGCCAGGAGCTTGACTGAACCTTTCCTCCTCGGCCGACGTTCTCAACTATCCGGAATCCGAGATCTCTCTGGAGCTCAACCTCGCAGGGCGGGATGTTAGCCGTGTTCCGATCGCCCCCCTGCGCAAAAACGTCCGGTTTGATTTTCCGAAGCTCGCGGCAAACGCTCATATCGGCCGGATTGGGCCGGTGAGCCGTGAGGACTACCCCGTCAACTGCCCGAAGGCCCTCGATGATCTCCTTCCGCTCTTCTTGCGGCATAAAAACGTGACTCTTTTTCTTCCTAAGCCAGTTGTCGTTATTCAAAATCACAACGAGAATGTCTCCGAGACGCTTCGCTGCCTCAAAGAGGCGCACATGCCCCACGTGAATAGGATCGAACCCGCCGCTTACCGCGACAACAACTTTTTTCCTTTTCTTTTTGAAATCCCTTTTTGTTCTCATGCTGTGATAGCGAACATTTTACACATCGTACGAGGTACTGATATGATAAAACGAATGTTTAAGAAAATAAAGGAATTTCTTCTCACAAACCGGACGACTCGACAGACGGTTGCGAAAAACACGTTTTGGCTCACGGTCTCAAACGTCGGGGGAAGGCTCCTTCGCGCCATTGTTATTATCTATGCCGCAAGAGTGCTCGGCGCCGAACAGTGGGGAATATTTTCGTACGCGATAACCATCGTGGCGGTACTCACGCTCTTTATCGACTTCGGCATCAACGCAATTCTCATCCGGGAAGCAGCGCGAACTCCCGAAAAACAGCGGCGCCTTGAAATCACTTCGACCTCGTTTTTCCTAAAACTAGGTCTTCTAGTCATCGGGGTTGCAATCGTGCTCTTTATAGTCCCCCGATTTACCACGCTCTCTGCGGCAAAAACGATCTTTCCGATTGTTGCCGCCATTCTCGTCTTCGACACACTTCGTCAGTTCGGATTCTCAATTATCCAGGCAACAGAGAAGATGGAGCGGGAGGCGGGCCTGTATTTCCTCACGAACCTCGGGATTGTCGCGTTCGGCCTTGCGTTCCTCCAATTTTCTCGGACCGTAGAGTCGTTCTCATACGCGTATGCGATAGGAACCGGAATTGGAATGATGGCAACGTTCTACGCTCTCCGCGACAGTTTTAAAAAAGTCTTTACCTACTTCAACCCATCCCTCATCAAACCGATACTCGGCGCCTGTTGGCCGTTCGCTATCTCGAGCCTTCTTGGAATGTTTATGATCAACACCGACATACTCGTCATCGGCTGGCTCAAATCCGCAACGGATGTCGGTATTTATTCCGCTGCGAACCGCATCATTCAGCTTCTCTACATCATCCCAAGTATCGTTGCGGCAAGCGCCTTGCCCGCATTCGCGCGCCTCGCCGTGAAAGATCCTATCAAAATGCGCGAAGCGCTTGAGCGAGTTGTGAGTCTCGTATTCATAATCGCGTTACCTGCCGCAGTCGGGGGAATTATTCTGGGACAACCGATTATGGCAGGCCTTTTCGGCGAGAGTTTCTCACCGGGGACGATTGCGTTCCAAGTACTTCTTCTTACCATCCTCATTGATTTTCCTGCCGTGATATTAAGCTCCGCTCTTGTGGCCTACGACCGCCAGAAGAACCTTATCGTGTATGCCGCGATCGGTGGCGGACTGAATGTTCTCCTGGACTTTCTCCTCATCCCCCGCTTCGGCATCGCGGGGTCCTCCGTTGCTACACTTATCGCCCAGTTCGTAAGCAACGTGTATCTATGGCATACCGCGCGAAGCTTGATCCAATTCGAGGTACTCCCTCACCTTAAAATCGCGGTGTTCGCGACTCTCGGCGTGGGAATCCTCACGGCACTTTTCGCCGCGCTTCACCTGCACTTCGTAGCAATCGTGGCGATTGCAGCTATCGCATATCTCTCGTTACTCCTCAAACTTCGGGATCCCCTGCTTCGCGAACTGTTCCTTATTTTACGACGAGACGTTTCAAGCGAGCCAACAGTGCGTGGATAGGGCGTTTCACCGCCAAGGGAAGAAACGAGTACCAGTACTGCACGGTGTTGAAGACGAGCGCCAGAGGATAATACGGATACTTGTCTCGATAACGCTTCATAAAGGTGAGCGATGACTTGAGATGCGGGCGCATGCGGAGGATCGAGGTGTTCTGGTCTCCCATCGTGTAATGGGAGAAATATTCTTGGAAGTTATAGAGCTTCCCCTCGAGTCCCATCTTCATCCAAAAATCACGGTCGCCGGCGTAGCGGTTTGACTCGTCGTAGAGACCGATTTTTTTCGCGACGTCGAAGCGGAACATCGTCGTCGAGTTCGCCATCGGGTTTGAAAAAAGCATGTACTTTCTGATTTCTCGATCGGTTTCGGGTTTGAAATATCGGTACATGTTTTTTCCTTTGTCATCGACAACGATTACCCCTCCGCCGCAACCGACGTAGTCGGGGTGCTCGTCGAGAAATCTGACTTGTTTCGCAAGCTTCTCCGGGGTAATCCACGGATCGTCGTCGTCAATCATCGCAACATACTCCCCCTTCGCCGCGCGGAATCCTTGGTTGTAGTTTTTCGAGATACCCTGGTTTACCTCACTTCGTACGTAGACGATCCTCGGCTCTTTTTTCTGCCAATCCCTCGCAACACTCGGCGTATCATCGGTCGAGCCGTCGTCCGTAATCACGAGCTCCCAATCCTTGAACGCCTGATTCCGCACGCTCTCAATCGTGCGCGAAATCATCCCGGCGCGATTCCAAGTCGCAAGAAGAACAGAAACTTTCGGTTTTCCGGTCATGGGTATAAAAATAGCAGACAGCGGTTTCGTTTGACAAATCACTCCGAATTCATTACCGTATCGTGAGCGTCACAGCACGCCGCAGGAAAAAAGTTTTACACCTGCGGCGTTTTCGTTTCTACTTATTGACAAAAAAGTTAAAAGATTATACAGTTAAAACGGCATCAAAGTCTCACTCTGGAGGCATGAATTGAAAACACACTGGTTGTACTTGTCCTGCATTTTCGCCGGGCTCTGTTTCGGAGCCTGGCCGGTGATCATGAAAGCGAGCGAACTCACGCCGCCGATGAGGGCATTTCTTCTCTCCATCACAACGGCGGGGGTGGCCTTCGTGACGATGATTCCCGAAACTACGCACCACACGACCGGGATCCGATGGCAGCTTCTCCTCATTCCACTCGCTGCTGGGCTCGTCAACGGTTTCGGCACTCTTGCTTTCACAAAGATAATCTCCGAGAAAACCGACCTGGGACGCCTGGTTTTCCTCGTCCTTTCGGTCCAATTGCTTTCAACAGCTGTGGGGTCGGCCTGGCTGTTTGGAGAACCTTTCCCACAGAAGAAAATCATCGGGGCGATCATTGTCGCCATCGGCTTAAAGTTTCTTCTCTGAAGGAGGTGTTACTTGAAGATCCTCGGTGTCGCTTTTGATCTCGAGGGGCCAGTCGTCGATGTGGAGCGGGCTCATTTCGAAGGGCATATCTTGTCAGCAAAGGAACTCGGCGTGTCGCTCACAATCGAATCCGCGCTCACGAGCGTTCTGCACTTCATCGGTGGACCCGACGAAGCAGTGGCTCGGGACATCTGGGCCTTGAGCGACAAACTCGTACCGGAAGAAGAGTTCTGCCGCCAATTCCTCGAACGAGACAAATTTCACTACAAGTTAATTCTCAACACCACCAAGATCGAGCCTCGTCCAGGTCTTCTCGATGTTCTCACCGAACTACGGATACTCTGTCTCCCCTTTGCGATCGGGTCGCTCACTCGGACGGAAGAAGCTATGTTTCTTCTTGAGCAATCCGGTTTGATCAACCACTTCCAACGCGGCACCATCGTACTCCGGGAAGCCGTGAAGGAAGTAAAACCAGCGCCGGATGTATTCTTGGAAACGGCACGGCGAATGGACATTCCACCAGAACATCAGCTAGTCTTCGAGGACTCTCCGCGCGGCGTCACCGCAGCCATCAGGGCCGGATCAAGGGCGATCGGCATACCAGTTCTCAATCGGTATGAAACCGTCGTTCCTCTCCTCCAGGCGGGTGCAAAAAGAGTTTTCACTGATTGGCGCGAAATCAATATTCGCGCACTGATCCAAAACCTCAACAATCAACACGGGGCTCACGCATAAGCGTCAGCCCCGTTTCCGTTCTAAATATTCTTCAACTTCCCTGTATCGCTCTATCGTGCCAATGTCTTTTCGGAATTCGCCCTCTCGGAGCGTATACGCGTAGTAATGGTACCCACGAGCCAGAAGATCCGGCACGAGGTTGTGGGCAATTTCGTAATACGCCCCAGCCGGAACATACTCCAGTACTTTCTTTTCGAACACATACGGCGCGGACATCCCCCAGTAGTTCTCGGGGAGCTCCTTGTGCGGCTTAATAAGAAACTTCAGAACTTTTCCGTCGTCGCCCAAAACACCGAGATCGGAATCCCACGGATGATCGGTCTTCCGAGCCGTTCCCATCCCAAATGCGTCGGGGTGAGACAAATAAAACTCGAAGAGTCGTCCATAATCAATTTCATAGAACGTATCCCCGTAAAGAACGAGGAAGTTGTCGCCCAGGAGTTCCTCAAAGTTCTTGACTCCGCCAGCGGTTCCTAAAATCTCAGGTTTTTCAAGGAAGTAGTGGACCTTAAACCCGAACTTTGATCCGTCACCGAAGTAGCTTGTGATAACATCGGGTAAGTAGAACAAATTTATGAAAAACTCGTTCACGCCGAAGCGCTTCAGCTGATCCATGTGGTGCAGAAGGAGGGGCTTTCCGGCCAAAGGCACCATCACTTTGGGAACCGTGTCGGTGAGAGGCCTCAAGCGCGTGCCAAGGCCCGCAGAGAGAAGCACTGCTTGAGTAATTTTATTTTGCATAGCGCTTAATGATTCGAACCGCTTCGTAGAGGTTTTTCGCAGTATAGTCCGGACTCACTTCGATTGCGAGCTTCTTATCTTTTCCTCCATACCCGGTTTCCACAAGAATAGTCGTGGTCCCCGCACGCTTTCCCGCCAAAATATCCCACATCATATCACCCACGGAGAAACTTTTCTTAAGGCCTATCTTGAACTTCTTTGCCGCCTTTATAAAAAGTCCGGGATTCGGCTTCCGGCAGCTGCACTTCCTGCGGTACCGTTTGAGATTTGCGTTCGGGTGATGCGGACAATAGTAGACAGCATCGACTCTCGCGCCCTTCCCCTGGAGCCTTCGGAGGAGAATCTCGTGGATCCCATCAACCTCTTTTTCGGTAAGCCATCCTCGGGCAACAACGGGCTGATTGGTTACGATAACGACGAGAAAGCCGGCTTCGTTCAGTCTCTGGATCGCTTCGGCGACCCTCGGAAGAAGGCGGAGTTGTTTTACGCTCCGGAGGACATCAACCTCGCGGTTGATGACTCCATCCCGATCCAAAAACACCGCTCTCCTCATGCGCTATTTTTGAGCCGCTTCGCGCTCAACGAGATGATCGAAATAATCCTTAAAATATACCGTCATAAGGTGAAAAATGGCCGTGTGAACCACTTCTACAAGTTCGTACTCGTCTTTCGGGGTGGGGACAAGGATCTTTGCGTCCGCAAGATCGTTCAGTTTCCCTCCGTCGAATCCCGAGAGGCCGATCACGGGGACTTTGTGCTCTTTCGCAAACTCAACTGCTTTCACAACATTCGGAGAGTTGCCGGAACTTGAGATTCCAACAACGACATCGGAGTCCTGAAGATAATTCTTGAGTGGGCCGACAAAGACCATATCGAATCCGACATCGTTTGCCCATGCAGTGAGTTCCGCCTCGGTCGTCGGAAGTCGGATTGCCTGAAACCGGCGCGCGGGTTTGTCGAGGTGGTGGCTGAAAACAGTTTTATTGAAATCACTCACCCAGTGGGTTGCAATTGCGAGCGACCCGCCATTCCCGAAAACGTAGATCCTTCCGTCGCGCTCATAGACGGCTTGAAGAATGTTTAGGGCTTTTGCAATCTCCTTCGAGGGGAGATTTTCGAGAGACGCTCTCACTTTATCGGCAAAACTTTTGATGAACTCTTCCATTCTTTTTTACATGCTTAGCCTATGAAAATGGTCGCCATTGAAAAGAACTTCGGCGCCGGATTGTACAAACTTAATCGGGATTTCCCGAAAATCTGTCAGGTTGTGCTTCTTTGCGACGGCTTGAATTGTTTTCCTAATTTCGGCGTGTTTCTCCGGAGGTACAAGGAACATTATACAACCGCCGCTTCCCGCCCCTAAAATCTTACCGCCCCACGCACCGTGACTTATCCCCGTTTCATAGAGTTCATCAATCACCGGATTCGAAACGTTCGAGGCGAGTGTTTTTTTCTTGAGCCAGGCTTTATGGAGTACCTCCCCAAGCCCCTTAAAGTCGCCCCGGAGCAGGCGATCCCTAAACTCCTCTACCGTGTCCGCCATCTCGCGGAGCGTGTCGAATTTCTTATCTATATTCGATTTCTGCTCGGTAAGAACGCTCGAAGCCGCGCGGGTCACGCCGGTAAAGAATACAAGGAGATGGTTTTCGAGGGCGAGGCGCAGCTTGTAATCCATAAGCACCGGATCGACATCGACTGACTCATCCGAGTTGAACTGGATTACGTTCAATCCTCCGAACGAGGCGGCGTATTGATCCTGTTTGCCTATCGGCTCTCCGACGAGCTCTATTTCAAGGCGGCTCGCGGCCTCCGCTGTCTCTCCTTTGTCGAGTTTCCGCCCCAGGTACGCGTGTAGCCCCTTCATGAGGGCTACGGAAAAACTCGAAGAAGATCCGAGGCCCGTTTTCGAAGGGAGCGTTGCGAATGACGCGATCTCGATACCCTTTTCGATTCCAAGATCGAGAAGCGCCGCTTTGATTCGCGTATGTTTCAAATCTTTCGCGTGGGGAACGGTTTCCGACACGGAGTACCGCGCAGAAACTTGATCCAAGAGCGGGGTCCGATTGATGACTACGTAGACAAACTTGTCGATCGCGGTGGAAATCACCCGTCCCGGAGAACGACGGTAAAAATCGGGGAGGTCGGTGCCGCCTCCCACGAAACTGATGCGCATTGGTGCGCGGACAACGATCATGCAAGAAGCGTAAAACGAGCGAAGGGTATTGTCAACAAAATTACCGAGGAATCCCTTTTCTTAGACCGAGCAGGTTTTTTCGATCTAAGGTTTTTTCGAATCCCTCTTTGAGAAACCACTTCGCGTAGGTTTTAATCGATCGCTCCGTATCAAAGCGCGGCCTCCAACCGAGTTTTTTTAATTTCGAAATATCTGAAACCGCGTGGCGAGTATCCGTTCGACGGAATCCTCCTACAATAATTTCAGAAGGGGATCCTGTAATTTCTTTTACCTCTCTCGCAAAATCGAGCACATCGTATGCTCTGCCTCCTCCGACATTAAAGATTTGAAAGTCGGCTTTCGAGTTTTTGAGGACAGCCAAATTCGCTTTGACAACATCGTCGATGTTCACAAAATCGCGCGTCGCGTGCCCATCTTCGTAAACAGTAATCGGAACTCCGGCCACAGCCTGGCTCACGAAAATCCGCAGTGCTCCCGAATAAAGATTTCGAGGGGATTGACGGGGACCCTGAACGATCGAGTATCGCAAGGCAACGGTGGGTATGTTGTACGTCTTACCGAGTCTCAAACCGGCATTCTCGAGGGCAAACTTTGATAGACCGTAAGAGTTTGTAGGCAGAACCCGCTGATCTTCTCGGAACGGAATGTTTCTTGCTTTTTTCCCGTGAGGACAAAGAATATTCCATTGTTTGTTTTTCAACTGCCCGAGCGACCTCAATTCCGGATAGAATGTTGTGCCTCGCGAGTGAGCACATCGATACTCCCCATCGCCGTAGACAAACTGGGAGCTTGCCAAAATTACTTTCCGCACCGGCAATCTTTCGCCGACGATAAGCTCGTAAAGTATTGCTGTACTTACCGTATTCGTCTCGAAAAACGTGCTGAAATCCAGTCGCTGATCCTGGTACGCCGCAAGGTGATACACGAACGAAACTCCTCGCAACGCCCGCCTCCAAGATCCCTTTTTCCTCACATCACCCCTCAGAAGTTCGTATCCTTTGCCCAAAACGTATTTGGGCCATTTTCCAGTGTGTACCGGAGGTGCAAGGTTATCCAAAATACGGATGCGGTATCCCCTTGTAGCGAGCGCGTCCGCGGTGTGGCTCCCGATGAAGCCGGCTCCGCCGGTGATGAGTATTCTGTCCACGTTATGTTAGGAAGCCTCGGGGGCAAAATCGGTCACTCTCGCAAGACACCGACGGTACGAAAAATTTCTCGAAAACGCTTTTCATAGGTATGATCACGGAGTGTTCGTTTGTATCCGCGCTCCGCGATTTCACTCCTTTCCGCATCGTGCGTTAGATAATAACGGATTTTTTTGATCATGTCATCCATTCCTTTATAAATCACGATTTCTTTGCCAGGCACGTAGAAAGAATCAAGATCGTCAGCCATTTCGGTCATCAAGAAACCGCCACAGGCTGGAATCTCAAAGTGGCGTGCCTTAATTTGGGGAATGCCTCTCGACAGCCATGATTGGATGTTACGCACGATGTGGAAGTCCGGAACGATTCTGTCGATTGACGCTCGGGAAAACAGGCGGCCGAGAGAATTTATCGCCCAGTATCCCGGCGGAGGGTTAAGACCCAAATTGATATTGCTCGTAGAAAAAAGCCTGATCATCTCTTCCCTGCTCACACGCCTCGTGCTCCATCCTTGACCGTACACCGCAACAGAGATATTCGACGCTTTTAGTTTTTCTACTATTTTTTCTCGACCCTTTGTCCAGCCGCCTATGAACAACACCTCTTCTCCGCCATCTTTCTCGTCGCGTTTGTAAATGTTCGTGCTCGCGGCCCACTGGGATCTGACGACGTTTTTTTGTCCGGCTCGCCTGTAAAGTTCCGGCATCCAAGAGTACGTTGTCACCGCCCAGCTGAAATGCGGAGCTAAGAACTTCGAGTAGTTGTGGAAGCGCCAGCTGTCATCGGCGAACCACGCAACACTTATTGTGTATTTCCGAATTTCGTCGAGGATTGTAAAGTCGAACTCATCGGAGTATGTGAATACGAAAAGGATATCCGGCCTCTCTTTTTTCGCAGCCTCGAGGATCTCCTCGTTAAATCTTGTTTTGCCCACTTCGAGAATCCGCTCGAAAGGAAAGTATCTCACTTCCGCGCCGGGGAAGGCGTGTAAACTCTCATAGAAATTTTCATGTTCGAAGCTTACCCCGCGTTTCGAGTCATAGTAGTTGTAGCGCAATCCGGCGTAAAAAACTTTCATACGGAAGAAATGCTCTCTTGCGCGCCTTGACCGCGAAAACGGAGGAAGTTTTCATGCACGAGGACAACCAGAGCAAAAAGTACCCACAACCAGCGAAGTTCGAGGCCGTCGATAAAGAACAGATTAATCAAAATGCCGACGACCCCACCCGCGAGCCATAGGGTTATTGTGGCATAATTCGACTTCACGAGGACGAAAAGTTTCCGCAATATATCAACCGTCATGAAAAGAAAAACTGCCAGCCCGCCGACTCCGGCGCTCAAAAGAACCTGCAACCACAGATTATGCGCGTTCGCCGATCTCGCATAGCTTAATGTTTCAGAAAAACCAGCGGGTTTCTCGCTCGAGAGCACATCAGCATATGCAGGTCCCAAGCCTAACGGATTCAGGGCAGCTTCTTTCGCATGCTCGATCCAAATCTGCCCTCTCCCATCGTAAAAACCAAGCTCGGGTTTCGGCCGGTGTGCCGTGAAATAGTACCGCGTAGGCAACCGAAGCCAGAGGAAAGCGATACGATCCAAAGTAAGCTCGTCGGGCGACGCCGCTATTTTTTCCAGAACTTTTCTATCGAGCTGGACGTCAACCCTCAAGTCAGGGAAAACCCTCACGAGGACAGTATTGCGAGCAAGGCGCGGAAGTATAAGGAACGAGCAAATGAGCATGAGAATCACGGCGAGCGAATATATCCACACTTCCTTTTGGGACTTTTTCCAATACGCATAAACGCCCACAACAACAAAACAACCGAAGAGTGTCCCCAGCCAAGCGGCGCGAGAGCCGGTCCAAAGCACCAGACTCATCAGTAACATAGCGCCAACGTAAGAAACGACTTTTTTGAAACCCTTTCCCGCCACGAAAAGTGAAAAAAGGATTACAGCCGGGAAAATCAGAAATGATCCAAGAACGATTGTGCCCGGTTGCGACGCGAGTAACGTGTAGCTACTGGGAGAAACGATCAGATAGTTCCGCACAACGACATCTTCAGAAAGAAAAAGAACCGGAAGAAGTGCGATCGCAGACAAAAAAGAGAGCACGAGGAGTCTTGCGTACGACGGCCTGCCAAACCCAAGGAAAAGAGCGAGGAAGAACAACGTCATACCGAAGAATATCCGCCCGTACTGCAGTACATCGATGCTTTCGAGGCCCCGATGCAAAAACAAAAGAGTCCAGAACGATCCTACGGCGAGAAAAACGGAAAAGAGAAGAAAGTATTTACCCCAGTACGCAAGCAGGGCGTTCCGCGCCTCGTTCCGGCGCAAAGATTTAGAAAAAATCAACGCGAGAACCACGGCAATGAGTGCCAAAAAGGCGGAGACTTCAGTGAATTTTACCGTAGGCGTGTATTCTCCGAAGTTCACGAAGTGATTTCTCCGCCACACAAGCGATACGATCGCGAGTAAAAACAAAAAAGAGGCAGCGCGGTAGAAAAAATTACCCGTCACTTCGGTGCGACTTTCGCGCTGAATTACTTGAGATTGAGGCATTTGAGCATCTGTTCTGCTCGATTCAGATAGGTATGGTCCCGTCTGGCTCTCGCTGTTCCTGCGGCTTGAATTTTCTTTCTCTCGTTTTCGTGATGTAAATAATAATCGATTTTTTCAAACCAGTCTCCGTCGTCTTCCGCCATAACCATTTCGTCTTCCGTGAAGTATTTCCGGAGCGGTGGTACGAAATCGCAAATCTCAAATCCTCCGCACGCAGGTATTTTGAACGTCCGTTCGTTCAAAATGACGTGCGTTTTCAGTGTTTCCCCTCGCTCATGGAAATTGATCGCCACTTTCGCCGACGAATAGAGCTGGTTTTCCTCTTCCGGCGGGACGCTGATGCGTTTCCGGCTGAGCCAGTCGTTTCCCTTCATCCATCCCGCCTTCCGGCATATCCCCGCGAGTGACCGCAGAACGTGATCGGAAAAGGTCCAGCCCGGTCCGTAGATCCTCACGCGATGTCTCTTCACGAGCGGGAAGAGGAGTGTTTTGAAGGCTTCTTGCTTCGAGGGCAAGTTCGCTCCCAGGAATGCGATGTCGCATTCATACTTCTTTACTGGTTTTGTCGGAAAGTGGAGACGATGATTGGCGGCGTTTGGCGTAACCGTATACCGTTTCCCGGTCTCTTTCCGGAATCGTTCCATCCAAGGCTCTTCGGTTTCGCCATGGTACACGTCTCCGGGATCGTCGTGCGTGAGAATGTCGGCGGCTTCGGGTTCCTGGTAAAAGAGAGAATCAACCCAAATGAATACTTTCGTACCGTCTGCGCGGGCCGTTTTCAACACGGGAAGGACTTTGTACCTGATACTCCGTTGAGAAATCACCAATATATCCGGCTTGACCTCGCGAAGTCTCTCGTCCAAATCTTCGTGGCTCTGCCAGAAGAAAAACGCGTGCCCAAGATCTTCAAACGCGGCTTTATAACCGCTCACAATCCAGCGATCAGCACCCAAACCCGTCTCGTAGTTAATTTGCCACAGAACTTTCATGTTGTGCTTGTTCCGTTCCCAACGTATTTTAGTTTTCTTCTTCGGTTCAGCAGGTACAGGGCAAGTAGAGGCCGTGTCAATAGGTTCCCGCTCGCCATCAACATCCCAAGCACTATGCGTATTCTTCGTTTTCGTTCCAGCTTGTTTATCTGATATTCTTCCACTTCTGCTTCGCTCATCCATGTCTTGACGACCTTGAGGATTTGTAAGCACTCTTTCTGGGATTCTAGGAAATATCTCGGCCGATTGGTGAAACTTTGGCGATGAAGCCGATAGTACGCAAGCACTTTGTCTATGTAGCAAAATCTCACCTTTCGATACGACAATTTCAGCCATACATATTGCTCATCGGCCCATCGATACGAAGGTTCGAAAGCGCCATGTTTTTCGAAAATGTCTCTGCGCACTACCGCGCTCAGAGGATTGATAAAGTTTGTCATGAGCAGTCTGCCGAAAAGATATCCTGAGGGATGTTCCATTTTGAGATAATAAAGCCTATCCGGCTCGTCGTGGAAAAAATGATATATCTTGCAATAACAGAAATCGCAGTTCGGGTTCGTTTCCAGATAATTCACCTGCTCAGAAAGCTTCCCTGGTAGAAATAGGTCGTCAGCGTCAAGAAAAGCGATATACTTGCCCTTCGCCGCCGCGATGCCGGCATTGCGAGCACTGGACTGCCCGCTGTTCTTCTGATAGAGATATTTTATACGAGGATCTGAAATTGCACGAACGACTTTTGCGGTGTCGTCAGTCGAGCCGTCGTCAACAACGATGTGCTCAAAGCTCGAGTACGTCTGCGCAAGAACACTTCGTATGGTGTCGCCTAGATAAGCCCCGGCGTTATAAGCCGGGGTGATGATAGACACAAGAGGCTTTCCATTCATCCACCTAATGCAGTTCAACTCGTCCTCTTTCGACTTCGATGGGAACGTGCCGCATGTGCAATTTGTCTTTCCACCAATCCTGATTTTCCTTGTACCATTCTATGGTTTTCTTCATGCCATCTGCAAAATCCGTTGTCGGTCGCCAGCCTAAAACGTTTTGAATTTTTTTAACATCCGCGGCGTGCCGGAGCACCTGGCCGGGCCTGTCGCTTGTATTCACCATGGGAGGCAAACTCGGGTTCTGGGGGCTGCCCGCACGCATCATCTCAAGAATCAAATTGGCGATATCCCGTACTGCGTAACTTTTGCCGCTTCCGACGTTGAAAACTTCGCCGATAACCGCGTTTTTTGGGGCATGCAAAACAAGATCGATCGCTTGGACTAAATCTTCAACGTACGTGTAATCCCGCTGACTCTGACCCGTTCCGTGAATTGTCAACGGTTCTCCTAAGACACAGCTCGTGATGAAGCGCGGGATTGCTTTCTCCGGATGCTGGCGCGGCCCATACATATTGAATGGACGGATGATAACTGCCGGGATTTTGTAGCAGGCGTGGTACGCGTACACCAAGCGGTCGGCGCCTGTTTTTGCCGCCGCGTAAGGGCTCTGGGGATTTAGGGGGTGATTCTCGTCTATCAACTCGCTCCGCGCCGTACCATACACTTCACTTGTGGAAATATGAATGAACCGGTCGATTCTGTCTCGATTGTTTGACACCGCGTTCGCCACTCGCTGGGTGCCGATCACGTCGGTTTCGAAAAAGTTCGTGTTGTCGGAGATTGAGCGGGCAACATGCGTTTCTGCGGCAAAATGGATTACCGTGTCCGCCCGCGAAACACAGTCACTTACCACCTTGCTGTCCCGTACATCCCCGTGGACAAAAGTGAAATTCGGAGATTTTTGAATATGCGCCGGGATGCTCCGCATGTCGCCCGCATAGGTGAGGGCATCTAAGATGATGTAGCGATAATCCGGATACTTGCCGAAGAGATGCAGTAGCGTGTTCGAGCCGATGAACCCAGCACCACCTGTGATGAGTATCGTTTTTGATTTTGACATAATGGATATTCTATGACCGAGGACAAAGAGTGTCAACAATCACCGCGCTACGATGTCAAAAACTTTTTTGTGCATGTCTCCCGCTGTAACCAGGTGTTGACGGTTGTTCGCCCGTAAGTGCGTCGTTAGATCAAAGAGAGACGCCCGAATGGAAATCCATAAAAAAATTGGTGTGCTACGTGCTCTTTAGAAATTCCTGTAAATACTCCTCGGACTTTTTGAGAGGATAAATCGCCCGCACTTTAGATACGTCCATTTCATAGATTTGTTTTTCTGCATTCTCGGATACGACAACCGGCCTCCCGAAGTAGCGAGACGCTTCTTTTAAAGGAAATGTGCCGAGGCCGCCGACATTAAAAACGGCACGCGACGTACCACGCTCGAGAAGCACGGCGATAATCTCGGCAACCGCTCTCGTGGTGATGAGTTGTAGTTTCGAGTCAAGCGTTACGAATAAAGGCCTCCCATTCAGAATATCGTAAAAAGTTCCCTTTTTGAGAGAGCTTCCCAATACGATGGGACAGCGCAGTATCAGATAATCCTTCGCCGCGTGCCGAACAATCAACTCGCTTAGGTATTTATGGAATCCGTAGGGCTGGAGATTCGACGGATTGATCTCGCGTTCCTCGATCGTCCCGGAAAGGCCGGAGGGGTCTTCGTACACGACGATAGAGGAAATATAAACATATTTTCTGAACTTGAAATCAACGACGCTGTCATATGCAGAAACCGTCGAAGCAAGGAAGTCTTCGTAGGGATGCTGGTTTGCCCAAAAGCGTTTGCTGTTTCCGTTGGCGTTTATAAAAACGTCGAATTCGCCACCTTTGTGAGCCGAGTAATTCTCGCGCGTAATCGGAGTGACTGAATAGCGCGTTCCTAAAAATTTCACGAGATCCGCTCCCAGCATGCCGTGCCCCCCAAGAACCGCGATTGTCAGTCGTTCGCTCATGATTGCTAATGGCTGAATTTCTGAACAACGTCCATGAGTTCGTCGCCGTAGCGATCCCAGTTTAAATGTTCTTTGACGAATTTCTGGCCGTTCCCGGCAATCCGGTGATAAAGTTGCGGGGATTTTATCAACTCCTGGATCCGGAGAGCAAGTTCAGCTGTATCGCCCGCTCCGAAGAAAAGTGCGTGTTCGCGATCGCGAAGCACTTCCGCCAAGCTCGTCGCTCGGGAGACAACGAGCGGAAGCCCTGCCGCCATCGCTTCGAACGAGGCCATACTCCAAATGTTTATATGATTGGGGAACACGAAAATCGTTGCCTGGCGCTGAATTTCTCTGAGTTCTTTCTCGACAACCCCTTCAAAGTGAAATATGACTCTCTCACTCATGCCGGATCGGCGCGTTACCTCAAAAAGCCGCTGTTTATAAGAATCGTCCTTCCAGAAATCCTTGCACACCAGAACTACTTTTGTGTCATATCCTTTTTTAAGAAGCAGACCGCCTGCCACTATAATGTCTTCGAACTTCCGATTTGGACTCAGCGAACCGATACCCAGAAGAACTGCTTGACCTTTTCTTAGGGAGATCCGTTTTGCAGGTTGATAAAAACTTTTGAAATCAACCGGGATGCGAAGTAAGGTGACTGGCTTACCAAATTCCCGGATCATTTTCTCGCGTTCCAAGTCGTGCACGACAACCAGATCTATCCCAGATAAATATTTCTTAGCTCGCTGCTTCTCGAGGAACACCTTTAACCGCCCGACCAGGTCAACAAAAAAACTGTTCCTGCGAACGTAATAAAAGGGGGCGTTATTCATAATCCATACGGTCACCGCTTGAGAATTCATTGTCTTATACGAGAGGCCCAGGTAATACGATTCGTCATTTTGGCAGATCAAAACATCGAGTGTCGTATCGATTTTCTCCGCAAGTCTTCTGACAGTCTCTCGGTACAGCTTCTCCCGACGCAAACGCGTTACGATCTTTGACAGAAAACTCCGAGCCCCCGTGACCGATCCGAGTGGCGCGGGCGGCGGGACAACGACAACGGGGAGGCCTTTATGTAAGTCCGGGAAGCACCTCGGGTCAAATTCGGCAGTGTAGATGACAACTTTGTGGCCCATAAGCCACAAAGCCCGGGAAATATGGAGAAACATCCGGGGATCCCCGCTTTCTGTGGTGAGATTAAGATGTACTAAACCTATCTTCATAACAAGTAGGAGGTCTTACTCTTCCGCCGCTCCTATAACCTTGAAGCTCGGGAGAGGGACGATAAACCTGCCGCCGGCCCGCAAAAAGTCGCTTTCCCGTTCCTTAAATTCTTTCAAGAAGTGCCAAGGCAGGATAAGAAAATAATCCGGCTTCTCTTTGCGCGCCTGCTCTTCGGAAATAATCGGTATTTTCGTGCCTACTGTTTTTTTTCCCCATTTATCTGGATTGCGCTCCGCCGCGGCTTCTATGAGCCGGTGATCGAGACCGAAAAATTGAAGAAGAGTATTGCCCTTTGTCGATGCGCCGTACACGTACACCTTTTTCCCGCGTCCCGCCTCCTCTTCAATAAAACTCCGCAACCTATCTTTTATCTTGAGCACCCTGTCAACAAATGCCCCGTACGCATCTCGGCGATGGATGCCTTGAGAGAGCTCTGCCTTTCGAAGCGACTTGATTCTCGCTTCGGCTTCTTGAGGAATACGGAGCTGCGCTCCTTTCCTGCTGTGCCGAATGTACGTTCTAAAACTCCCCCCATTCACATCGTTGAGTTCAACGTCGCATACCTCGAGGCCATGCCGTGTTAAAAGATTTTCCAAGGAAAGCAGGGAATAGTACTCTACGTGCTCGTGGCAAATGTTATCAAACGCATTTTGGGAAAGCATGAGCGGAAGATAACTCATCTGAATCACGAATATTCCTTCGTCGTGGAGCAACTTCTTCACGTCGGCAACAAACTTGTTCGGATCTTCGAGATCGTAAAACATTGCAATCGCAGTCACCGCTTTCGCGCGCGCGGCTCCAAACTCGCGCGTCCACGAGTCGTAACTGAAAAAGTCGTTTATCACTTTTGTCGTTCCGACCACGTTCCATTTCTCGAGGTTGTGCGCGGGCTCAAAACCAGTTCGCTTGAGTCCCTGCGCCGTGTAGCTCCGAAGGAGCGTGCCGTCATTTGCGCCGATGTCGACAACATAGTCCCCTACACGGAGGTCGACAATCCGCTCCACGGCCTGCGCGACGTCTTTCAGTTGCTCTGTCATTGTCAGATTCATCCCGGACCGATACCAATAATTCCGATACATCGCTTCATGCGAGACGGTGTGCTTGAGCTGCAAAAGTCCGCACCCGCCGCTCTCCGTAGCGCACAACACTACATCGAGCGGCGCCTTGAACGCGGCGCCTTCCGTTGCTTCGTCAACAAAATTTGAAACGTAGAGCTCGCCCAGAGAAAGAATCGGGACGAGCGCGTTTGAGCCGCACACCCTGCACGTGGTGCGCGCGATGGCCGTTTCGGATTTATGCATTATAGTGCGGGTTCTGTATTTCGATCGCTTCGCTCATCTTAATCAACTCCTCGATTCCCTGATGCATCGAGACAGATGGCGCAAACCCAACGCCGTGAATCTTGTCGTACGACACCATGTAATCCCTCTGATCAAGGTCGTGACCGACGTCCGCAAAGTGCAGGTAGTAATCGACTCGTTCTTTGATAATCAAACAGATGTCCTCTTTGCTGTAGTTCATATCGTTACTGCCTACATTGTAGACTTCGCCCCGCATGCGCCGGTAGTTCTTGATAGCGAAAATAAACGCTCGCGCCATGTCGCGAACGTGGATGAATGTCCGCATAAAATGCTTCTCATAGACGATGAGTGTTTTATCCTTTACGGCGCGATATGTAAAATCATTCGGCAAAAGGTCGAGCCGCATGCGGGGACTTACTCCAAAAGCGGTCGCGAAGCGATAGATCACAAATTCTTTGTGACGCTTCACGATATCCTCGGCTTCGGCTTTTTGTCGCGCGTAGTCGCTTAGGGGATTGAGCGGAGTCGTTTCCGTACAGAATTTCTCGATCATCTTGCCATAACTCGACCCGGTCGAAGCGAACAAGACGGGGACGTTTTTCGGCGTTGCGTCCACGACTACTTTCGTGCCGCGAACGTTGATGTCCTGGGATCCTTTGGGGTCTTTCCGACATGCCGGGAACCCGACGATTCCGGCGAGATGCACGACAACACTCACATCTTTCAATGCTTCTTTCACCGCACGGCTGTCGCGGACATCCCCTTTCACAAAGCGAAATCGAGCGTCTCCGAAATACGGCATGAGCCCCTGGGCTCCGAACTTGAGCGAGTCGAGAACGGTCACGCCATACCCTTCCCGCAATAACTCTCCCGCAAGCGTGGACCCAACATACCCCGCGCCTCCCGTGATGAGAACTCGGGAAGGCGGCGAAAAGTTCTGAGTACCCTTCGTCGGCTTTCCGGGTTTAGTTTTCTTGGTGTGTTTTCTCGGTGACATAGTGAGAGAGGAATTCTCCAACGTATTCGGTTGACGTTTTGAGCGGATAGATTGATTTCAGTTTATCGACATTCATCTCGTAAATCTGGCGCTCGGCATCCTGCCTGAAAGAAACGGGTAGGGATACGAATGTAGAGAGATCTTGAAAATTGAACGTCTCTTGGCCGCCCATGTTGAATACTTCGTTCCGCCGGTCGCTCGTGATGAGATGGCGAATGACGTCTGCGATGACAGAGGTAGAGATTGCCTGGAGGCGCGAGTCGGCGGTGATAAAGAGCGGGGACCCGTGCAGTATATCGTAGAACGGACCCTTTTTCAAATTCGCACCGAGTATCATCGAAGATCGCAGAATAAGGAAATTGTCGGTGCGATTCCTCACAACCTGCTCCGCAAGATATTTATGTAATCCATACGGAGAAAGCCCTTCCGGGCGGATTAAAACATTTTCTTTTGTCGCATCCGATTCTTCGTGGTTCTCATACACATCGCTTGAAGAAATGTAAACATATTTTTTAAAATGGAAGTCGGTGGTACTGTTATACACCGATATCGTGGAAGCGGAGAAATCTTCCCGGGGGTTGTCGTTCGCCCAAAACCGGCGGCTGTTGCCGTTTGCGTTCACGAGGACGTCGAATGAGGCGCCGCGATGAGTTTCGTAGTTGTCCTTGTCGATGGAAATAGACTCAAAGTCTTTCCCAAGATGCTCCACAAGATCCGATCCCAGAAGTCCTTTGCCGCCGATGATTCCCACTGTTCTAGTGTGTGACGGCATGCTCGTAGTTTGCGTCAAGCCACGAGAGTGTTGAGCGAATGCCCTCTTCAAGGGGCGTCTCCGGCAGCCAATGCAGTTTTTCTTTCATCTTCCGAACACCGAAGGTTTTTTTTATCGCACCATCCGGGCGGCTCGTATTATATGCGAAGCTCCCTTCATAACCGACGATTCGCTTGATAATCTCGGCAAGTTCAGTCACGGAGACGCCGACGCCGCTTGCGATATTCAACGGCGAAACGTCGTCGTACACTTCGGCGGCTCGGAGGATCCCTTCGGCGCCGTCCTCAACGTACAGCCAATCGCGAACCGGTTTCCCGGTCCCCCAGATTTCTACCGTTTGCGCGCCTGACTTTTTGGCATCATAGATTTTTTTCGTAAGCCCCGCGAGCGCTTTTGACTGCTCGGGATTAAAATGCTCTCCGGGGCCGTACATATTCGCTAGTATGAGATGGATCGAATTCCATCCATATTGGCGTTTTAAGGCCGTGCCGTAGGCAACACTCGCCTTGCGTGAGAATCCGTAGCTGAAAATGGATTCGTGTACTTCGCCGTTCCAGTAATCATCCTCGTTCAGTTCGTCTTTCTCGAGATAACCGGGGTACGAACACCCGGCAACAATGTTCACGAACTTTTTTGCTCCCGACGCCTGCGCGGCTTCCATAAGGAACAAGCCCATCTTCGTGTTATCCAAAAAGAGGCTCGCTTCCTTGCCCTTGTGATATCCGATACCTCCCTGAATCGCCGCGCAATTCACGACAATCTCGGGCTTCGTAGTCTTGAAATAGTTATGGCAGTCCTCTTCGCGCCGGAAATCAACTCCCTCCGAGGTTCTCGGTACCGCAATTTCTGCTCCTGCGGCTTGCAGGCGTTCTACGATTCGCGATCCCAAAAATCCTCCCCCTCCCGGAACTGCGACTCGTTTCCCGTTCCAAAAAGATTTATTCATGAAGTTGTATCAACGTATGCGTAGATTCCTGTTTTCTTGAAATCCTATTGAACCCCCCTCGGCCTCGGGCCGTACTCAATCGTAAACGACCCGTCATTTTTTTCTTTGTTGCGAATGATGTGCACCTCGCGGCAAATTTCCTTCTGCCCCATTACCTCGTCCCACACAGCCTTCGCAACTGAAGCGGGCTCCATGTAGCCGCTTGTGTCCTGAACATTGCCCTTGAAGATTTCTGTTTTCATGCCGCCCGGGTAAAAAATGGTGGCTTGAGACCCGGGCAGCTCTTGCGCCAACTCGTCTGCGAAGTTCAGAACGAACACCGCTTGTGCATCCTTCGAGGCGCAGTATACCGTTTCGTTTTTGCGGACTAGCCATGCAGACGCCGACGAGATAGCGACAAGACGGTACGGACGTCCTTGTGAAACGCGCGTTTCGTGAAATCGCCGCAACAGTTTAAGAGGTCCTGTGAAATTCGTGGCAATTACGTCGTCTATATCTGTCACCGAAAGTTGCCGAAACGGTACCCTCCCTGGCCAGATGCCGGCGTTCCAGAAAAAGTAATCTACTGTGTATTGATCCAGGTTGCGCAAGGCCTCGTCAATACTTTCGTCGTCAGTCAGATCCATCGCGATCCGGATTGCGTTTTGCGGAAGAGAAGCGGCGACTCCCGGATCGGCCGCGGACCGACCGGTTACAATTGGCTCTATGCCCCTCAGCGCCGATTCCCGGGCCAGGGCAAATCCCAATCCCTTGGTACCTCCCAGAATGAGCGAATAACTCATGGATTCACGTTTTTCTTCCTCTTAAAACATGCATGAGGGCCGTACAATTCTTCATCTTTCTTCATCTTGCATCGAGCGTCGTGCGGAGAACTTTCATGCCGCACCATGCTCCGATGCAATCTTTCCGTCGGGGCGCTTGTAATCATCGGCAAGGCGTATCACGTCGTCGAGCTCTGAAGTAGAACCTTCGAAGAGGACAAGGTCGGTAAGAGCCTCCAAGCGGTGAACCATACCAGGTAAAACCATCACTACATGACCCGGGCCCATGTCAACCGACTTGAGTTCTTTACTCTTGTCTTCGTAATAAAACCTCGCTCTGCCGGAAAAAACAGTATTATGTTCAGCTTTCTTCCGATGAACTTGCAAACTGGTTTTGGTTCCTTTCTTGACGTAAAGGACTTTCAGAGCGTATGGAGTCTCGGTTGCATCAGAAAGCCAAAGTTCAAAACCCCAGGGTTTCACCACTTTCTTAATGTTGGAAAAGCTTCTGACGACAAAACCCAGGGGTGCGTCTTTCGGTGTACCCACCGCCCCCTCTCCGTTGAACAGTTCGTTCAAATACTCAACAAGATCAACCATGAGATAAGTTCAAACTTGACACATAGCGCATGATAGACGACTTAATTGCTTCCTTCAAGTACTGATCGAGATCCAATCCTCGGGCGCGGCTTGCAAAGGCAATTCGAGCTTTAATCTTCGTAAACTCCGGCGTCGCAAACACATAATGACCGGCAATCACTGCACGATCGAAATCCGTGGCTTTTGTATCGGCGAGAAGCCACTTGTCCCACTTGCGGGAATTGAGAGCAAGCGTGAGAAATTGATCTCGCTCGCTTTTGAGGCCAAGATCATCGCACACCTTGATGAGCGCCTTTGTCTCCGCAACGCCGAACTCCGGAGCAACGTTCAGGGCATGAATACCGATTTCAGGATGCCACCGAAGAGTATCGTCTGATAAATAGTCGCCATTATGACCTTTGAGTCGTACGCCATAGCGGTTACAGATAGCAACAAGCTTTTTGAGCTGTGCTTTGACTGCCCCAGATTCACCGGGGTCGGCAATGACGCCGACGTTTTTCGTTTCTTTCACTTTAGCTCCCGTCTGTGCCACTACAAAATAAGGTTTTGGGAGGCGGTGTTTGCTGCAGAAATCCGTAATTTCTTCCGTGAGAGCTTCTAGCTCTTCCAGGTCATGTAGCCCTTCCCCCTGCTCATCGGTACCGAATTCGAAAAACACTTCTTTCCCCAACGAGCGGGCGTATTCCACGCAATGAAGATAAAGTTCGAAAAGTCGCTCCAGCACCTCCTCGAATGACGGGCGCTTGTGAATGTCGATCGAGGGATCAATGTGAATCATATCGAAACCCGATTTGATGTCGGTTTCATAAGACTGCTTCGCGGATTTCATCGCTTCTTGGAGATTCAAGCCCCCTTTCACCTCAGAATAATTCTGCCACGGGCCGCCGTGATCGCGCGCCAAAAGCACATTGGACTTCGCGTCATGCGTGCGCACGTACTCTGCAAAAGTTTCTGTAGTCCAGCCGTTGACGTACCCTCCGCCGTGGGATGCAGCCTCGATCTGGCGCCTTGAGGCGATGAGCATGAGCGGGATATCAAGCTCGTTCGCAATTTCTATCGTAGCATCGACACAAAGCTTGCTCATCGGACCTATGCCCAATAAGGTGCATTGCCGCGCTTTGAGGAGAACGTCAAGACGATCGGTGTGCTTCATACAAAGAAATTGAGTCCCGAAACTCTACCGCAGGAGGACTCGCTTGTACAATCTATGTCCGCTTCCAGCCCTGATAGCCAATAAGCCATTTCACGAAGTTTTTGAGCTTCCGCTTTACGTTGCCGGCGCGCTCTCGAGGCGGAACACTCTCACCTTCCCATATTTTTACAGGGTGAATCATGTCGTAGCGGGCATCCATCGGCATGTACATCACGTCAAGCGATATTTTCATCTTATACCATGGCCTGAGATCGACGGGCTGTATCCCTTTTGCGCCCCAAATGCTATGCGGAATCTGCTCGTTGCCTCCAGCGGAGAAATCCTTAACTGCAGGATCGTCAAGTAGTAAAAAATTCTTGCGCGACGTAGCAATAAAATCGCTGTAACCTCCCAAAATCGTCTTGATGCCTTGAAATGTATGCGGAAATCTGCGCATGAGCAATGCATCCACCTCTTCGTCAACTGGATTCGGAGGATTCAATTTATGCCAATGGCGATGATCTTGCGCGAACGGGAAAGTATCAACGCCCGCATCCTTCATGCCTTCCTGCCGGACAGGGAAAGCCTTTCCGATCATTGCGTATTCATCTGGTTTGATGCGCGAGAAAATCTCTCGGTCTGGCACGCGGCAGACGAGATCGTAATCATGCACCACCCATCCTTCGATTTCCGGAAATTGCTTTATGTGGGAAAGCCACACGCGGTACTGCCGGCCCGTCGCGCTACACTCGCCTTCTGCCCCCGCACAGTAAGGCACTAGTTTGAACGAATCCGTTGAAGTGAACCGCGAAACATCAACGGTCTTCTGGTTATACGCAACCACCAAAAACTCTGTGCGCTTCGCATCGAGATAGAACTTTTTGAGCTTCTCGATGTACTTCTCGCGATGTGTGAGTACCAACCGTCCCAATCGCATGCGAGAACTTTACACCCCTCTCAACACTTTGTAAATTCAGGTCCGATACTGCATAGGGACATGTTCGACGAAGTACTGCATTTCTTCCGGCGTTCCGAGGTGCATTGCGAGTTCAACCGGCACCGTGCGCACAACGCGTCCCTGTGCAATGATGTGGTTGTATACAGGACACATATAGAATTCGTTGTTGTGCCGCTCGTTCTTCGCGATCATCGCTTCTGCTGCAGAGACAAAATATTTCCATTTCGTGAAGTAGTACAGCGCGGCGGCATGCGTCGAAATCATCTGCTTCTCGCGGGTTTCAACCACATTACCTCGATCGTCAAGGCGCGCATAGGAATAGTGCGGCTTGTCTCTTTCGATTGTTGGAATGATGCCGCCCCAGTCGTGCTTCCGAGATTCTTCGCGAGCGCTCCGAAACGCTGGGCATACCACAAAGTGATCCGAGTCGCACATAAGCATATCTTCGTCAGGGTCAATTACTTTTTTCGCCAAAAGCACGGTGCACGCCGCGCCTTCTGTAACAACTGGGGTGAAAAGAACAGCAATACCCGGTCCTACTATCTCTCTCAGTTTCTCGCCGATTTTGAAATCTCGCTCGTGATCCGCGTGGCAGACGAACACAAAATCTTTGTCCTCAAGTCCGGGATTTGTAATCTTCATTCCTTCAACCGACCACTGAACCAAGGTTTTCCCAAGTACTTCAATCAGGGGCTTTGGTTGCGTGATGCCCGCTTTCGCAAATCTTGACCCCCGGCCAGCCATCGGCATAACGATTTTCATACGTTTGGGTATATCCTAACCACGAGTAAGACATTTAGCGAGTTTTTCCGGATAATCCGTACAAATTCCATCCGCGCCCCATGCAATGAGATCATCCCACGTTTTCTCGTATCCCTCATAGCCCAAGGGGTGATTCAAAATCCAATGCACATCTGGAGACATTGCATAAAATGTTCTCCCCGTTGCTTTTACCTCATCAATAAACTTTTTACTGTAGAGTTTCTTATATTCGGCAGCCCAGACAATATCCATGGGCTTAAAATCCTTAACCTCTTCCCACGTGTAAATTGTCGGTTCAAATTTGAATTCTGAAATGATAAGCGCAATTTGTATTTTAGGATCGATTTCTTTGAGACACACTGCAGCTTTTTTCGTAAGATCGAACGTAAAGGCCGTTTTATAGAGATCAAATTCCCGCCAATACTTTGCAAGTAGAGTAAGTCCCGCCTCATCTTGGGCATCTGCTTTAAGATGAATGGCCATCTGGTGTCCCTTATTTTCTTTTGCGGCCATCGTAAGAAATGTGCGAAATGAGATGAGGTGCTCATCGGAATGAGCATACTGCATTGTTTCAGCTTCTTTTAAAGTTGCATCCTCAACTCGCCGGCGCATCCCTATAAGCCGAAGAGACGTATCGTCGTGAATGATCAGGAAGTCCCCGTCTTTCGTAAGGCGCAGATCGGTTTCCACCCCAAAACCGCGTCGAAAACTTTCCCGAAGCGCCGGAAGGCTGTTTTCGGGGTATTCGTCGATCAACCCCCGATGCGCGAAAATCTCAAACACATTGTTTGTGGAACGCTTCGACTTCTTCTGGACTCCCCAACACTGCCTTGACGGTATTCTGTGAAAGAATAACCTTATCTCCTCGCTTCACCAGCTCATTATACACCGGCCCGACGAAAAACATGTCGTTATGAACGAAACTGCGTTTCCGTATCATCTCCTCGGCTGCCCAGACAAAATCTTTGCCGCGAGAAAAATAATACAGCCCCATCGTCGCCCACGGAGCGACGTACGTTGCTTCCTTTTCGAGGAGCGCCTCCGCAAACCCTTCTTCGTCGGCACGCACGTAGCCGAAAAGACGGCCTGTCATATCTCGCCGCTCAACAGGGATGATCCCTGAAACCTCGGAGCGACGATCCGCGATATCTTGATAGAGATTGCCGACATCTCGCAACACGTCGCCGAGTTCTATTAAAAGATCTGTCTCGTTATCAATCAAGTCCCGCGCGGCTTCTAAAATCGAGCACGGCGACCCCTGCGTCGCACGAGGAAGAACCCGAATGATTGCGCGCTTCCCCGTGACATTCTTTAGTGTTTCGTCAATATTAAATTTCTTCACATCTTCTTCCAACACGACAAAAATCAAACGATCTTCGGGTTCAATGCGGAGTTGCTTAAGAATGTGAGCAATAAAAAGCTTGCCGCAAACGTCGACGAGGGCCTTAGGCATGTCCACAAACCGCGGATCCTTGCCGGCCAAAGGAATGACAATATTCACGGCACGATCACAACCTTAATCGTCTGTCCCGCCTTCATGAGATCCACGGCTTTTTCAATGTCTTCGAGCGGCAATGTGTGCGTGATAAGCTGCGCAGGGTTAACCTTCCCGTCAAGAATGAGGTGCATCGCTTTTTCATACTGCTTCCGGCACGCGCCGAAGGCCCCGTAGACCTCGATCTCGCGGTAATGGATGGCGTTCGTATCGATAGGCGGCGATGTAGTTCCTTTCGCAAGACCCGCGAAGAATGACACGCGCCCACGGACTGCCGCCATTTCGATTGCTTCGGTCTGAAGCGACGGCGCCGGCGCCGCGACGATTACGACATCCGCTCCGCGTCCCTCCGTTTCCTTGCGGACGCGTTCGACAAGGTTTTCTTTCGAGCTGTCGACAAGCGCGTCGGCACAAACACCAGCAGCAAGCGAGAGCTTTGCGGGATTCACATCTGCAAGAATAACCTTCTTCGCACCTTCGGCCCGGGCCGCGACCACATGTAGAACCCCGATGGGTCCCGCGCCGATCACGACAACAGTGTCATCGGGACAGATATGAAGTTTTTCCTGGCCATTCAAGACGCAAGCCAACGGCTCCGCGATCGCGAATGACGCAAGCGGAATCGAAGTTTCCGGGATCTTGATAAGCACGCCTTGGTCGGCGGCTTCCTTCGGTACGCGCATGTACTCGGCAAATCCTCCGTCGGTATCGTAGCCAAAAGCATGTACGCTCTCTACGACAACTGGGCAAATATTCTGCTCTCCCCGAAGGCAAAAATTACATTTCATGCAGCCGATTGGAGCCACGACAAGAACGTTGTCCCCCTTCGCGACTCCTGCCGCACTCGATTTCGATTCCTCAACTTCTCCCACGATCTCGTGTCCCGTCGTCATCGGGGGCTTTACCGCACGGTGGCCGTTGCCAAGAACCTTCACGTCGGTGCCGCAGAGCCCGCAAGCGATGATCTTAAGCAACACGTCGCCCTCGACAATCTGCGGCAATGGCCGTTCTTCGACGCGATAGTCGTTAGGTCCCCGGAATAATAAGGCGCGCATGGTTCAGTATTGAGATACTATTCGAATACTGAATATAGAGCAATGATTCTTCTCTTTACTGCTTCGCAATCAGTTTTTTGAACTTTTCAATCATCGCTACGGCTTCCGGTTCGGAGTGGTATTGCCTTGCTACATGGTACGATGCCCAATCCGCGAGAACGATGGAGGAAAACACTTTCTCCCAAACGTTTCTGCCTCGGAGTGGAACTGCATCCGACCGAAATCCACGCCCTGCGAAGAGTTTCCTCGTCACGCGCATTCTCTTCAGAATCCGCGGATCGTCGTCGGGGTCTTCAAGGAAAATGAAGTGAAAACGCCGGGAGAGAGACACCGTGCTCCGGTTCACATCAAAACCGATCATTTCATTGTGATTCATCTCCGGCACCAAGTGATAGAAAGCTGGGATTTTTCCTGTTTCGTTGAGTCTTATCTTCCAGTTGTAGGCGACCGAATAATTTCTGGGTGAAGCGTAGATTACGGGTACACTTCTTCTCAGTCTTCGCGCGAGACTCTTCCCTTGTTGCTCGTAGCGACCCGGGCGCAACGTTCCCGCAAGCTCGCGAAGACCGCGCAGCGCCCGTTTCTCGCCCATGACCGTGAGCGTCGCTACGAGGAGGTATCCCAGAGCCGCTCTCGGCTGGATGCCGGATGGAACAAGGACATAGGGTATCCCAAATTTACGGGCCATGGCAATCAGTTTTCCGCCGGACGCTATGACAGCAATATTCAACTTACGCTTGAGTGCTAACTCGAGCGCGTCAATTGTTTCTTCCGTGTTCCCAGAATAAGAAGTGGCGATAACTAGGCTCTTTTTTAGCCCCTTACGAGCCAACGGAGGGAGGCCGTAATTCGACCACACGACGACTGGAAAATCCGGTC
This sequence comes from Candidatus Parcubacteria bacterium, assembly GCA_003599135.1. Taxonomy (GTDB): domain Bacteria; phylum Patescibacteriota; class Minisyncoccia; order UBA6257; family 2-01-FULL-56-20; genus SURF-56. Next base: position 28,243 of record QZIV01000007.1, on the reverse strand, counting down.
GCCAGGTTTTTATGAGATCGGCGGCAAAATGCGAACCGCCCATGCCGATAACAATATAGTTCCTGAATTTCTTCAACGCGCGGGCATTCTCGATATGTCGGTCCCACGCAAACTGTTTATTGAAGCTTTTAATATCGCTATAGATCATTCTGTTCTATGACGCGAAGAAAACCGTGTTCAGTTTATCGAAAAAAAACTTTTCCTTGTAACCAAGGGATCCTATCAATCTCCTGGTTTTCGGCGACGGATGTTCGAGAATGACTATTGGTCTATACTGTCGCAAAACCTGAGACATTCCCTTCACGACTTCGAATTCCGCCCCCTCAACGTCAATTTTTATCATACTAGCACGGGAAACAACGGCGTCGAGGGGTATAACCTCAACCGGGTATTCGTAGACCGTATGATCCTCGGAATCCAGAAGGTGTGCTGATGGATCCCTCCTTGGATCGATGCGCGGGTCTTCCAGAGATCCCCCCGTGTGCATATCGGAAACAACATAGAGAATCCGACGCTCGCGGGTGTTTCCAGCGGCTCTCTCAATAACCTCGACATTCGTACAAGCATTGTACTCAACATTTTTCCGCAACAGAGCTGCCTCCACTGGATTCGGTTCAACGGCGATGACTCCTCCTTTTCCAACGATTCTTGAAGCAATGAGTGTAAACCATCCTATTGAAGCTCCCACGTCCACGAAAAAGTCTCCGTTTTTCAGGTTTTTTTCGATGAAAGAAGTCGTCTCGGGTTCGTATTCGTGAAACGGCTGAGAGAGCGATCCCCTCGGGTCAAGAAAAAAACGCAGTCCCTTGCAGTCCACATATTCTCTCCTTCCGCCGCGCAGAAAACGCTCCAGACGAAAATTGAGCTCGCGAAGAATTCTGTATCTCGACAAACCGCGGCCGCCGAAAATACTGCGCCGAAGAATCGTATATAACCGTATAAGATATCTCTTGAACACGTGTGAATGTCGCGCCGCATTGCGCGAACGCCTGTTGCGATAGAAATCACTATACCACATGCGCGACAGGTTCTCGTAACCGTCATATTTCTTTCCGAATATGTATTGGTATACTATCATCCATGCCCATGAAAAAACCCCGCATCCTCCTCATAGGTGCGGGCAGATTCGGAATAAAACACCTCGAAACATTGATCGGTCTCGGGGAAAAAGGTGTCCTTGTGGTTGCTGGCGTGGTTGTGCGTACAGTCACCGAGGAGCAGCGTCTAAAGAAAAAATACAGGCTTCCTATTTATCACGCGCTCGATCCGCCACTCCTTGACGGTGTTGACGCCGTAGATATCGCGACGCCGCCCAACACGCATTTTTCTCTCGTATCTCAATGTCTTCCGAGGGTGAACGTCTTTGTCGAAAAACCGCTCGCCTCGACGGTACACGAAACGGCGATGCTCAAAAAGCGCGCCGCAGAGTCTCCCCATATTCTTATGGTGGGGCATATATTCCGCTTCAACCCGACAATAATCCGTCTCCGAAAACTGCTTCGGTCCATCAAAGAACGTCCGAGTTCCGTACAGATCGAATTCATCAACCCCGCCGCTACCGATACCGGAAGAGATGTTGAACTGGAGATGCTCCATCCCTTCGATATGCTCGACTACGTCTTCGACGCCATGCCAACCAGAAAAAACGTGGACGACAAAGGCCGGATGCACGTGGTCAGTCTAGTATATAAACGAGGAATACATGCGTTGCTCAAAATCGGCTGGTCCGGCAAAGAAAAGAAGAGGATAGTTACCCTGCAATTTCCTAGCAAAACCATGGTTTGCGACCTTGAGAAAAACGCTATCCACATCTACAAAAATGGATCGGTGGCAGAACGTATTGACTGCAGTGATCCCATGTCTCCTCTTGAGGCCGAACTACGCACATTTGTGCGCGCTATGCGTTCGAAAAAAGTCGAATATCCCGACGCAGACGTCGGCCACCGCATCGTACGTGTCGCAACGATGGGACGCAAATCCGTTTCCGGAGCTCCCACAAAGAGGAAAGTTGCGATAATCGGGGGCGGCATCTTCGGGACAAACTGCGCAATCGAACTTGCTCCCTACTGCGACGTAACGATCTTTGAAAAGAATGGGGATATTTTCTCCGAGGCTTCTAAGATAAACCAATATCGGCACCACTGGGGATATCATTACCCGCGGAGTCAAAAAACAGTCGATGACATTTTTTCAGCAATCAACGAATTCGAACAGCGCTATGCAAAAGCAATTATCAGAAAGTTTCCGACATATTACAGCGTCGCGAAAAAAGGATCGAAAGTAGGCGCCGATGCATATCTGAATTTCTGCGACAGGAACAATCTCCCGTACGTCATAGAATATCCATCAGAGAACTTTTTGAACCGAGAAAAAACGGACGTGTGTATTAAAACATTCGAGCCCATTTACGACTATAAAAAACTTAAGCGCATTACAGAACAACTACTGAAGCGCTCGAAAGCCACTTTGAGGCGCAACACCGAAGTGCTCGACGCCCGCATACTCCCCTCAGGACAAAAAGTCATCCGGGTCAGGAAAGATGGTGCTGTGCACGAGGAACAATTTGATTCTGTTATCAACGCCACGTACGCGCGATACAACAATTTCTGCAAATGGCTCGGATTCCCCCGAAAACCCCTACGCCTCGACCTCGTCGAGGTGTTGTGGGTCAAACTCAATATCCCCCGAATCTCTCTCGCAGTCATGGACGGGAAATTCACAAATATAGTCCCGACACACGACGACGGCGTATTTACGCTCGTGCACATCAAGGAATCCGTGTTGCGGCGGTTCGTTCCCAAGGACGGTCTGGTGCCGAAAAACATTTTCCTAAGCGCCAAACGCTCACGCGCCAAAAAAATCATCGACCGGAGCATGGAATGGTTCCCGTTTTTAAAAAACCTAAAACTTTTGCGTATTCATTACGTGTTAAGGGGAGTAAACGCCTACAGAGAGCATGACGATGCCAGGACCTCGGACGTCACGGAACACGGTTTCGGTTGTTTTTCAATTTTGGGAGGGAAAATCATAAATTCCGTATCCGTGGCAAAAGAAATAACCCGCCTTATCACATAATTTGCTCGCGATAGTTTCGTTGCTATACTAACCATTGTTCTCTATGGCCACGAAATTCACGCTCGTTATCCCTGCGTATAACGAGGCCTCAATTATCCGCGAAACTATAAAAACGATCTGCGACGCTTTTGCCGCTCTATGCCCATGCCCATGGCACGTTATCGTTGCCGATAACGCATCAACTGACCATACGGCGGACCTCGTCGACGCCATGAATGACTCTCGTGTGAGCACGGTCCGCCTCAAAGAAAAAGGGCGCGGCAGGGCGATTCGCGAAGCTTTTCGTTCGGCCGGAGGAGGCGTCGTCGCATTTACCGACGCAGACCTCCCAATCTCCCCAGAGGAGATAGTACAGGGACTCCGAATGATTCTTGGAAGTGAATGTGAGGTAGTCGTTGGCACGCGCTTCGCTGTAAAAAGCGCGGCGCAAGAACGATCGTTCTTGCGCAACGGAAGTTCAATGATATTTCTTATGCTCGCACGAATGATCACCGGTCTCCGTGCAAGCGATTCGCAGTGCCCTCTCAAAATGATGAACGAACGAACGACGCCGATCATGCTCGAAACGGAGGATCCTACCTGGTGGTCTGAACTTGAGTTTCTGCTTCTTGTCGAACGGCTCGGTATCGCTGTGAAAGAACTTCCCATTACTTGGCACGATCGCTATCCGGAAAGGAAAAGCACGGTAAAGATGGTAAGCGACAGTCTGCGAGCGATACAAGAGATGGTTAAGATGAGGTTTCATCTCGCGAAAAAACTCGAAGCGCTCCGCGTGCAATTACACCAGCCAACGTAGAACCTGTTCTCGGAGAAGGATATGCAATATCTCCTTAACCGCATTCGCACTTTGTTCTCCTTCGACCTTCTCTACGGAAGTTTTTGGCTTGCGCTTATCATTCTCCTGTTCTTCTTTCCCGTGGTGATCGGATGGCAGTCTCTTACTGAAGCGGTGCCGACGTTCTACTCGCAGCCCTCGCCCGACCCAAACGTAAAGACACTGTGGCAGGTTGACGGCGGGTGGCATACGCTTGATGTCATTCCGCTCGTTAAAAGCGAGATTGCGATGGTAAAGAAAGGCGTGCCGCCGTTGTGGACTCCGTACTCCGGAGGCGGCGAGGCGCCGATCCCGAACAATCCCGTAAATATTTATTATCCTTTGCGGTTTATTTTTTCTTTTCTGTGGGACTCCACGCGCGCATTCGACTGGTATTTTCTGCTCAGATTTTTCATCACCGGGCTGGGCACATTTCTCTATCTGCGGTTCTTGGACCTACGAAAGAGTGTAGCCCTGTGGGGTGGCATCGCGTACATGTTCTGCGGATACTTGATGCTGTATCTTACATTCTCTTTCCTCGACATAGAAAGTCTGCTCCCGTGGACCCTCCTCTCAATCGAATACTTCTTTCGTACACGGAGTGCTGCACGAGCAGCGCTCATAGGTATCTTGTTCTCTTTTATTATTCTCGTTGGTCAACCGCAATCGGCAATCATCGCGTTCCTTTTCCTCTTACTCTACTTCGGGTGGAAAGCGACGAGGCAGACCGCCTCACGAAAAGACTGGTGGATACTCGTGGGTCACGCAACGATAGTTATTGCGGTCGCCTGCGCGATTGCATCTCCTTTTATTATTGATTTCCTCATCAATTGGAAGCAGGGCGGAACCATTGCCGCGTGGGTGAGTAAGGGATTAACAAGTTTCGCTCCGATACAGCTTCTTCATTTCCTCATCACTCCGACGATGATGCCGGAAGTTGCCGCGAGCGGTCATCTTTTCGACCGATACGAAGTGATTATCCCCTACGTCGGTGTGAGCGTCATCCTCCTGTTCCTTGTGAGCCTGTTCCTTAAGAAAAAACCTTTCCCACTCTTCCCGCTCTATGCGTGGATCGGATTCATCATCCTCAAAAACGCCGGCTTCCCAATTGTGCACTGGATAGGGACGCTGCCTATTCTCCAACAAATCGGCTGGTATAAAGCGTACGGATCTCTGGCTCTCGCGATCGTTATCTGCGCTTCAATCGCGTTCGAACACATGCTTCGCGAACGCGAGCGCGGAGAACTCGTACGATGGCGAAAGTTTTACACCCTCATTGCGACGATCCCAGTCCTTTTCGCAGGAGCATATGCGTTTTTCAAAAGCGCATTTCTCGCCACCTACGTTCCGAATTTCGATTTCTTTAACCGGAGGCCTGAAATGATCAAAAAAGTTGTCGCACTCACGGAAAGCTGGCCACGCGTTCTCCAAGAATTCGTCTTGGGAATCATGCAAGATCACGGCGAATACCTCACCCTTGTACTGTTCGCCGAAGCAATCTTCTTCGGCGGCCTCGCGCTCGCCATCTTTTTTCTCGCACAAAAGAAACAGCGGTACGCAGTGCATGCATTGCTCATCCTCACCGCGTTCGAACTATGGTTCTATATGCCGAAGGTACGGGACGGTTTCCGCTATCTTGATCCGTATGCCCAAACCCCCCCGTACGTTCAATTCCTCCAAAGTGAATACTCCAAGAAAGGCGTGGCGAGGACGTTTTCGGTGGGGAACGTCTTTGCGGGACACCTCGGCGATGTCTACCGCATACAACGATCTCAAAACAATTCTGTTATTAAACCACAGAGATACTTCTCATTCCTCCCCCAACCGATTCTCGAGGAAAATCCCATCGACGGACTTTGGCCCGCATCACGGCTATCCGAAATCCCGAAGAACTTTCTTGACGCATACAACATCCGATATCTCATATCGGAACAAGAACTCCCTGCCTCGCGTGACTTTCGCCTCATCTACGACCGCGACCTTCGAATCTATGAGAACCTCGGAGTGCTTCCTAAGGCGTATGTGGTATTTAACACTCGATCTGCCTCGTCGCCCTCCGAAGCTCGACGCATATTCTACGAACCGTCGTTCGATCCACGCGTGAGCGTCATCCTCGAAGATGAGAACGTTCTCTCTCTCGTCCCGCGAGCCGCGACGGAAAACCTCGTGGCAGCAACTGTCCTAGAATACAAAGAAAACGAGGTTGTACTGCGAAGCGAAACGGACCGGGATGGCGTACTCGTCTTGACCGATACGTTCTACTCCGGCTGGAACGCTTATATCGACGGCGAGAGAACTTCTATTTACCCAGCGAATGTCCTTTTCCGCGGAGTTTTTCTGCCGCGCGGCGAACACATAGTCGTCTTCCGATACAAACCCTGGTGGTTCTGGCCAAGCATTGCGGTTTCTCTCGCCTGCCTCATCGGCGCAATCGGCTCCTTTGCATATCCGGCGCTCCGGAACACTATCGCCTCTCCGGCAAACGCCGAATATCCTCGAAAAAGCTGAGCATCTCCTCGGCAAACTTCCTCCAGGACAAATTGTCCCGCACGAAAGCCTGACCCGTCCGCGCTGCGCTGTCGTAGATCTCGGGGTAATCAACCAGAAACTTGATCTTCTCAGCGATCTGCTCGGGGTGGAGAGGCTCGAAGAGAAAAACATTTTCCCCATCCGCAAGCACTTCCGCCGCGGTAGACGACTTAATGAGGACAACCGGCACCCCTGCCGACATCGCCTCGAAGTTCACGAGCCCCCAGCCTTGGTGTGATGGCGGCGGGGCGTATACCGCCTGGACGAAAATATCGGCTCCCTGGAACGCCGCAACAAGTTCCAATTCGGGCATACCATCGAATCGGAATACTACATAAGGTTCGAGGTGATAGCGTTTTATGAGTGCCATGAGATCGTCCCGACACTTATCCTGGCGCCACGTGTTGTGTGCCACGATAAGCGCCCGCGCATTATATCCCCACTCCCTGAGAAGCCGGACTGCTTCGATGATATTGTCGAACCGGCGCGCTTCGTTCAGCGCCCCCACTGCAAGCAGATGCACTTCTTTCTTCGCCGCCTTCCTCCGGAAACTTTTGACCGGGGCATAGAATTTCTCGAAATCTATCCCGGCGCGGATGATGCGGACGTTCCTCCCGCCACGATCTTCTCTGAGTTTTTTTGTAAGTTTATCGAGTACGGAAACGCCGTCGATGGCGGCGTAGTATTTCCGGTCGATGAATCGCTTCAGAATCCAGTACAGCGCGCCCACAATATCGTGAAAGATTTTTCTTCTCTTCACGTAGACAAATAGGGGGATGTTCTCTTGCCATATCACCTTCGCATTCGGATTCCTCTTTTTATAAAAGTAGCCGGTGCGATACGCGATATCGTGCACGTTCACGACATCAAAGTCGTCATCCATTGTCTTCGCAATGGTCTTCGCGAGCTCCACGTCCCGGCGCTCCTCGCGAATTTTTGCGGTAATCCACCCCAAAAAACCTCCCGATCTCGACACCGTTGGCTTTGCTTCCACTACCCGGATGTCGAGGTCTCCGAGAACATCGCTGAAATGCGCCCCCCCCGAATCCGGGGCGTATATCACAACAGTGTGCCCAAGCTTGCCAAGATGCCTCGCCAGTTCAAAAGCAAGCCGCGGCCCGCCAGTAATAAAGGAGAGATTGTTGCATACAATCGCAATTTTCATGACGAGAGTCTATTTCGCGAGATGCGCTCGATACCAATCAATGGTTTTTCGAAGCCCAGCCTCAAGTTCCGTCTTCGCTTGGAAACCGAATTCTTCTTTCGCACGGCTCACATTAAGACATCTCCGCGGTTGACCGTCGGGTTTCGTCGTATCCCAACGGATCTCTCCTCGGAAGTCCATCAAGCGACAGATGATCTCTATCGCCTGCTTAATCGAAACCTCTTTTCCAGAACCAAGGTTCACCGGATCAGATTTATCGTATCTTTCCGTCGCGAGTACAATGCCTTCTGCAGCATCTTCTGCGTACAAGAACTCCCGCGTGGCTTTGCCGGTGCCCCACACCTCGATATAATCCCGACGCTCAGCCTGAGCATCAGCCACCTTCTTGAGGAGAGCAGGGATAACGTGCGAGCGTGCCGGATCGAAACTGTCTCGCGGGCCATAGAGGTTGACTGGAAGAAGAAAAACCGCGTTCATGCCATATTGTTCCCGATAAGCTTGCGTTTGGATAAGAAGTGCCTTTTTGGCCAACCCGTATGGAGCATTCGTTTCTTCGGGATATCCGTTCCAGAGATCTTCTTCTCGGAACGGAACCGGAGTGAACTTGGGATAACTGCAGATCGTGCCCAAGCACAGTAACTTTTGCACGCCCGCTTTTCTCGCCGCCTCGATGATCTGTGCCCCCATGACAACATTGTCGTAAAAAAGCTCCCCCGGTTTTGCCTGATTGAAGCCGATTCCTCCCACTTTTGCGGCAAGATGTATTACGATGTCTCTTCCCGCCACCGCCTTCTCACAGTGTTCCCATAACCGTAAATCGTACTCAGACGATCGGGGAACAAAGATATTTTCTTTGGGCACTCCGCGCCTAAGAAGCTCTTCAACGACGTGAGAACCCAGGAACCCCGCGCCGCCTGTCACTACTATTTTCTTGTCGTGGATCGTCGTCATGTGGAATCAATACCCGTGAGAATGAATCGTCTTCTGCAATCCGGTTTCAAAATCAACCTTTGCACGAAATCCAAATTCCCGTTCGGCTTTCGAGGCATCGAGAATCCTGCGGAGCTGGCCTTCGGGCTTCGAGGTATCCCATCGAATTTCGCCCTGGAAACCCATGAGTTTCGCGATGAGCTCCACGAGCTCTTGTATCGAGATCTCCCACCCTGAGGCGATGTTAACCGGTTCGGGTTTGTCATATCGCTCGGCGGCAAGAAAAATGGCCTCCGCTGCGTCCTCGACATAGAGAAAATCACGCGTTGCCCTGCCGGTGCCCCATACGTCGATGAAGTTTGCTCCTGTTTTCTTGGCCTCTCCGATGCGCTTGATGAGCATCGGGATTACAAAACTGGTTTCCTCAATCTTTTCTCCGGGGCCGTACATGTTGGTGAGAAGCAGATGAGTAGCGTTGAAGTTGTACTGCTTCCGATACGCTTGCGCCTGCACAAGAAGCATCTTCTTCGCAACTGTGTACGGCGCGTGCAGTTTCTCCGGAAACCCGTCCCAGAGCGTCTCCTCCTTAAAAGGGAGAGGTGCTCGTTCGGGGTACTCGGTTGCGCTCCCGATGGTGACAAATTTTTCGACTCCTTTTTCCCGCGCCGCTTCCATGAGCTGCACGCCCATCATCAAGTTATCGTAAAAGACGCTCGCGGGATGTTGCCGGTGAAATTCGATTCCTCCGGTAACTCCGGCGAGGTGGACGACTACGTCGTTCCCCCGGACGGCGCGCCGGGAGTTCTCGACGAAGCGGAGATCGCAATCCTCTGCTTGAGGTACTGCAATATTGCCTTCCGGAACTCCGTGTTCGACGAGTTTCCGGACAACATGCTTTCCCAAGAACCCCGCACCCCCCGTGACAAGAATCTTTTTGCTCCGAAGGTTCATCAATGCCCCAATAACATAACACTACCAGGCTTTCCCTATCAATAGATTTTCTCTGATCCGGGTTTATATCTCTATCTAAACCCCGCCAGACGGATCATTTCTTTTACGTATGGCGGCCATCTTTTGTCTACTCGAGAGAACCACCGAAGTTCGACATTTTGATTGTCGTTCGGCAGAAGGTGGCGCGACGATCTGGATTCCACTAAGAATACCGAATTGATAGTGTGAGCAGAAGGTCCCTGAGCGCTGTTCTTGAACATAGTTTCCCGCGCGCCAATAAGCTTCTTGATTTTTATGTCACGAAGCCCCGCTTCTTCTTTCGCTTTCCGCGACACTGCGTTGCGGAGAAGTTCTCCCTTATACACTCGGCCTCCGATGAGCCACCACTTACCCCGCGCAGGTTTATTCTTCCGTTTTCCAAGAAGAAAACGCGTGCCGTGGATGATGACCATGTCGACACAGGGTATCGGGATCACTTCAAGAATCCGCCGATAGAGCGATCGCTCGATAACCCGCTCTCGTGCCATTAAAGCTTAATGTTCGCTGCGTCTTCCTTGAGACCGTGCGCCTCGAGGTCATGCTTCAGCATGATTTTTACGAGCGTCTCAAAATCGGTTTTCGCTTCCCAGCCGAGTTTCTCCTTCGCTTTCCGAGAATCAGCAACTAGGTGCTGAACCTCGGTCGGGCGATAGTACCGAGGATCCACTCCAACGTAGTCCTCCCAGTTTGACAATCCCGCGTGCCGAAACGCAAGTTCAACGAACTCTCGAACGGTGTGGCTTTTCCCGGTCCCAGCCACAAAATCATCCGGCTCGGTTTGCTGGAGCATGAGCCACATTGCTTCGACGTATTCCGGGGCATACCCCCAGTCTCTTTTGGCTTCGAGGTTGCCGAGATAGATTTTCTTGTCGAGGCCTGCCTTGATCCGCGCGACTCCGCGAGTAACTTTTCTTGTGAGGAATGTCTGCCCGCGACGCTCTGACTCGTGGTTAAAAAGAATCCCGTTCACCGCAAAAATACCGTACGCCTCGCGGTAGTTCCGCACGGTGTCGAACGCAAAAACTTTCGCAACTCCGTACGGACTCCGCGGATAGAACTTGGTTTCCTCGTTTTGCGGCGGGGGCGCCGCTCCGAACATCTCAGAACTTGAGGCTTGGTAGAATTTAACTTTCTTACCCGTATGTTCCTCGTAATCTTTAATCGCCTCGAGAATTCGGAGAACTCCTATCCCCGTGATGTTCGCCGTATATTCCGGAATGTCGAAGGATACGCGGACGTGGGATTGGGCTCCGAGATTGTAGATCTCATCGGGCTGAATCTTGTAAATAAGTTTCCTGATTGTGTTCGCATCAGACAAGTCTCCGAAGTGGAGCACGAGGCGTCTTCCCGCTTCATGCGGGTCCTGGTAGATGTGATCGATTCTTCCCGTGTTGAACGTTGACGCCCGACGCATGACGCCGTGCACTTCGTACCCCTTCCGAAGGAGAAGTTCCGCAAGATACGAACCGTCTTGGCCAGTAATGCCGGTGATTAATGCTTTTTTCATGCGCGTCTTATAATTCCAGAAAGTCGATCCTACTCGGTGTTTTGACCCTGACCCTTTTCTAATTCTTCCAGAAACTTCCGGATTTTTTCATCCCCTGGCCACTGCGCCAAGATCTGGTTTGCCGTTTCACGGACCTTCTCAAGGTTTCCTTCAACGCGGTATATATCAAATATCCCGTACAAAAACTGGGGTCGGCGGGGACCAAGAGCCAGCCCCTGGCTGTAATAGCGTTTCGCGGCATCAAAATACCGAGGATCCCTTGTGTGCTCGAACGCAACCTGATTGACCAGACCGAGGATGTAAAGATTCTGCTCAAAACTCATCCCGCTCCCACTCTCGATGATGGGGCTGTAGTAGTCTTCGAGGTACTTTACGGCCGCCGCGACAAGCGCGGGGTTATTCGCGCCGTTCCCGATTACGATGTTTAAAACTGCGCTCCCCGCATTTCTCACTAACTCCTCCTGCCCGATGGGCGAGGGCATGTCGAGCGGAACCGAAAGCTTCTCCGTAAACTCCTGGAACGACTTTGCGGCTCCGAGTTCTCGGAGTGTCGAGATAAACGCGCGTGATTTTTTAAACGGCAGATAAGAACCGTAGTAAAGCACGCACAGCGTGATGAGAGAGAGAATAACAGCGATTACTCCTTTGAGTGTCTTGTTCATGCTTCCTCTTTATAGAATAACCACGAGCCGAAACCGAGGAAAAGAAAAAAGTTGATGTAGATGGGAAGTACGTCGAAAAGAGCGAGGCCCTGCACGAGATAACCAATCGGAAGCGCAAATATAAAAGATCGGAGCAGCGAAGGAGAAATCTCGGCGTTTCTCTCTCCAAGCAACCGTCCACGGAAACGGAAAAATTCTCTGTAAAAGATGATGAATATCGCAAGGTAGCTTAGCGCTCCCAAAATACCCGTCTCCGCCAGATAATCGAAGAAGACGCTGTGGGCTCGATCGAACCAAGTTTCCGTATTTTGCCCGGGAACGTAATGCCTTGGATCGAAATGCTTGTCGAAAACCGCGCTAAAATTCTCCGGCCCCCATCCCAAGATCGGTCGCTCCAGAAATCCTTTCCACGCCGATCCCCACGTCCACAAACGAGTTTGCACCGTTTGTTCCGAAAACGACAAATCGAAAAGTCGACCCCCGGGAAGACTTGTAACGAAATCGCTCTTGCGGTTGTAAACGAGGATTGAGGTGAGAACGACGAGAATCGCGGCCGTCGCTCCGATCTTTATGCGCCATTCTTTTTTCTCCAAAGCAAGATAAATAAAAAAGAAAAATATGGCGGCGCCCAAGCCGAGGAAGGCGCCTCTAGTTTGACTGATGAAAAAGAAGAAAAGAAATACCAGAAGAGAAGATCCGTACAGAATGTTTCGGACTAACTGGCGACCTCCTCGTTCCCGTCCCCAGAGATAAAGAGCGTAGAACATCGAAAACATTAGATAAGGAGCAACGTACGCGGGATTTCCCAAAGATCCCTGGAATCGGTTTTGCGTGAAAAGCCCCCATAATGTTTTGGGAATGGTTGCCCCCTGCCCCTGGTACGGCGTGATGAAACTGATGCATTGCTGGACTGGGTGCGGTCCGGAAGATTCTGAACAGAAAAGATTCGGCGAAAGGATTGCGAAGTATCCAAATAGCCCGTAAAGAATCATGAGTGCCGCCGCCGCGAGAGAAACTCGGAACAGGAGCCGCCAATGAGTCCACTCCCTGAAAAGAAAGACGGAGAGTAAAAAGAAAAGGTAATAGTGAATCATCTGAAACCCTCCGTCGCCGCGTTCGTAATTAGACCAGAAGGCCCCGCCAGGATTGTCGGCGAAAACCGTCGCGAGAAGGAAAACCAAAACGAACACTGAAACCGCGATCACCAAGGGTTTCGAAAACAGCGACTTCATTCTCCGGAACACCTCCCCTTCCGCTGCTCCAAATCCCCACCACAGAACGAAGAAAATAAACGAGAGCTCTACCGCGACACGGAAGAAGAAATATTTCCCTCCGATGAATGGGAAAAACGTTCCCACGAGCACAACCGCGACGCAGAGCGGCGCAAGGTACAAAAAAAATCGGGATGCTTTGAGAAACATTGGGTTACCGGGCGTATTCAACCGCCCGCATTTCGCGGATCACGTTCACTTTAATCTCGCCGGGGTATTTTAACTCGGATTGAATCTTGTTGGCAATTTCTCGAGCAAGTTCAAGGGCTCGGAAGTCGTCGATTTTCTCCGGAACCACGAACACCCGAAGTTCGCGGCCTGCGGCAATCGCATAGGCGTTCTTTACTCCCTGGAAATCGAGCGCGAGTTTCTCGAGGTCCGCCAAGCGCTTGATATATGTCTCAAGGGTCCCTCGCCGAGCTCCCGGACGGGCGGCGGAAAGAGCGTCCGCCGCGGTCACGATATAGGCTTCCGGAATCGCGTAGGGATAATCGTCGTGATGCGACTGCATCGCCTGAACCACAAGATCGCTCACGCCATACTTCATAAGAAGCTTCCGTCCAAGCTCGACGTGTGTTCCCTCCACTTCGTGATCGATCGCTTTTCCGATGTCGTGAAGGAGCGCCCCTTTCTTCGCCACCTCGACGTTCAGTCCGAGCTCTCCCGCAATCATTGCCGCAAGATAGGTCATTTCGATCGAATGAGTAAGAACATTCTGCCCGTAGCTCGTGCGGAAGTGGAGCCGGCCGAGAAACTGCACTATCTCCTTCGGAAGGTCGTAGACTCCCACTTCTTGTACGGCGGTCTCTCCAATCTCCGCGATTCGTTTGTTAAGTTCCTGTTTCGCTTCCTCCACTTTCTCTTCGATCTTCGCGGGCTGGATGCGTCCGTCCTTGATGAGCTTCTCGAGGGCCATGCGCGTCACCTCGCGGCGGTACGGATCGAACGAAGAAATGATGAGACTATCCGGAGTTTCGTCGATGACGAGCTCCACGCCCGTCGCCCGCTCCAGCGCTTTGATGTTTCTCCCTTCCCTGCCGATGATCTTCCCCTTCAACTCCTCGTCGCCGAGGTGAAAAACTGTGGTTGTAATTTCCGAAACGTGCGATCGAGCGTACCTTTGAAGAGCCGTGGTGATAATCTCGAGGCCTTTTTTCTCGATTTCGTCTCTGCGTTCCTTCTCGATTTTCTGGAGTACGGAAGCAAGTCCTTCTTTTTCTTCTTCCCGTACTTGCCGGAGTAATTCTTCCTTTGCAGCTTCGCGCGAAAGACCACTCGCACGCTCAAGTCGGGTTCCGATTTCCTGTTTTAATCTCGTAAGCTCCTCCTCTTCGCGTTTCAGGTTTTCAGCTCGGGTCTGAAGAGCTCGCTCTCCTTCATGTAACGACACTTCCTTTTTTTCGAGCGCTTCTTCGCGGTGAAGCAGGCGGGTTTCAAGAGCGCTTATCTGTGTCTTACGCTCCCGCTCCTCGCTTTTGATATCGGCCAAAATACCCGCGGCTTTCGTTTCCGCATCAACGAGAAGTTTCCGAGCGCGCTCTTCTGCTTCTTCGAGCCGCGTCTGAGCTCGCTTTTCGGAAGAGCTAGTTTGCCGTAGCGCCCAGTACCGCCGTCCGAAGTACCCGACGAGAAAACCCAAAACCAAACCAAGAGCGACTAACGTCGCTCCACCGAACGTTTCCATACAAGTGATTCCCTAAATTCTTCATTGGACTAAAAGGATTAGTTTTCTGAATTCTTTGGGGGTGTAATGTCGATGACTTTTTACTTACTTTCATATTGTAATGTACGGTTCCAATTAGTCAACATTCCAAGTATCCCTTACAATGTAAGGCATGAAACGGTGCATGACTCTCATCGTATTGGACGGTTGGGGTATTGGGGATGAAAACGAGTCCAATCCGATTCATGTGGTCAAGCCGAAAACCATTGCGTGGATTGAAGAAAATTTCCCTTCGACGAGCCTGCAGGCGTCCGGCATCGGAGTGGGGCTTCCTTGGGGAGAGGTCGGAAACAGTGAAGTTGGCCACCTTACTCTTGGGGCCGGAAAGATTATCTACCAATATTATCCGAGAATCACCCTTGCGATCCGAGACCGAAGTTTTTTCCAGAACCCGGCGCTTCGCGGAGCTATCGAACACGCGAAGAAGCACGATTCTTCTCTTAATCTCGCGGGGCTCTTGAGCAAAGGGAATGTTCACGCCTCCATTGACCACCTCGGAGCCCTCATCGAAATGGCGAAGAAAGAAGGGGTAAAAAACATACGACTTCACCTCTTTAGCGACGGGAAAGACAGTTCTCCGAAATCACTGAAGGGGTTCTTAGAAGAAGTACCGAAAGACAGGGTGGCGACGCTCACTGGCCGCTATTACGCGATGGACAGGAACTCGAATTGGCAACTTACCCAGGCATGTTACGAAAACCTGACGAAAGCCGTCGCTCCCGTCATGGAAAACTTCTCACAACCGATGGAAGAAACCTATAGCCGGGGACTCACTGAGGAATATCTCCCGCCAATCCGTTGTAAAGAAGACTCCGCCATAGAAGACAACGACGCGCTTATCTTTTTTAACTATAGAGAAGACAGCATGCGGCAGCTAAGCGAAGCTTTCGTCGTGAAGGACTTTAATCACTTTCCGGTGAAAAAATTCGAAAACCTCCACATCGCAACAATGACGCAATATGAAGAGGGTTTTAAAACTCCCGTTGCGTTCCCGCCGGATCACGTAGATACCCCTCTAGGAAAAGTCGTGAGTGACAGCGGAAAAACACAGCTTCGTCTGGCCGAAACGTACAAGTACGCTCACGTCACGTATTTTTTCAACGGCTACCGGGAACGGCCTTTCAAAAATGAATATCGAGTTCTTATTCCCTCGATTTCCGGTCCGAAACCAGAAGAACATCCGGAAATGATGGCTGGAGCGATCACCGACCGGCTTATCCAGTCGCTACAGGGTCGCGCATTCGATTTTATCCTCGTAAACTACGCGAACCCGGACACGATGGCGCACACGAGCAACTATCAAGCCGCGATCCGCGCCACGGAGATTATTGACTCCGAACTTTCCCGCTTGATGAAGATCGCCGTGAGCGAGGAGCATATCGTCGCGATCACGTCCGATCACGGAAACCTGGAGGAAGTTTTGAATCCGATAACCGGGCTTCCGGAGAGCCAACATGATCCGAACCCGGTTCCGTTTTACCTTATCGCTCCGGAGTTCAAGGGGCGAAAGTTCGCGAACTGGAAAACGATGAAACGAGAGAGTATTGGGTCCCTCGCCGATGTTGCACCAACGATCGTGGAGCTCATGGGCATCGAAAAACAAAAAGAAATGACCGGAAGGAGTCTCCTCGAGAACCTGCTTCTCTGAGAGGACTGCTCCCGTGTTATAATGTAGGTATGCGCTGGATCTCGCGCATTGTTGTTGCAGTGCTCCTCAACGCCCTCGGCCTGTGGGTCGCGGCGGCGTATATTCCCGGTTTCGTGCTTGCCACGGGAGACGTGAGAGGCATCGCAACGATCGCCTTCATTCTTACCGTTTTCAATTTCGTCCTCAAACCGATTTTGAAACTCGTACTCGGACCCGTCATCGTCCTTACGCTCGGCTTCGGACTCATACTTGTGAACGCGATTGTGCTCTACGTTCTTGACACCGTCGTGAAAGACCTTAGGATTGAAACGATTCCGGCCTTGATCTACGGGACTCTGCTTTTCACGGCCATCAATTTCGTGTTCCATCAAGCAACCGCAAGAAAAAACTAATGATTATCTCAATTCTTCAGATCGCAGTCGCCGTGGTTCTCGTGATTCTCATTCTCCTCCAAGAACGCTCGGGCGGCATATCCGGAATCCTGGGGGGCGGAGGCGAAGGGGGATTCTACCAGGCCCGGAGGGGTCTCGAAAAAGTAATTTTTAGAGCGACCATCACTCTCACGATTGTGTTCGCGGGACTTGCAATAATTCAGCTTATTTACTGAAATCGGCCGAACGCGGCGCAAAGGCCTCCGCGCGTCCGCATTTTTGACCGCCTATGTTTGCTAACCTCAAACACATCTACGATTCGTTTTCTCCCAAAGAGCGGCGTTTCTTCGTGGGCGCGGGAACAATCGGGGTCATAAGTGCGATTGTCCTTACAGCGCTTTGGGTCGAAGGGTCGACCCGTGTCGTTGCGGCCGAAGGAGGGGAGTTCATCGAAGGAGTAATCGGCCAACCTGCGTATGTAAACCCTCTCCTCGCCACAACGGAGGCCGATAAAAATCTAGCACGCCTCGTCTTCTCGAGTCTGACGAGTCTCGCGGAAAAAGTTGAAGCGAGCAAAGACGGGCGGACTTGGAAAGTTCGCCTCAAAGAGCGCCTCACGTGGCACGACGGAGAAAAACTCACGAGCGACGACGTCATTTTTACGGTTCAAAAAATCCAAGATCCCGAAACCCAATCCCCGCTTGCGGTCGCGTGGCAAGGAGTGCTCGCAACCCGGTTAAGCGAACTCGAGCTTCAATTCGTACTCGCAAATCCGTACGCCTTTTTCTCGTATAACCTTGACTCTCTCTACGTCGTACCAAAACACCTCCTCGACGACGTAGCGCCTCCCAACTGGCGGCTTTCCGAATTCAATCTGCAGCCCGTGGGGAGCGGAGCATACGCCTTTGCTTCTTATAAAGCGAGATCCGACGGATTCGTCGAAACGTACCGCCTCGCCGCGAACCCTCTCTATCACAACGGCCGCCCGTTCATTTCCGAGATTGTTTTCCGTTTCTTCTCTCAAAGCGAGGACCTTGTAAAAGAATTCAACGCCGGACGAGTTGACGGGTTGGCGGGCCTTCCCGTAAGCGATCTGAAACAAGTGGAGCGGCCGCACGCGATGCTCTCGTTCCAGCTCCCCCGCTATTACGCGGTGTTCTTGAACCAGAGCAAGAATCTTGCACTCAAGGAACTCGAGGTGCGGAGAGCTCTCACGTTCGCAACAGATACCTCGCGCATCCTCGCCGACATACTCCAAAACCGCGGCGCCGAAGTCATGAGTCCGATTCCCTCCGGAGCTCCATACGCGATCTCCAAAGACAGAGGTGAGTCGTTCTCTCCGGAGCTTGCAAAGGAAACTCTCGAGGGCGCGGGCTGGAAATTCGTTGAAGAAAAAGGCTACCGGGAGAAAGCGATTAAAAGCAGCACCATCCCACTTGAACTCAACCTCGTTGTCCCTCAAATCGGCTTTCTTGTCCAAACCGCGAACGAGCTCCGGTCGATGTGGGAACGCGTGGGATTCAAGATAAATGTGATCGCGCAGTCGCCCGAAGAAGTTACGAACACCATCATTAAAAACCGCGATTACGAAATGCTTCTCTTCGGAAACATTCTGGGGCCGAGCTCCGACCTTTTCTCTTTCTGGCACTCGTCGGAGCGTTTTTTCCCCGGACTCAACTTGAGCATCTACAGCAATAAAAAAGTCGACTCGCTGATCGTTTCGACCCGTCAAAACCTTGCTCCGGACAACCGGCACGAGCAATTCGAGGAGCTTCAAAGCACGATTATCGCGGACTATCCGGCTGTGTTTCTTTACTCACCCGACTATTTGTATCTTGTGCCGAAAGGCTTACAGGGAATCGAAGCCCAACACATCGCCGAGCCGGCAGATCGCTTTCGAGACGCATCCCTGTGGTACCTCAAAACCGCGCGAGCGTTCAAATCTTGACTTCGAATCGTTTTCTTGCTAGGATACTCTCTTACTTTCCACGCACATCGCGCACATTTTGTCTTTCCGAGGGCAGGTGGTGAAATTGGCAGACACGTACGGTTCAGGGCCGTATGCCGCAAGGCTTGAGGGTTCAAATCCCTCCCTGCCCACTCAGAATATTTAGAATATATGACTCCTCGACGGACTCCTTTTAGAACAACCGAGACAAGCCGGCCCCCAAAAACCGGAGTTCATCCACGCCCAATGGATCGAGATCGACAGGCAACTTCCTCGTCTCCCGACGGAGCGGTTCGACTCGTGCCTCTGGGCGGCCTCGAAGAGGTCGGACGGAACTGTATGTTCCTCGAATACAAGAACGAAATCGTCATCGTTGACGCCGGTTTACAATTCCCCGAAGAGGCGACTCCTGGCATCGACTACATCATCCCGAACATGACATATCTCGAGAGCAAAAAATCGAATGTCCAGGCGCTCATCCTCACGCACGCTCACTACGATCACATCGGGGCAATCCCGCATATCATCGAAAAACTCGGTAACCCTATTATTTACGCAACATCGCTTACCAAAGCGATTATCGAAAAACGTCAGGAAGACCACCCGAACGCTCCGCGCCTCAAAATCCACATAGTAAAAAACGGGGATCGGATAAAAGTTTCCAATTCCTTCGAGGCCGAATTCTTCGGCGTCGCGCACAACATCCCCGAGACGACCGGCGTGCTTTTGAAAACTCCGGCGGGAAACATCGTCCACTTCGCGGACTTCAAGATTGATTACGACGACGATGACAATCCGCAGGGCCTGGAAGAATTCGAGCGCATCGGACGGATGGGGGTGCACACGTTCCTCGTCGACAGCACAAACGCCGAGGAGGCCGGCCACTCGCTCTCCGAGCGCATTGTCGAGAAAAATCTCGAAGAAATTTTTAAGAAAGCGGAGGGGAGGATCATCATCGCAACCTTCGCGTCGCTTCTCACCCGCATCGCCGAGATAGTGAAGATCGCCGAGAAAATCGGAAAACGGGTCGCGCTCTCGGGGTATTCCATGAAGACGAACGTCCAGATCGCGCAGAGTCTTGGCTTTATCAAGGCAAAGCAGGGAACGATCATTTCCCTCGAAGAGATGCACAAGATCCGTGACGACAGATTATTGGTGCTCTCAACCGGTGCACAGGGGGAAGAAAACGCGAGTCTCATGAAAATCGTAACCGGAGAGCACCGGCATATAAAGATAAAGCCGAGCGATACGGTCATCTTCTCGTCTTCGATTATTCCGGGGAACGAACGGAGTGTACAGGTCTTGAAAGACAACCTCGCACGGCAAGGCGCGATCGTCTATCACTCGAAAATTGTTGACATCCACTCAAGCGGCCACGCTCCCAAAGAAGACTTAAAGCTGGTGATGGAACTCTTGAAACCGAAATTCCTCGTACCGGTGCACGGGTACTACTTCATGCGCGCCGCGAACGCGCAAAACGCCCGCGAGGCGGGGATCAAAAAGGAAAACATTATCCTTATGGACAACGGCCAGGTTGCGGAGCTTACCCCAGACTCCTTCCGTGTAACCCAGGAAACTGTCCCTGCATTCTACGTAATGGTGGACGGCTTGGGCGTCGGCGACGTCGAGGAGGTCGTGCTCCGCGACAGGCGAACACTCGCTCAGGAGGGAATGGTCGTCATCATCGTTACGATCGCCCGGGACAAGGCGAAGCTTTTGAAAAGCCCCGACATCATCTCGCGCGGATTCATTTACCTCAAAGAAAATCAGGAGGTGCTCGAGGAAGTGCGGAAGCGCATCCGCGGCCTCATCTCGCGCCTCCCGACCTCCCAATCCGTTGAAAGCGATTACTTAAAAACGATCATCCGGGACCAGATCGGGCAGTTTCTCTATAACAAAACCCGCCGCCGACCGATGATCTTGCCCGTCGTAATAGAGATATAAGGCCGACTTGCCCTGAGCGCAGTCGAAGGGTGATACTTCCTGTTGTTATCGAGATATAATAATTGGATGGCAAAACCAGTTTTAGTTTCGGGGATCCAGCCAAGCGGCCGGTTGCATATTGGAAATTACTTAGGAGCGCTCAAGAATTTCGTGGAGCTTCAGGACTCCGGCAAATACGAGTGCTATTTTTTTATCGCGGATCTCCACTCGCTCACCGAAGCATTCGACCCGAAAGAAAAACCTAAACAAATCTTGGAGTTGGTCGCCGACTTTCTTGCCGCCGGGCTTAACCCAAGGAAGTCAACCATCTTCCAACAGTCGCAAAGCCCGAGCCACACTGAACTCGCATGGATTCTAGGTACCTTGACTCCGATGGGCGATCTTCGTCGCATGACACAGTTTAAAGAAAAATCCGAAGGTGAAAAAGAAACTTCAAACATCGGCCTCTTTTATTATCCGGTGCTCATGGCAGCTGATATTCTTTTTTGCGATGCGAAATTTGTTCCGGTGGGACACGATCAGCTCCAGCATCTCGAACTGACTCGGACTCTTGCCCGGAAATTCAACTCGAAATTTGGAAGAACCTTCGTAGAGCCCCAGCCGCTTCTTACGAAAACGCCTCGCGTGATGAGTTTAATGAACCCTGAAAAGAAAATGTCCAAGTCCCAGCCTGAAGGGTGCCTCTTTCTCGACGACTCGCCTGAGGAGATAAAAAAGAAAATCGGCCGGGCGGTTACGGATTCCGGAAGTGAAGTAAAATACGACCGGGAGAAGAAACCCGGGGTAAGTAATCTCCTTGAGATTCTTTCGTCCTTTACCGGAAAGCCGATTCTTCAGCTCGAGAAAAAGTTTCGAGGCAAAAACTATGCAACGTTCAAGGCCGCCGTCGCGGAGGAAGTATCGGAAAAGCTCGCGAAATTCAGATCGAAAAAAGCGGAATTGAGAAATAAAACGTCCGCCCTCCGAGCGGTGCTCGTGAAAGGATCGGGAATGGCATCAGTGGCCGCCTCCAAAAAAATTCAGGAGGCGAAAAAGCGGATCGGTATTGCACTCTGACTTGACAATCCCATAACAAAATCGTACAGTTTTTTGCAGTAACCCTCGTTTCGGGTTCATATCCAGAAATATCCCAAAGTGAAAGGGAGGTTTGAGCATGGAAACACGGTTTGGTTTTCCCCTTGTAACTGCAAAAACGATTTACCAAGTGCTCGGCGAACTCGGCGTCCGCGAGTGGGAAACGGTGCGGCCGCCGCTTTCAATTCAAGAGTATCTGGCTGGCAACGCTGGACCACTTACCCCCGACCAGCTGCACGAGCTTAAGTTCGCGCCTCGGGTCGAGGTTCAATTCCTCAAAAACCCGGCTGGCCGGATCGAACGCTATTTTCGCCACGTCGGACGGAACTGGGCAACGACCTTCGTACTCCTTCCCGGAGATCTCCTCATCGTTGTCGGCGAGTGGAAACAGGGATCGAATGACATCACGCTCGTACCGCCTTCCGGCGTGCCGAGCAACGACGACATGAAAACCACCGACCCCTACGGAGCCTGCGCCAGACGTGAGTTTACCCATGAAACCGGCATCGAACTCGCCGAGGTTATCTCGTTGAGCAACGGCGTCGGCATTCCCGTGAGCACACGCCAGTCAACGCAACGCTGTTTTCCATTCCTCGGAACCCCCAAGGAACCAATCGTCCGCCGCAGGGCCAAACTCGACGAGACTGAGTTCTTGAAGGGAGTTGCCATTCCGCTCGGCGAGTGGCTGAAGCTCATTGAGGAAGGTAAAGTCCGTGAAGACTGCTCTATCAGCACCACCTTCCTCGCCCTGCAAAAGCTCGGGAGGTTGAGGTTGCAGTTCACTCCGGAGTGCACCTCATGAGTCAGCCGCACGGCAACATCAACCTGGGGATCTTGTCACTATGGTCCCCCCGGCGAACTCCGACGAGCGGCGCGACATCTTCGAGCCGATGAACGGAGAGTTCGCGGCGATGCGGCTGGGGCACTTCTTTTTCAAGGCCTCCATCCCGGTAGGCAATCACGTCCACCTGCGACAGGAAGAAATCTTCTTCGTAAGTTCGGGGAAGATCCGCATACTTGTCCTCGAGAACGTGGTCACGAAAAACCGCAGAGTCTTCCGAGATCTGGGAATCGGAACTAGGATTCACATTCCTGCCGGCATCGGCCACGCCCTGATCTTCGAACCAGGGAGCACGATGACGGCACTCTCGTCAAAACCTTTCGACCCTAGCGATCTTTTTCCCTATAAGATTATGGGATCGAACGGCGAGTTGCTGAACTCGCCCAACAGCTAGGTGAGTGTCCAAAACAGTAATCACGGCGCACAGGTCCAAATCCTCGTGCGCCGTTTTCGTTACGCTTTCCGAATTCCCAACCAAACGCCCCAATTCTCAATCTTCGTCTCTGTCTCCGCCCCGAACTTCTCCGATTTTTTATATTGAACCGCTTTCGCTCCCACTTCTTTTTTGAGAAACGCCTCGTTCCGTAGAGCCATGGCGGCAATATTCTCGGGCAAGGAGAGCATGAGAATAATTCTGTCTTTCGGTCGAAGCTCCGCTTTCTGTCGGAGGTCCTGAACGGCGCGGATAAGCTCGCGAACGATCCCCTCCTCGCGGAGCTCGGGCGTAATTGTTGTATCGAGCCACAATTCCTCTTTGAGCTTCGGATCAACCGAAACTTGTTTCACGTTGACTTCGTCTCGGAGAATTTCCAAAAGTTCACGCTGTCCCTTGAGGGTGGCACTCTTTATTTTAAGGACCGGCAGGGGTTGGCGAACTTTTATTTTCGCTTCTTCCCGCTTTGCGAGTGCAAGGCTTGCGAGACGGCGCACTTCGCTCATTCCCGAAACGAGCTTCAGGTCGGTCATCTTCTTTGGGGCCTCCGGCCAGTCGGCTAGGTGGAC
The DNA here is from genome assembly GCA_003599135.1 of Candidatus Parcubacteria bacterium. Taxonomy (GTDB): domain Bacteria; phylum Patescibacteriota; class Minisyncoccia; order UBA6257; family 2-01-FULL-56-20; genus SURF-56. Next base: position 4,749 of record QZIV01000007.1, on the reverse strand, counting down.
TGACTCGGCCTCGCTTTTCGAAAGCGCGCCGTAGAGAGCATCGGCGAAAAACGGCGTGAACGGCGCAAGAAGTTTTGCCGTCTCGAGAAGCACTCCTCCTAATATCTCCGAGGCCGCCTCAAAATCTTTTTTACTTTCTGGCTTCCCGCCTGCGTTGAGACTTCGGCGGGCAGGCTGGAATCTCCGGCGCGAGCGGCGGATGTACCACCGCGAGAGGTCATCAACGAACGCCTCGATTGCGAGAGCGGCTTCGCGAACTTCGTAGGCGTCGAGATGCCTCGTCGCAACACGGATCGTATCCCCGAGCCGCGCAACAACCCACCGATCAAGGACGTGCTTCGGTTTCAAGTTTTCAATCGCCTTCGGTTTTCCTCCGAGGGCATACGTTCTATAGAAAACGAGCGAATTATAGAGGATGAGGTGGAGCTTCCTCGACGTTTTCAAAATTTCCGCCTCGTCGAAGTTTTTCGGCTCTCCGGGAGGCGCTGCGGAATAAAAGTTCCATCGGACCGCATCGACGCCGTATTTCTGGATCGTGAGCCACGGATCGACAATGTTGCCTTTCGACTTCGACATCTTCTGGCCGAACTTGTCGTTGATGTGACCCAGACAAATCACGTTCTTATAGGGAGCTCCCTTGCCGAGAAGGGTCGAGACCGAAAGGAGCGTATAAAACCACCCGCGCGTCTGGTCAACCGCTTCCGAGATGTAGTCGGCCGGGAACGCTCTTTTTTTATCAACCGTTTCTCGGTTTTCGAAAGGATAGTGCCACTGGGCAAAGGGCATCGCGCCGGAATCGAACCACACGTCAGCCACTTCTCTTGCTCGAACCGCCTCGCCTTTGCATTTTGAGCACCGCAATCGGATCTCGTCCACGTAGGGTCTGTGAAAATCTTCCCGCGCTTCCTCGTCGAGCGGCAGCGGCCGAGTGTCTATTTCGTAAAGCTCGCCAACTTTCGGATACGGTTGCTTCAAAATCGCCTCATCAGAGAGGCCGTTCAGGGCGCCACTCAAAAGCCAGAGCGGATCGCCGTGTCCGACGATAAGGATCATCTTTCCTCGAAATGCCTTATCGAGTTTCCGAAAGAACTTGAGCATCCTCGTCTTCGCCTGATTCCTGCTTTCTCCTTTCGGCGGCGGAGTGTCAAACGTTTGGAGCTCGTCCTGGAAATAAGCGTCCCACGCCTCAACTTTTTTGCCCTCAAAAATCCCCGGATGAATATCAATGAGCTCTTTCGCATATTTTACTTTCGCCTTAGTAGCTTTCGCGACGATAGCAGCCGTTTCTCTTGTGCGTACAAGCGGAGAGGAAACGATAAGATCGATCTCCTTCTTCGCAAGAAGCTGTCCGGTTCTCCGCACTTGTTCCTGGCCCCGTTCCGTGAGTCGATACGGTTTCGGAAAATCGCGCGGGGGGCCGCAGATCCCTTCAACAACGCTCCTTGCCTCGCCATGCCGCATAAAAAGGAACGTGTTCCGTTTCACTGCTTTTTCCCGAAGCTCCTCACGACTTCCCACGACCTCGTCGTGCCCGCACTTCGTACAACGCCATACGGGGAGCGGCGTCCCCCAGTAGCGTTCGCGGGAAAAGTTCCAATCCTTCGCTTCCCGGAGCCATTCACCGAAGCGGCCCTCCTTGAGATGCTCGGGGGTCCAGTTGATCGTTTTGTTGTTTTTGATGAGCTCGGCTCGGAATTTCGACATCAAAACGAACCACGACTCTCTCGCGTAGTAGATGAGAGCCGTCCCGCACCGCCAGCAAAAAGGATATTCGTGAGAGTACGGCTGGACGGAAAAAAGCAAACCGCGCTTTTTGAGATACTCGAATATTTTCTTCTCCGTTTTTTCGTCTTTCACGCCGAGTCCCGCGAGCCCGGGAACATCTTTCGTAAACTTCCCCGTCTCATCTACCGTGTGGTGTTGGGGCAGACCAACCTTCGTACCGAGTTGGTAGTCGTCCTCGCCGTACATTACGGCAGTGTGCACCACGCCCGTTCCTTCTTCCGTCGTTACAAAATCGCCTTCGTAGATTTTATGAGATTTGGAACTCGCGAGTGTCTTGATCGGAAAGAGGGGTTCGTATTCGAGGCCGACGAGTTCGCTTCCTTTGCTCGCCCTACCGATACTACCGAGCTTCGACATATCCATGAATTCTCGCGACGCAATAAACTCCTCTCCGTCTTTTTCTGTCCAAACGTACTCGATACTTTTTCCAACTGCGAGAGCTACGTTTCCAGGAAGCGTCCATGGGGTAGTAGTCCAAGAGAGAATGTATGTCTTACTTCCGGCCTTCCAATTTCCGACAGATTGCCCGGGTTTCACCTTAAATTTCACATACACCGACTGGTCGGTGACGGTGTCGTATCCTTGTGCAAGTTCATGGGAGGAGAGCGCCGTGCCGCACCGCGGGCACCACGGAACCACTTTGTGTCCGCGATGGAGTAGTCCCTTTTTCCAGATCTCTTTGATGATCCACCACAGCGTTTCGATGTAGTTATTCTCGTACGTGATATAGGGGTGTTTGAGGTCAATCCAGAAACCCATCCGCTCGGTGAGGCGCTCCCACTCGTCCTTGTATTTCCAGACCGACTCCCTGCACTTTTTGTTAAATGCCGCGATCCCGAACTTCTCGATGTCTTTTTTGGACTTGAGGCCCAACTGTTTTTCAACTTCAAGCTCGACGGGGAGGCCGTGCGTGTCCCAGCCGCCCTTCCGGGGAACTTGGAATCCCTGCATCGTCTTGTAGCGCGGAATAAGATCTTTAAACGCCCGGGCTAGGACATGATGGATGCCGGGTTTTCCGTTCGCGGTCGGCGGCCCCTCAAAAAACACAAAGGTCTTTCTTTCGCCCGCCGTAGCTTTACTCGCCCGGCGTAGCCTTGGCGAAGCGAGGGCAGAGGCGGGTTGCTTCCTTAGCGCTACACTTTTCTCAAAAATCCGGTTTTCGTTCCAGAATTTCAAAACTTTTTCCTCAAGCGCCGGGAGGTTGAAGCTTTCGCCGAAGAAATTTCGAAATCCGCTTTTCATCGTTGTTGCTTCATCATAGAAAATAAGCCCCGCCCTGACAAACGAAACTGAACTTGACGTATCACTCGGGAAGGATATATTTACGGCAGATCTCACGAGGGGAGGAAATGATGAACTGGAGAACCGTTTTTCTGTTTCTGTTAAGTTCAGCTGCCGTTTTCGTACCGGGTATGTCTCTCCTCGTGGAAACGAGGAATCTCCCGATCGCGGCCTTTGCCGTAACCGGTCTCACACTCGGTATCGCAATGTTAGTATGGCCGCTCTGGAAAGTGCTCGGGGGCGAGGTTGCAAGTGAGCGATTGGGACGATACATGGACTCGCTCCAGACACCTCGCGACCAGCGCAGGACCGACTTCCTGGCGCCAGCTATGGAGCTATGGCTTTCGCTTAATGGTAGGAGATTCGAGATGTTTGGCCCCTTCGCTGTACTACTCAAAGAGAAAATCCCTCCCATGACTGCAATCAGAGACATTGCATCGGGAAAACCGGCCGCTGTCCAGTGAGATAGCGGCCGCGTCTTTTTTATCCGCTTGACGCTTAACTAGATCCGCTCCGGCGCCCCGATACCGAGAAGCGCGAGTCCCTGTTTTATGGTGCGCGCAACGACCTCGACGAGAAGAAGCCGTGCGGCGCGAAGCCCGGCGTTCTTCTCTTTCAAAACCGGCGTTGTTTCGTAAAACTTGTTCGCAAGACTCGCGAGTTCATAGAGATAGATCGTAAGGTTATTCGTAAGATAGGTTTCCTCGCTTCGCTTGAGTTCTTCGGGAAACTCGAAAAACTTCCGTATAAGTGCAAGTTCCTCTTCTTTCGCAAGAAGTGAAACGTCGGGCTTCCCGCCTCCGCGGGCCTTCCGCCGGATACTTCGGAGGCGCGCATAGGTGTACTGGAGATACGGCCCGGTTTCGCCGAAAATATCGAGCATCTTCGCCCAGTCGAACACGATGTCCGAATGGTGGTTCTCGCGAAGAATGTTGTACTTCAAGGCTCCGATCCCTACGTCCTCTGCGACGCGGTCTTTGGTTTTCCGGGGCAGTCCCGGATTTTTCTTCGCCACAACGCTTTTCGCAAGTTTCATGGCTTTTCCAATTACTTCTTTTGCAAGAACTGCGCCGCCCTTCCTCGTCGAAAGCTTCCTCGCATCCTCGCCCAAAAGAAGGCCGTATTTTACGTGGGCAAGGTGAAGTTTGGGAAATCCGAGGATCTTTGCTATCGCAAAAAGCTGAGCGAAGTGGAGCGTCTGTTCGTTCCCCACCACATAGAGCATCTTTGCCGGTTTGAACTTCGAGATCCGGTACCGGAGATTCGCGATGTCGCGAGTGAGGTAGAGGCTCGCGCCATCTGATTTCTGAATCAAAGCCGGCGGGAGGTTTTCCTCCTCAAGCGACACGATAACCGATCCTTCGCTTTCTTTTGCGACACCCTTTCGCAAGAGATCCGAGACGAGCGGTTTCATTTCCTTCTCAAAGAAGCTCTCGCCGATATAGGTGGTGAACCAAACTCCGAGGAGCTTGTAGAGTTTTTTGAGTTCTTTGATGGACTCGCGGCGGAACCATTCCCACAAGCGGCGGTTTTCTTTGTCCCCCTCCTCGAGCTTTCGGAATTCAGCCCGCCCCTCCTCTTCGAGGCGAGGATCGGTCTCGAGCTCTTTGTGAAAGCGGAGATAAAGCTTGGCAAGTGTTTCGATGGGCTCTTTCCGAACTTCGGACTCTTTCAGATCGGAAG